>NZ_JBWKJU010000011.1:0-216920 GCF_056432025.1 Streptomyces sp. NPDC045695
CCGTCGGCGGCACCACTCGCCGGAACAACACCCACAGCTCATCCGGGACCAGCCGCTCAACCAAGTCCTTCATGCACGGTCCAACGAACGATCACGCCATAAGAAACGACGTCTTAGCCTCGGCGCCGACCCGGGCGCCGTTCAGCAGGCCGCCGGGACCGCCCTGACCGCCGCCGACGCGCTCGACGCCGCGTCCGTCCCGGCCGGCCTGGCCCTGGCCGCCCTGGCCCTGCGGCATCGCGCCCGGCGGCATCCCGCCCGGCAGGGCGGCGCCGCCGGGGCCTCCGGCGCGCAGCTCGCCACCGGGACCGGCGCCGGGGCCGGGGACGGGGCCGCCCCGCATGCCGCCGGGGCCGCCCCGGCCGCCCGCCACCGCCGGGCCGGCGGTCACGATCGACCCGGTGTGCCCGGTGCTCACGGTGGTCATGCAGTAGGCGAACGGCCCGGCCAGCGCCGCGCCCAGACCGACGGCGGCCACCAGCCGCAGCCCCGAGCGCCCCAGCCGCGCGGCGAACGGCAGCGCGGCCGCCGCGAGCAGCCCGCCCAGCAGCACCGTCCAGCGCAGCCACGGCAGGTAGCCGGTGGCCCGGCCCAGCAACACCCATGACCAGACGGCGGTCAGAACGAGCAGCCCGGACAGGGTGAACACGGCGGCCCGGCTGCTGCGTTCCTCCCACAGCACGGCCACGCCCATGCCGACCAGCGCGGCCACGAACGGTGCCAGCGCCACGGTGTAGTACTCGTGGAAGATGCCCTGCATGGAGCTGAAGACCACCGCGGTGATCAACAGGGCGCTGCCCCAGGCCAGGAACGCCGCCCGGGCCATGCCCTCCAGCGAGTCGGTGGCCCGGCGGGCCCGCCAGGTGACCACGAGTCCGACCACGAGCAGCACCATGGCCGCCGGCAGCAGCCAGGAGATCTGACCGCCGACGTTGCCCGCGAACAGCCGGTCGATGCCGGTCTCCCCCCAGCCTCCGCCCCCGGTTCTGACGCCCGGGCCGCCCTCGGGCATGCCGTAGCCGCCCGCACCCGCCGCGGCGCCGGCCCCTCCGGTCCGCGCGCCGCCGCCGACACTGCCGGTCTCGTTGCCGTTGATCCGGCCGAGACCGTTGTAGCCGAGGGTCAGCTCCAGGAAGGAGTTGGTCTGCGAACCGCCGATGTACGGGCGGGAGGAGGCCGGCCACAGCTCGACGATCGCGACCCACCAGCCGCCGGCCACCACCATCGCGGCCCCCGCCAGCAGCAACTGGCCCAGGCGCCTGCGCAGCCGGGTCGGGGCGCAGACCGCGTACAGCACGGCGAGCGGCGGCAGGATCACGAAGGCCTGGAGGGTCTTGGTGAGGAAGGCGAAGCCGACGGCGGCACCCGCCCAGACCAGCCAGGTGGTGCGGGCGCCGTCGAGGGCGCGCAGCACGCAGTACACGGTGACGGTCAGCAGCAGGGTCAGCAGCGCGTCGGGGTTGTTGAAGCGGAACATCAGCGCGGCCACGGGGGTGAGCGCGAAGGCGGCGCCGCTCAGCAGCGCGGCTCCCGGCCCGAACTGTCGGCGTACGGCGGCGTACAGCACGGCCGTCGTGCCGACTCCCATGAGGGCCTGCGGGACGAGGATCTGCCAGGCGCCCAGTCCGAAGAGCCGGACCGACAGCATCATCGGCCACAGGGCGGCCGGGGGCTTGTCGACGGTGATGGAGTTGCCGGCGTCGGAGGAACCGAAGAAGAACGCCTTCCAGCTCTCGCTGCCCGCCTGCACGGCGGCCGAGTAGAAGGAGTTGGCGTAGCCGGAGGAGCCGAGGTCCCACAGCAGCAGTGCCGCGGTGGCGATCAGCAGCCCGGCGAGGGCCGGCCGCTCCCACCGGGGCCGGTCGACGGCACTGCCGCCGGTACGGGACCGGGCCTCGGGGACCGGGAAGAGCGCGGGTGTCGCCGTGGTCATCGGATGTCGTCCTTCACAGGGGTGTCACGCCGCTCGGGGAAGACCCAGGCGCGCAGGAGCAGGAACCGCAGCACGGTGGCGGCCAGGTTGGCGGTGATCAGCACGGCCAGTTCGGTGCCGTGTGCGGGATCGGCGGTGGCCGCGCCGAGCGCGGCGAGGGAGCCGCTGGTCAGGGCGAGGCCGATGGCGAACACCACCAGCCCTTGGGCCTGGTGGCGCACGACCCGGTCCCGGCCGCGCACCCCGAAGGTGAGCCGTCGGTTGGCGGCGGTGTTCGCGACGGCGGAGAGCAGCAGCGCGGCGCCGTTGGCGAGCTGCGCGCCGGCGCCGGCGCGGAAGGCGGAGTACAGCGCGAGGTAGAGCAGGGTGGACAGGGCACCGACGGCGCAGAAGCCGAGGAGCTGGCGGGCCAGCCCGCCGTCCACACCGGGCAGGGCGGCGCGGTCGCGCGGGTCGTCGCCGAAGGGACGGGCGAGCCGGTCCAGCGGGAGGGCGCCGACGGCCAGGGCCCGGCCCACGCGCCAGACGCCTTTGAGGTCCTCGGTGGCGGTCCTGACGATGTGGACGGTGGAATCGGGGTCGTCGACCCAGTCCACGGGCACCTCGTGGATCCGCAGCCCGGCGCGCTCGGCGAGCACCAGCATCTCGGTGTCGAAGAACCAGCCCGTGTCCTCCACCAGCGGCAGCAGCCGCTCGGCGACCTCCCGCCGGATGGCCTTGAAGCCGCACTGGGCGTCACTGAAGCGGGCGGCGAGTGAGGAGCGCAGGAGCAGGTTGTAGGCGCGGGAGACGAACTCCCGCTTCGCTCCCCGCACCACCCGCGCGGAGCGGGCGAGGCGGGTGCCGATGGCCAGGTCGGAGTGGCCGGAGATCAACGGTGCGACCAGCGGCAGCAGCGCGTTGAGGTCGGTGGAGAGGTCGACGTCCATATAGGCGAGGACAGGGGCGTCGGAGCCGGACCAGACGGTGCGCAGGGCCCTGCCACGGCCCTTCGCCTCAAGCCGGATGCTCCGTACGCCGTCCAGGGCGGCGGCGAGAGAGGCGGCGACCTCGGGGGTGGCGTCGGTGCTCGCGTTGTCGGCGACCGTGATCCGGAAGGGGTAGGGGAAGGTACGGGTGAGGTGCTCGTGGAGCCGGCGCACGCACGGGCCGAGGTCCTTCTCCTCGTTGAAGACCGGGATCACCACGTCGAGGACGGGCTCGCCGGGTACGGGCGCGAGGGGCGCCCGTGCCGGAAGGGCCCCGGTGGAGGTGTCGGTTCGCATGGTCCGACACTCGCCGGGGGGCCTGTCACCTCCGTGTGGTGAGCCTGTGCCCCGTCTTTGAATCCCGGGCGGGTCCACCCTCGGCCCCCGCAGCGCCTGCGGAGGCAGGGGCGGGTGCGGGGTCCGGGGCGTACGGCAGCAGGACCTCGAAGCAGGTCCGACCCGGCTCGCTGCGTACGCCGACCCGCCCGCCGTGCGCCTCGACCACTGCCTGGACGATGGCCAGCCCGAGCCCGGTGGAGCCCCCCGCGCGGGAGCGGGAGGCGTCGCCGCGGGCGAAACGCTCGAAGACGTGGGGGAGCAGCTCGGGCGGGATGCCGGGTCCGTCGTCCTCGACGCGCAGCCGGACGGCGGATGTTTCACGTGAAACATGCGCGGTGACCGTGGTGCCGGGCGGGGTGTGCGTACGGGCGTTGGCGAGCAGGTTGACCAGGACCTGCTGGATCCGGGCCGGGTCGGCGCGGACGGGCGCGGGCTCGTCGGGCAGGCTCAGGCGCCAGTGGTGCCCGGGCCCTGCGGCCCGGGCGTCGCTGACGGCGTCGACGAGGAGCGGGACCAGGTCGGTGTCGGTGTCGGCCTCGCCGACGGCGAGCGGGCGGCCCGCGTCGAGCCGGGCCAGCAGCAGCAGGTCCTCGACCAGGCCGGTCATCCGGGTGGCCTCGGACTCGATCCGGCCCAGGGCGTGCCGGGTGTCGGGGCCGGGCTCCTCCCGCCCTCGGCGGGTCAGTTCGGCGTAGCCGCGGATGGAGGCCAGCGGTGTGCGCAGCTCGTGGCTGGCGTCGGCGACGAACTGGCGCACCCGCGTCTCGCTCTGCTGGCGGGCCGTGAGGGCGGAGGAGACATGGCCCAGCATGCGGTTGATGGCCGCACCGACCTGGCCCACCTCCGTGCGCGGGTCGGCCTCGGCGTCCGGGACCCGCTCGTCGAGGGCGGGCTCGCCCCGGTGCAGGGGCAGTTCGGAGACCCGGGTCGCGGTGGCGGCCACTCGGCGCAGCGGGCGCAGGGCGACCCCGACGAGGGCCTGCCCGGCGAGCGAGGCCGCGATCAGTCCGGCCAGGGTGACGCAGACCTCGACCACGACCAGGGTGCGCACGGTGGAGTCCACCTCGCGCAGCGGGAAGCCGAGGACGATGCTCCCGTCGGGGCCGGTCAGCACCCGGTAGGTGCCCAGGCCCGGGAGCTCCGCGTCCACCGCCCCGGCCGATCCCCGCGCGGCCTCGCGTCCGGCATCGGCGAGGGCCTTGCTCTGGGCCTCGGTGAGCGGCGGCACCTGGACGGGCGGCCACCCCTCGATACGGGCGGTGCGCGCGGTCGCGAGCACCGCGCCGTCGGCACCCAGGCGCATGCCCGCGGCGTCCAGCGGGCTGCCGGGGGGCATGGAGAATCCGCCGCTGCTCTCCCGGGCCGCCTTGCCGCCGGGGTGGGTGGCCATCTTGACGGAGGTGACCAGCTGTTCGTCGAGCTGGGTGACCAGGTACGAGCGCAGGGCGAGCGTGGTGACGGCCCCGAGGGCCGCGCCCACGACGGCGATCAGTGCCACCGCCGAGACGACGAGCCGGGTCCTCAGCGACCAGGGCCGCCGGGTGCGCGTCCGCCCTGAAGTGCGCGTCCCGCCTCCGGGCACACGCCATCGGGTCCGGAAGGCCACTACTCCGCCGGCTTGATCAGGTAGCCGGCGCCGCGCCGGGTGTGGATCATCCCCGGCAGGCCAGGCCCGCTCTCCAGCTTCCTGCGCAGGTAGGAGATGTAGAGCTCGACCACGTTGGCCTGACCGCCGAAGTCGTACGACCACACCCGGTCCAGGATCTGCGCCTTGCTCAGTACCCGCCGCGGGTTGCGCATCAGGTAGCGCAGCAGCTCGAACTCGGTGGCGGTCAGGTGGATCTCCCGCCCGCCCCGCACCACCTCGTGGCTGTCCTCGTCGAGCCGCAGGTCCCCGACGGCCAGGACCGAGCCGCTGCGCGCCGCCTGCGCCGCGCCCGAGCGTCGGACCAGGCCGCGCAGCCGGGCCACGACCTCCTCCAGGCTGAACGGCTTGGTGACGTAGTCGTCGCCGCCCGCCGTGAGGCCCGCGATCCGGTCCTCCACGGAGTCCTTCGCGGTCAGGAACAGCACGGGGACCTGCGGGAGCTCCCGGCGCAGCCGGCCGAGGACGGCGAGGCCGTCCATGTCGGGGAGCATGACGTCGAGGACCACCACGTCCGGACGGAACGCGCGCGCCGCCCGCACCGCGCCGGCCCCGTCGCCGGCGCTGCGGACCTCGCAGCCCTCGTAGCGCAGCGCCATGGACAGCAGCTCGGAGAGTGAGGCCTCGTCGTCGACGACGAGCACCCGGCAGGGCCCGCCGTCTGGCCGCACCAGGGCCGTGGGGTTGCTGGTGGACGTGGACGCGTGGGTGGTGGTCGTCGCAGTCATACCGGACACGCTGTCCGGTGCCTCTGAGACCTTTCTTGTCCCTACCTGTGAATTTCCTGAGAAACGGGTCCGTGGTCGAGGCGGAACAGCCGGGCGGCGTTGTCGTGGCAGACCGCCCGCAGCCAGCGGTCCCCGAGGCCGAGCCGTTCGAGGGCGTCGAGCTGGTGCTCGTACGGGTAGGGGATGTTCGGGAAGTCGGTGCCGAGCAGGACCCGGTCGCCGAGGTCCGCGAGCCGCCCGAGCTCCCCGGTCGGAAAGCCGCCGAACCGCTCGGAGAAGTCCGTGAAGGCCATGGTGGTGTCCAGGCGCACCTCGGCGTACCGGTCGGCGAGGTCGAGGAAGTCGGCGTACTCGGGCATGCCCATGTGGGCGATGACGAGCGGCAGCCGCGGGTGGCGGGCCAGCAGCCGGGCGATCGGGTCGGGTCCGGTGTGCTTGCCGGGGGCGGGCCCCGAGCCGCAGTGGATCACGGTCGGGATCCCGGCCTCGGCCAGCAGCCCCCAGACGGGGTCGAGCCGGTCGTCGTTCGGGTCGTAGCCGCCGACCTGGAGGTGGGCCTTGAAGATCCGGGCCCCTGCATCGACGGCTTGGCGGACGTACGGGACCACGCCCTCCTCCGGGAAGAAGGTCCCGGTGTGCAGGCAGTCGGGGGTACGGGCGGCGAAATCGGCGGACCAGGCGTTGAGCCAGGCGGCCATCGCCGGCTTGTGCGGGTAGAGCATGGCGGTGAAGGCCCGGACGCCGAACTCCCGCAGCAGCGCGACGCGCTGCTCCTCCTCGTGCCGGTAGGTGATGGGCCATTCGACGCCGGTCAGCGGGCCGACGGCGTCGAAGTAGTCCCACACCTTGTCCAGGACCCGCTCGGGCATGAAGTGCGTGTGGACGTCGACGAGTCCGGGGAGCCCGAGGCGCTGCCGGAAGGCGCGGACCGCCTCAGCCGTTGCGGGCAAAGCCGTGGCTCCGCTCGACGGTCGCGACGTGCAGGGTGTAGCTCTCGTACCAGTCGGCGCGGCCCTGCTTCATGGCCGCCTGGTGTTCCAGGTCCTGGCGCCACACGGCGAGGGACTCGTGGTCGCGGAAGTACGCGACGGTGATGCCGAGGCCGCCGGGGGTGCGCGCGGACTCGTAGCCGAGGAAGCCGGGATTCGCCTGGACGATCTCGTTCATGCGGGCGAGGGTCTCGGGGTAACCGCTGTCGTCGTCGGTGCGGACATTGCTGAAGACGGCCATGACGTAAGGCGGTTCGAAGGCCGCCACCGGCTGGATGCTCATGCCCACCACCCTCGGCGCCGCCCCCCTGGCATGTCCACCGGAAAAGGTGCCGGAAGGCGAAAGGGATCCAAGTTTTGACCGGGACCACGGACACCTGGCGGACTGGGGGCCGCCGGTGTTCAGAACAGTCCGTCCTGCTCGGCGGGCGGCCGCGCGGCCGCGGCCGGGATCTCCGCCACCGGCACCGAGGTCGCCGCCCCCGCGTCCTGCGGGGCGGTGAGCTCCCACCCGGCCAGCAGCCGGGTGTCGACCACCAGCCCGTCCGCGAGGTGCAGATCGGGGCCGGCCGCGCCCGCCAGCCGGCCGACGACGGCCCCGCCTGGGACCATCTCGGTGAGCACCCGCGCGGGGGCGGGCAGGGCGTCCAGTGCGAACGCCTCCGCGTGATCGGTGACTTCGCACGCCACCCGCTCCAGCGACTCGGGCCAGGCGGCCAGCGCCGCCGCCCGGGCGTGCAGCTCCGCGACCTCCGCGGCGCGTTCCGCCGCCGACGGCAGCCCGGCCCGCACGGCGCGCTTGCGGGCGTACGCGATCCGGTCCGGCACCCCGAGCGCCGCCCGCAGCAGTTCCTCGGTGCGCCGCGCGGCCATCAGCGGGCCGCGCCCCAGCCAGGCCCAGGCCACCGCCCCCTGCTCCAGCAGCCGGGCCGGGCCCCGCTCCTCGGCGGTGATCCCGACCTTGACCATGCCGGGCCCGAACCAGGCCAGGTAGACGCGGTAGGTCCGCGGGTCGGCGGCGTTGGTGTCGGCCGCGACCGAGAAGGACCGGTCGAGCCGGGCGCAGGCGGGGCACTGCGCGTTCCCGGCGCGCCCGGGCACGGTGGCCGCGGTGGGGCAGGGCGTCCGCTTCCCGGCCCGCCGCACGCCGAGGCAGCGCCGCTCCCCGCCCGCGACGAAGGCCAGCCGCTGCCCGTACGCGAGCACGCTCGCCCGCTCGCCGCGGCCCTGCCCGTACCACCCGATGGCGGGGCCGCCGTCCTGCCACCGGATCCCGGTGCACCACCAGGTCACAGCGGGAGGGGCCGCTCGAAGAACGTGTCCAGGACGACGGTGGCGTGCGTACCGTTGACTCCGTCGATGGCGTAGAGCCGGCGCAGGACGTCCTGCAGCTGCTCGGTCGACGCCGTGCGCACCTTGACCAGCACGGACGCGCTGCCCGCGATGACGTGTGCCTCCTGGATCTCCGGGAGCGCGGCGAAGTCGGCGCCGGACTCGCCGATCCAGGCGTTGGAGTCGACCATCACGTAGGCGAGGACCCCGCTGCCGACGGCGGCCGGGTCGACGTCGATGGTGGTCCTCCGGATCACCCCCCGCTCGCGCAGTTTGCGTACGCGCTCATGGGTCGCTCCGGCCGAAAGCCCGACGGCCGTGCCCAGAGCGGCGTACGACTGGCCGGCGTCCTCCTGCAGGCGCAGGAGGAGCGCCCGGTCGATGTCGTCCACGCGATCTTCCTCTCATGGGTCTGTCGACCCTTGCGAAGACGGTACCTGATCCTGCAATCTCAACATCAGACCGAACACAATTCGGCAATACGCTCTCAGGGGGAATCATGTCTGCCATAGCCGACCTCACCTTGTACGAGATCCTGGACGAGCGCTTCCAGACCGGCCGTTGCGCCAACGGCGACGCCCGCCTGGAGCGGCTCCACGACGACTGCCGCTGGGCGGAGGGGCCGCTCTACCTGCCCGCCTGGCGCCAGCTGGTGTGGAGCGACATCCCCAACGACCGCATGCTGCGCTGGGACGAGGCGACCGGCGCGGTCTCCGTCTTCCGCTCCCCGGCCGGCCACCCCAACGGCAACACCCTGGACCGCGAAGGCCGCCTGATCACCTGTGAGCAGGGCAACCGGCGCGTCACCCGCACCGAACCGAACGGCACCCTCACCGTCATCGCCGACCGCTTCGACGGCAAGCGGCTCAACAGCCCGAACGACGCCGTGGTCCGCTCGGACGGCTCCATCTGGTTCTCCGACCCGGACTTCGGCATCACCAGCGACTACGAGGGCCACCGCGCACCCAGCGAGATCGGCGCCTGCAACCTCTACCGCGCCGACCCCGCGACGGGCCGGGTCACGCTGGTCGCCGACGGCTTCCTCGGCCCCAACGGCCTCGTCTTCTCCCCCGACGAGAGCGAGCTGTACGCGGCGGACACCCGGGCGGGCCACATCCGCGCCTTCAAAGTCGCCGACGACGGCACCCTCGCCGACGACCGGATCTTCACCACCTGCCCCCGCGTCGACAACATCCGCTTCGACGACCAGGGCCGCCTGTGGGCGGCCGCGATGGAGAACGGCGTCCAGTGCCACGCGGCGGACGGCACCCTGATCGGCCGCCTGCGCGTCCCCGAACCCGTCTCGAACATCGCCTTCGGCGGCCCCAAGAACAACCGCCTCTTCATCACCGCCACCACGTCCCTCTACTCCCTGGTGATGTCGGTGACCGGCCTCCCCCGGGTCCTCTGAGGAAGCCCGCCCGGCCGAGGCGCCGGCGTGCCTCTTTCTATGCAGAAGTGGCTCGCTGCTCGGAACTGGGAACGCCGGGCCTGCCCTGCGACGGTACGAATCCGGTTCCCTCGGCCCGGCCGGGTGCCCGCCGCCCCACCCCGGTGCGCCGCGCTGCGCGTCGCCACAGGTGGGGCAGGAAGGCGTAGAAGCGGTCGGGAAGGAACACCGCGTCCGCAATGATCATCGCGCCCGAGAAGAGGGGCAGACCCAAGAGCACTGCGATACCGATGTGCATGCCCAGCAGTACGGCCAGGACGGGATACTTGAGCTTGCCGAACAGCACGAACGGGAAGGCGACCTGAAGGAGTACCGTCACGTAGCTGGCGACCGCGATCACCATCGGGTACCCGTCCACGAGGTGGGAGAGCGCCGGCCAGGGCTGGAAGAGTTCGAGGTTCAGCGCGTAGTGGAGAGCGGTGCCACCGCCCCAGGTCGGGCCCTGGATCTTGTACAGGCCGGCTGATCCGTAGAGGAAGCAGACCTGGGCCGCGATGACGAAGATGCCGCAGTTGTGCATCACCGTCGTCAACGTCACCCGGCCATCGCGCAGTTGCCGGACGTAGAAGCCCCTCACCGGCTCCGGTGCGTGGCTCGCACGGGCGGTCTTGAGCCGGTTCCTGCGTGCGTCCAGGGACCAGCGCCGACCGGACGCGGTGAGGACGAGGTAGAGGGCCATCAACAGGACCAGGTTGTCGCCGCCGTCCGTCATGAAGATCGACCGGGCATGGAACGAGGTCACCACGACGGCGAAGAGGACGGACAGGGCGCGGGTCCGCCAGCCCAGCATGAACAGCGCGGACGTGGCGAGGGCCATCACGTAGCAGAGTTCGAAGTAGGTACGGCTCTCGGACAGGATCAGGATGCTGTTCCAGCCCGTCTGGTCGAAGAGCTGGTGCGCCAGCGCCGGTGTCCACGGGGAGCCGGGGCCCCAGATCTCGTCCCGGTGCGGGAACTCGCGCAACAGGAAGATCAGATAGAGCAGCCCGTAGCCGATGCGCAGCACCGACGCGGCGTACAGGGACGTGGGCCGGTCGGTGAGAAGCGCCCACAGGGCGCCGGCCCGGCCGAGAAGCCACCGGTGGGCCGCGGCAGCGACCGACGTCTCCTGGACCGCAGGTCGGTGCGGCGTGGCCGCCGCGGAAGGGGGCTGGGGGATCTGCTCATTTCCCATGGGCGGTCACCTTCCACCAGGGCAGGAGCCGGTCCTCGATGGGTGCCGGCGGGCGGTTCCCGGCCGCTGTGCCGGGTGCGGCGACGGGCAGTGTGACGACCCGAAGCTGAATGAAGTCGAAGGGGGCGCCGCCGTCGTGGGCGGCGACGCGGTCCGCGGCGACGTTGCGCAGGTACTCCTGCAACATCACAGCCCGTTCCGAGCGTGCCGTATCGCTTCCTCCGTGGACCTCGACGTAAGAGGTCCAGGCGCGGCGCAGAAGGTTCTGAGACGTATGGCTCGGGAAGGGATTGTGATCCACTGCGGAATGGTCCACGGCGGCCAGGTCGAACCAGGGGGTCACCCGCGCCGATCCGCCGGCGTCCGTGTACGAGGTTCTCGCCAGGATTTTCCGGTTGAAGGAATCGGGGTCCGGGGCGAAGAGTCGCCAGTTCTGCTCGAAGAGCGGGTACACCCAGCCGTTGACCTGTTGGCTGTACCGCTTCGATACGGGGTTGGAGGGGGCCACGTGGAGGAACACCATGACGACATGGACGAGAGTCGTCACCAGACAGAGGGCCACGACGGTGTGCAGCCCTGCTTTCAGCGCACGAACACCCACGGGCCGCTTACCCGGTCTGACCGCTCCATCATGGAGCTGTTGGGGGAACGGACCGGAATCGGACTGATGGAGTTCCTTCACGGCCGCTGATTCAATTCCGCTCGACACCGCCCACCCGGTCTTTCTCATGTCTGCTGTTCGCTGAGGTCTCTGCGACTCTCACCGACGGCGCGCGGCGGATTCGTGAGGATTCCGCCGCGCGCCGCCGTCATTCGATGAAGGGGCTGCGTGCAGCCTGCTGCCTAGCCTTCGTGACCCTCGTGACCCTCGTGGCCCTCGTGGCCCTCGTGACCCTCGTGGCCCTCGTGACCCTCGTGGCCCTCGTGACCCTCGTGGCCCTCGTGACCCTCGTGGCCCTCGTGGCCCTCGTGACCGTCGGGGACTTCGGGGCCTTCGGGCTTGTCGCCGTAGCCGTAGTGATCGCCGGGCTTCCCGCCATGGTCGTGTCCGTGGCCGTGGAACGGCCCACCCTGGTCATCGCCCGGCCCGCCGGGCTGACCGCCGTGCCCGCCGGTGATGTTCCCCCCGGTGATGGTCCCGCCGGTCGTGTTCCCGTTGCCCTTGTTCCCGGCCGTGTTGCCCGCGGTGTTTCCGCTGGTGTTGCCCGAGATGTTCCCCGAGGTGCCGCCGGTCACGAGGCCGATGTTCGGTCCGCCCAGGAGGCCACCGCCGATCAGACCCACGGTCGTACCGGTCGTCGATCCGCCGGTCGGCGCTCCGGGCGTCGGGCCTGCGCTCGTTCCGGTGGTCGTGCCGGTGGTCGTCGTTCCGGTGGTCGTACCCGTCGTCGTTCCGCCGGTGGCACACGCACCGAGGAAGATCCTGTTGGTGTCGAGCGTCACGGCACCGTTACGGGCCAGCGCACGGCCCTCGATGTTCGTCCCCGTGGTGACGCTGATGGACGTCAGAGCCATGATCGTGCCGACGAAGGTGGAGTTGGTACCGAGGGTGGCCGAACTCCCGATCTGCCAGTACACGTTGCACGCCGAAGCGCCGTTCGTGAGGAGCACCCGGCTGCTGGAGGCCGTCGTCAGGGCTTCGGGGATCTGGAACACCCAGACGGCGTTGGGGTCTCCCCCGGCGTCCAGGATCAGGTCGCCGGTGAGTCCGACACCGGCGACAGCGGTGTGGACACCCGGAAGCAGAGTCTGGCCGGCGCCGATCCCCGCCGCCAGGGCGAAGTCCGTGGCCTGGCCCGCGGCGTTGTTGTACGCCGTCACCAGGTCGGACTTGGCCTGCAGTGCCACCGCGTCCGCGGCGTGCACGGCGCCGAGGATCAAGCCGGGCGGGAATCCGGAGATGGACGGGTTCGGGTGGGTCCCCAGGGCGTGACCGATCACGGAGGGTCCGGTGTTGGTAACGCCCTGCCCTGCCAGAACGGAAAAGCTGGCGGCTGTTCCCAGAGGCACGGGTGTCGCAATGGCCAGTGCCTGCGTCGGCAATCCGGCGACCATGACAGCGGCAACCATTGCGGCGACGGCCGAGGGGATCCAGCCAGTCAGCCGGCCGGACAGAGTGCGGCGCCGAGCCGCTTGGATTCTCAGCTTCATCAAGAGGCCATTTCCTGTGCGGAGCCGTGGCGTACCGGGCCTTACCGTTCGCCCGAGAAGCCCTGGTATGTCGGTTCCGCATATTACGCAGGAAAATTCGCGCGCCCGGCGATGGGCAAGGCGTGGAGGGGGGATTAATACAAACACATTCAGCAGCGCGAAACGCTATGAAAATAATCAAACTCAGATTGTCGATGATCTGACATGGACCCTAATGGCGAGAGCGCGATTAACTCATAAGGGGCAGCGCCGTACACCTGCGCAATAAAGCCAATGGCGCCGCACGCGGAGGTGTGCCGCCAGTCAGGTGATCTCGCGCAACCGCGGAGACGGGCGTGGCGGCCGGTTCGTCGTCCATCCGCTCGGCTCCGGCGCAGCGGAGCTGCCCTCATCCCCGATGCGGAGCGACAGGAGAGGTGCGGGCCGCGATCACCAGCCGTCCGAAGCGACGGGCGACAGCGAGGGGCGACAGCGCCGGCCGAGGCGGTCGCTGTACTTCGCTGCTGTAGGGCGGAAACGCCAGAGGGCCCGGACTTTCGTCCGGGCCCTCTGGGCTGCTGTGCACTCGGCAGGATTCGAACCTGCAACCTTCTGATCCGTAGTCAGATGCTCTATCCGTTAAGCTACGAGTGCTTGGGCTTCTCGGGGTTTTGCGCCCCGTTGGCCTTGCGAGAACAACAATACATGGACCTCGCCGGGACGCGAAATCCATTACCCGCACCCCTGCTGACCTGCGGAAACGGCCCGGACGAAGATCGTCCGGATGGGTTCGCACACAGGTCGGGGCGGACCGGATCGATGGGCCCGGAACGCATCGAAGCCCCGGTCCGTCAGGACCGGGGCTTCGATGAGGTGCGGAGGCGGAGGGATTTGAACCCTCGATGGGGTGTAAGCCCCAAACCGCATTAGCAGTGCGGCGCCATAGACCGGACTAGGCGACGCCTCCAGCACACCCCCGCGTACGAAGGTGCGTGCAGATGATGACACAGGCGCAGGGCCCCTCACCAATCCGCTCCCACGGTACAAGGCCGGACGGCCCGAGGGCAAAGCCTTAACGCCGTCGCGCGGGCCCCGCGAAAACCTGCTCGCGCGCAACGTCGACGCACCCCGGTCGTTGGTCAGGCGTACGACGTACGGACGACCTGGAGTGCCCCATGCTGCGTCTCGCCGCCTTCGCCGTCACCTCCGCCCTGGCCGCCGCGGCCGCCGGGCCGCTGCCCCCACTGCCCCTGGGAGGGCTGCTGGCGGCCCCGGGCCCCGACCGCCTCACCATCGAGATGGCCGATACGGGCAACCGCCGGCTGGACCGGGAGTTCCGCATCGAGTGCGACCCCGTCGGCGGGGACCACCCCTGGCGCGAGCAGGCCTGCGCCAAGCTGGACCAGCTCGCCGAGGAGGGCAAGGATCCCTTCGCCCCGGTCACCAAGCGGCAGGTCTGCTCCCTGCAGTACGGGGGCCCCGCCACCGCCCGGATCTCCGGGACCTGGCACGGGCACACCGTGGACGCCACGTTCCGGCGGACGAACGGATGCGAAATCGCCCGCTGGAACGAGTTGGAACCTCTGCTTCCGACTGGGCGTTCCTGACCTGGGAGGATGCACAGGATGGGCGGTATCCACCGGACATCGGCCACCCCCCGGCGGGCCTGTGGCCTTAGACTCCTCCCGTGACTTGCCGGTAGTTGTGGTCAGGGAGGAAGCTCGTCGTGAGCAGCAGGCCATCCCGAGGCGCTGCTCGCCTCGCAGCAATACTCGACGCTCTTCCGGACGCGCTGTTGCTCGTCAACGCCAACGGCACTGTCGTCAACGCCAATTCGATCGCCCTTGAGGTCATGGAGAGCCCCGGCACCGGGCTCGTCGGCCGCGGGGTGCTCGACCTCCTGCCCGAGTTCGACTCCAAGCTGATCCCCGGCTCCATGCGCCGGCCCGGCGAGGACGAGGGCGGCCGCGCCAAGCCGCGGCGGATGATCGCGCGCCGCACCGACGGCTCCGAGTTCCCCGTCGAGGTCACCAGCGCCCATCTCGACGGACGCGACGCCTACCGCGAGCCGCAGCCCTCGTACACCGGTGACGAGCTGCTGATGCTCGTCGTCCGCGACCTTTCGCAGACGGTGGACACCGAGGCCGAGCTGGCCCGCTCCCAGCGGCAGACCGAGATGATCCTGCGCGCCGCCGCCGAGGGCGTCGTCGGCACCGACACCGACGGACGGGTGGTCCTGGTCAATCCGGCCGCCGCCCAGATCCTCGGCTACCGCGCCACCGACCTCGGCAACCGCGAACTGCACGGCCTGGTCCAGCATTCCCGCGCCGACGGCTCGCCGTTCCCCTTCGAGGAGTCCCCGCTCGCCGACACCCTGCGCAGCGGGCGCAAGCACCGCGTCCGCGGGCAGGTGCTGTGGAACAAGGCCGGGCGGCCGGTCGCCGTCGACCTGACCACCTCACCCGTGCGGGACGGGGAGCAGCTCGTCGGCGCCGTCATGACCTTCACCGACCGGCGGCCCTACGACGCCCTCGCCGCGCGCCACGCGCAGCTGCTGGCCGTCCTCGGCGACTCGCTGCGCGGGCCGCTGGACGAGCTGCGCGGGGAGCTGGCGACGCTGGCCGCCGACGACGCCGGGCAGCTGTGGCCCGAGGCCAACCAGTTGCTGCACCACCTGGCCGCCGGGTACTCGCGGATGACCACGCTGGTGGACAACGTGCTCGGCTTCCAGAGGCTGGACTCCGGCAGCGACCGGCTCGCCAAGAAGAAGGTCCTGATCAACACCGTCGTCGCGGCGGGCGTGGACGGTGCCGTGGAGCTGATCGGTCCGGGCCGCGCGCAGTTCGCGGTCCACGCGCCGACCATCGAGGCCGAGGTGGATTCGGCCCGCATCGCGACCGCGCTCGCGCACCTGGTCGCGGACGTGGCCGGAGTGGACGCCACGGGCAAGACCCGCCAGGGCAACGGCTACAGCGACTCGACGATCGTGGTGGCCGCCGCGCAGCGCGGCGATGTCGTACGGATCGAGGTGCGCGGTCCCTACGAGGGCGGAAGCCCGGTCCACGAGCCGATCGTGCGAGGGATCGTCGCCGCGCACGGCGGCGTTCTGCAGACGGTCGAGGTGCCGGGCGCACCCGGCGGGGCGTACGTACTGGAGCTGCCGCTGGGGGCGGGTGCCGGAACGGTGACGCTGCCGGAGCCTGCGCCGGAGCCCCCGGCCGGTCCGACCGCGGACGGCGCCGGGACGGGCGGGGGAGCCGCCCCCGGCAAGGTCTCCGGCGGACGGCGGGCCCGGCGCGGGGTGGACGCCTTCCTGGACGACGAGGCCGCCGGCCCCGGCGCCGCGCAGGCCGCTCAGGCCGCACAGGGCGGTGGCGCGCTCGCGCTGCCTTCCGGGCGGCGGCGCGCGGGCGAGGCCGGCGTTCCGGAAGCGGGCCCCGAGCTCGCGCAGTCGCCGGTGAACCCGGCGGGGCTCGGTACGGGACGCAGGCGCGGCCGGGCCGGCGATGGCAGCGCCGGGCCCGAAGGCACCGTGGGGCCCGGCGGGCAGGGCGGCCCCGGGCGGCCCGTGCCCCCGCAGGGCACCGCGATGCCCGCCATGCCCGCTCTGCCGCCCGTGCCCCCGGTTCCGCTGACCGAGCACCCCGCCGGGCGGCGGCGTGCACTGGGTACGGCCGGTCCGGCGCAGCCCGGCGGCCCCGTCCCGGCGACCGGGCTCGGGCCGGCTCCGGCGCCCGCTCAGGCACCGGTGCGGCCCATCGCCCCCGAGGGCGGTTTCGCCCTGCCCGCCGGACCGACCCCGGCTCCTTCGAACGCGGCTCCTTCGAACGCGGCTCCCGCGAACCCGTCCCCGACGCCGGCTCCCGCTCCCTCCGCTCCGCAGAGCCCCGCGACGGCCGGACCGGGACCCGCTCCCGCCGGCTCCGACGGCGAGGCCCCGGCCGGGCGGCGCGGGCGCCGGGTGCTGGGCGCTCCCGCCGCCGAGCCCGAAACCCCCGCGGTGCAGCCCGCCGAGGCCGCCGAGAACCCGACCGGGCGGCGGCGTGCGCTGCCCGGCGCCCCGGCCGCCTGGCCGGTTCCGTCGGCCCGGACCACCCCCGAGGACGACGGGGCCTCAGGTCAGGTCGCCGTCCCCGCGGCGCGCCAGCCGCAGGACGCCCCGGCGGAGGGTCAGGCCGCGCAGCCCATCAGCGTGCGCGCCCTCGGCACGCTCGGCCAGGGCATCGCCGTGGACACCACCAGCGCGGGCGCGGGCTCCGGCTCCGGCCGCCGTCGCCGGCTGGCCGAGCCCGCCCCGCAGGGCCGGGCCTTCGCCATAGGGGCCCCCGAGGCGGGCGCCGACGAGGGCCCCGAGCCGCTGGACGGCCCGGGCGGAGCGGTCGAGGTGGTCAACCGGCCCGCGCCGCGGCCCGTGGACGACGAGCTCCCGCCGGAGCCCCTGGACAACCCGCGGCGGCTCCTCGTGTGGCCCGCGCCCGACGCCCAGACGCAGCAGGCGCTCAGCGACCGCGGCTACCGCCCGGTGATCGTGCACTCCCGCGAGGAGGTGGACGCGCAGATCGCCGCGTTCCCGGCCGCGCTGTTCGTCGACCCGCTGACGGGGCCGATCACCCGGACCGCCCTGCAGTCCCTGCGCCAGGCGGCAGCCGCCGCCGAGGTGCCCGTACTGGTCACGGCCGGGCTGGGGCACGCCACGCGCGAGGCGGCGTACGGCGCCGATCCGGCCGTCCTGCTCAAGGCGCTGGCGCCGCGCGACAGCGAGCAGCACCCCTCGCGGGTGCTGCTGATCGAGGAGCACGACGAGATCGCGACCGCGCTGAGCGCCGCCCTGGAGCGGCGCGGCCTCCAGGTCGCCCGGGCGGGCGCCGACACCGACGCCGTGGAACTGGCGACGCGGATGCGGCCCAACCTCGTGGTCATGGACCTGATGCAGGTGCGCCGCCGCCGGGCCGGGATCGTGGACTGGCTGCGCGCCAACGGGCAGCTCAACCGCACCCCGCTCGTCGTCTATACGACGGCCGGCATCGACCCGTCCGAACTGCCGCGGCTGGCCTCGGGCGAGAGCGTGCTCTTCCTCGCCGAGCGGGCCACCACGGCGGACGTCCAGGGCCGCATCGTGGACCTGCTGGCCAAGATCGGCACCAACTAGTAATCCTGGTCCGATGGCCCTCATCGACACGACCGAGCACACCGTCCCCGCCGACAACGGCGAGGTGAACCTGCTCATCGCACGGCAGGTGGAACCGGGGCACGAGGAGACCTTCGAGGCCTGGGCCCAAGGGATCCTGGAGACGGCCGCGGGCTTCCCGGACCACCTCGGGTACGGGCTCTTCCGCCCCGCGACGGAGGGAGGGCCGTGGTTCCTGGTCCACCGCTTCCGCAACCAGGCGGCGTTCCAGCGCTGGCAGGACTCCCCGGAGCGGGCGCAGTGGTTCTCGAACTGCCTCGGTCACCACCACACGGAGATAGCCCGCCGGGAACTGCACGGCATGGAGACGTGGTTCGCCAAGCCGGGTACGGCCCGGCCCGCGCCGCCGCGGTGGAAGATGGCGATCAGCTCGGGGCTGGCGATCTTCCCGATCTCGCTCATCGGCAACGCGGTGCTCGGACCGTACCTGGTGGACCTGCACTTCGTGGTGCGGACGGCCGCCTTCGCCGTCGTCTTCAGCACCCTGATGACCTACGTGGCCATGCCCGCGGTCAGCAAGCTGCTGCGGCCCTGGCTCAGCAAGGGCTGACGGCGCTCAGTCCAGCTTCGTGACGTTCAGCGCGCCGTCCGCGTACTGCTTGCGGATCACCTTCTTGTCGAACTTGCCGACACTCGTCTTCGGCACGGCCTCGATCAGCGTCCAGCGCTCCGGCAGCTGCCACTTGGGGATGGACAGGGCGAGGAACTCGCGCAGCCCGGTGTAGGTCACGCTCGCGCCCTCCTTGAGGACGACGGTGGCCAGCGGGCGCTCGCCCCACTTCTCGTCGGGGACGGCGACGACGGCCGCCTCGGCAACCTCGGGGTGCGCCATCAGCGCGTTCTCGAGCTCCACGCTGGAGATCCACTCACCGCCGGACTTGATGACGTCCTTGGCGCGGTCGGTGAGGGTGAGGTAGCCGTCGGGGCTGATGACGCCGACGTCCCCGGTCTTGAGCCAGCCGTCCGCGCTGAACTTGTCCTCGGGCTTGAAGGCTTCGCCGGACACACCGCCGTAGTAGGCGCTCGCGATCCAGTTGCCGCGCACCTCCAGCTCGCCCGCGGACTCCCCGTCCCAGGGCAGGAGGTCGCCGCCGGGGCCGACGAGGCGGGCCTCGACACCCGCCGGGAAACGGCCCTGCGTGATCCGGTACGGCCACTCCTCCTCGGCGCTCAGACCGGCCGGCGGGTGCGCCATCGTGCCCAGCGGGGACGTCTCGGTCATGCCCCAGGCGTGGCAGACCCGGACGCCGAGCTTGTCGTAGGCCTCCATCAGGGAGGGCGGACAGGCCGAGCCTCCGATGGTGACCTGCTTCATCGAGGACAGGTCACGCGGGTGGGCGGTGACCTCGGCCAGCAGTCCCTGCCAGATGGTGGGGACGGCCGCGGCGTGCGTGGGCTTCTCCCGCTCGATCATCTCGGCGAGTGGGGCGGGCTGCAGGAAGCGGTCCGGCATCAGCATGTTGATGCCGGTCATGAAGGTGGCGTGCGGCAGCCCCCAGGCGTTCACGTGGAACTGCGGGACCACGACGAGGGTGGTGTCCCTGTCGGTCAGCCCCATCGACTCCGCCATGTTGACCTGCATGGAGTGCAGGTAGACAGAACGGTGGGAGAAGACGACGCCCTTGGGGTCCCCGGTGGTGCCGGAGGTGTAGCACATCGCGGCCGCCTGGCGCTCGTCCAGTTCGGGCCAGTCGTAACTGTCGGGGCGGCCCGCGAGGAGCTCCTCGTACTCGTGGACGCGCACGTCCAGCCCGTCCAGCGCGGACCGGTCGCCGACGCCCGTGACCACGACGTGCTCGATGGTCGGCAGGTGCGGGAGCAGCGGCGCGAGCAGCGGCAGCAGGGTCCCGTTGACCAGCACCACCCGGTCGGCGGCGTGGTTGACGATGAAGACCAGCTGTTCGGGAGGCAGCCGCAGGTTGAGCGTGTGCAGCACCGCGCCCATCGAGGGAATCGCGAAGTACGCCTCGACGTGCTCGGCGTTGTTCCACATGAGCGTGGCGACGCGGTCGTCCTGTCGCACACCCAGCTCGTCGCGCAGGGCATGGGCGAGGCGCCCAGCTCGGGCACCGATCTCGGCGAAGCTGCGGCGCTGCGGCTCGGCCTCCCCCGTCCAGGTCGTGACCTGGGACTTCCCGTGGATCGTCATCCCGTGTCGGAGTATGCGGGTGACGAGGAGTGGTACGTCCTGCATGGTGCTGAGCAAAGCGTCCTCCCGGTGAGCGCTGCGGCGCTGCGGCGGCTACGGTGCAGCCGATTCTGCGCACGTACCGGTCGGCATGTCACTACCCGAGGGTAGAAACCGCTGGTGTTTCACGTGAAACACCGCTCGTGTTTCACGTGAAACGTGCCCCGTCTCGCGCGAAAGGCGTTCCTGGTTTCACGTTTCACGTGAAACATCCTCCGCTCACCGGACCGGAGTCAGCTCCGGGTCCTCGCGGAGCTTGCCCAGCGCACGGGAGACGGCGCTCTTGACCGTGCCGACCGAGACGCCCATCAGCTCCGCGGTCTGCACCTCGCTCAGATCCTCGTAATAGCGCAGGACGACCATGGCCCGCTGCCGGTCGGGCAGCCGGGTCACCGCGCGCCACATCGCATCGCGCAAGGCCTGCGCCTCGGCGGGATCGCAGGCCGCCACCTCCTCGGTCTCCGGGAGCTCGTCGCAGGCGAACTCGTCGACCTTGCGCTTGCGCCACTGGGAGGTCCGGGTGTTGACGAGGGTCCGTCGGACGTAGCCGTCCAGGGCGCGGTGGTCCTCTATGCGGTCCCAGGCCACGTACGTCTTGGTGAGGGCCGTCTGGAGCAGGTCCTCGGCATCGCAAGGGTTGGCGGTGAGCGAGCGCGCGGTGCGCATCAGGACCGTGCCGCGGGTCCGGACGTACGCCGAAAACGACGGGTACGGCGTCGGGGTCGAGGCGAGCGTGCAGGCGGGCGGGGTCATGTCTCCACGCTAGGAGCGCCCGCCCGCCGTGAAATCGGCCCCAGGTGCCGATGGGGGATCCCTCTCAGGTTGTAGGAGTGGGGCTATCCCCACCCCCTGAAGGTGGAGGGGGCGGCGGGCGCATCAGGACGTACGGCCCGGTGCCCTCAGCCGTCTGCTCCCAGGATCAGCCCGGAGGTCGGCACCCCCGTCCCGGCCGTCACGAGGGCGTACTGCGCCTGCGCGACCTGGTTCACGGAGGTGCCGCGCAGCTGTCGGACGGCCTCGGCGATGCCGTTCATCCCGTGCAGGTACGCCTCCCCGAGCTGGCCACCGTGGGTGTTGAGCGCCAGCGCGTCCGCGGCGACGAAATCGGCGGCCTCGCCCGGCTTGCAGAAGCCGAACTCCTCCAGCTGCATCAGCACGAAGGGGGTGAAGTGGTCGTAGAGGATGCCGACGTCGATGTCGCAGGGGCGCAGCCCGCTGGTGCGCCACAGCTGGCGCGCGACCACGTCCATCTCCGGCAGCCCGGTGAGGTCGTCGCGGTAGAAGGAGGTCATGCCCTCCTGGCGGCGTCCGGCGCCCTGTGCGGCCGCGGTGATCACGGCGGGCGCGTGCCGCAGGTGCCGGGCCCGCTCGGTCGTGGTGACGACCACGGCCTGACCGCCGTCGGTCTCCTGGCAGCAGTCCAGCAGCCGCAGCGGCTCCACGATCCAGCGCGAGGCGGCATGGTCGGCGAGGGTGATCGGCTTGCCGTGGAAGTACGCGGCGGGATTGTTCGCGGCGTGCCGACGGTCGGTGACGGCGACGTGCCCGAAGGCCTCGGGGGTGAGGTGGTAGGTGTGCAGGTAGCGCTGGGCGGTCATGGCCACCCAGGAAGCGGGCGTCAACAGCCCCCACGGCAGGGACCAGCCGAGCGCCGTCCCCTCCGCCGAGGGCTCGCGCTGCTGGACGCCCGACCCGAAGCGGCGCCCGGAGCGCTCGTTGAAGGCGCGGTAGCAGACCACGACCTCGGCGACCCCGGTGGCGACGGCGAGGGCGGCCTGCTGGACGGTGGCGCAGGCCGCGCCGCCGCCGTAGTGGATACGGGAGAAGAAGGAGAGGTCCCCGATGCCGGCCGCCTGGGCGACGGTGATCTCGGGGCTGGTGTCCATCGTGAAGGTGACCATGCCGTCGACGTCCGCGGGGGTGAGCCCGGCGTCGTCGAGCGCGGCGTGTACGGCTTCCACGGCGAGCTTGAGCTCGCTGCGGCCGGAGTCCTTGGAGAACTCGGTCGCGCCGATGCCGGCGATGGCGGCGCGGCCGCCGAGCTCGTCGCGGGAACGGACGCTCATGCCGCCACCTCCGCGATGACCGTTCCCGTCACGTGGTGGCCGAGGCCGTTGGCACCGACGACCCTGATCTCGACGGTGGTCCCGGACACGGCGGCCACGGTGCCCGTGAGGGTCATGGTGTCGCCCGGGTAGTTGGGGGCGCCCAGGCGGATGGCCACCTTGCGCAGGACGGCCTGCGGCCCGAGGTGATCGGTGACGTAGCGGCCGACCAGGCCGTTCGTGGTGAGGATGTTCATGAAGATGTCCGGGGAGCCCTTCTCCCGAGCGAGGTCCGCGTCGTGGTGCACGTCCTGGTAGTCGCGGGAGGCGATCGCGCCCGCCACGATCAGCGTGCGGGTGACCGCGATCTCCAGCGGCGGCAGCGTGTCGCCGGCCTTCATGCCTGCTCTCCCTCGGCTGTCGAAGCGATCGAAGCTCCCAGTTCGGCCAGCAGCTCGCTGCCGCATCCCAGGTACGCGCCCAGCTGGCGCCCCCACAGGAAGTGCCGGTGGACCGGGTGGTCCAGGTCGGCGCCCATGCCGCCATGCAGGTGCTGGCCCGCGTGCACGACCCGCTTGCCCGCCTCCGAGGCCCACCAGGCCGCCGTCAGCGCGTGCTCGCGCGCAGCGAGCCCCTGGTCGATGCGCCAGGCCGCCTCGTACGCGGTGACCCGGATCGCCTCGGTGTCCATGT
This sequence comes from Streptomyces sp. NPDC045695, assembly GCF_056432025.1. Taxonomy (NCBI): domain Bacteria; kingdom Bacillati; phylum Actinomycetota; class Actinomycetes; order Kitasatosporales; family Streptomycetaceae; genus Streptomyces; species Streptomyces sp. NPDC045695. The sequence continues at coordinate 22,803 of NZ_JBWKJU010000011.1, forward strand.
ACGCGTCGGCCGCGCGCAGCATGACCCCCTGGTTGGTAGAGAGCGGCCGGCCGAACTGCTCGCGGGTGGAGGTGTACTGCACCGCGCGGGCCAGCGAGCCCGCGCAGACGCCCGCCTGGAGCCCGGCGAAGGCGGTACGGGCGGCGGCGATCGTGTCCTCGTACGGGCGGGAGCCGTGGCCGATGGCGTCGCGGGCACGGGGGGCGTCGCTAGCGGGGTAGCGGGCGTCGTCGGGAGCAGGGGCGTAGGCGGCGGAGTCCCCGATGCGTTCGCCCTCGGCGCGGGTCAGGGTCAGGCGGCCCGCCGACCAGGGGGCGGTGGTCTCCACCGCGGCCGTCTCCACTCCGGGCGCGTCCGTCCGTACGAGCCACAGCGCCCGGTCCGCGTCCGGGACCAGTACGTGCGTGGCGTCGCGCAGCCAGGGGACGACGGGGACGGTGCCGGTCAGCCCGCCCGCGGACGTGGCGGTGATCCGTCCGCGCTCCGGGAAGGCACCGGTGGCCACCGCCTCGCCCGTGCCGAGGGCGGGCAGCAGGCGGGCACGCTGCTCGGGGCTGCCGTGCGCGGCCACGGGGAGGATCCCGTACACGCAGGTGGCCGCGTACGGGACCTGCGCGGTGGTGCGGCCCTGCTCCTCCAGCAGCAGCACCAGCCCGAGCAGGCCGATCTCCTGGACGGCGGCGGTCAGTCCGGCCGAGGTGAGGGCCTTCCACAGTTCGGCGTCGCTGCCGGTGCCCGCGGCGGCGAGGCGTTCGTGGGTGGCGAGGTCGCCGAAGATGCGGGCCGCGAGGCCGGCCGCGGCAGCCTGTTCCTCGGTGGGGTGGAAGTCCATCAGCCTTCACTCCCGCGGAAGACGGGGAGTTCGAGGGCGTCGTCGACGCGCAGGAACTCCAGCTGGACGGGCAGGCCGATGCGCACCTCGTCGTACGGGACACCGGTGATGTTGCTGATCATCCGGACGCCTTCGGCGAGCTCGACGAGCGCCACCGCGTAGGGAGGGGAGAAGGCGGGGAAGGCCGGGTGGTGCATGACCACGTACGAGAACACCGTGCCGGCGCCGGACGCCTCGACGGTGTCCCAGTCGGGGGAGGCGCAGGCGTTGCAGCCGGGGAGCCACGGGAAGCGGAGGGTGGCGCAGGAGGTGCAGCGCTGGATCAGGAGCTTGTGGTCGCGGACGCCGTCCCAGAAGCCCTGGTTGTCGCGGTTGATCACCGGGCGGGGGCGCTGCGCCGCGGGTTTGGCCTTCGGCCTGGCGGCGGGCGCGTACTTGAGGATGCGGAAGCGGTGGGTACCGGCGAGCTCCCCGTCCACGCGGACGTCCATCCGGGTCGTCAGGAAGTGACCGGTGCCCAGCTTGGTCGTCTTGCGGGGCGACACGGACTCGATGACGGCGTCGAAGGTGATCGCGTCGCCGGTACGCAGCGGGCGGAGGTACTCCTGCTCGCAGTCGGTGGCGACGACGGAGGTGAAACCGGCGCCGTCGAGGAGCGCGAAGAGCTCGTCGTAGGAGGAGGAGCGGTCGGCGTGGCCACGGAGACCGCCCATCGTCCAGGCCTGCAGCATGGTGGGCGGAGCGATGGCGTCCGGCCCGGTGTAGGCGGGGTTGGCGTCGCCCATCGCCTCGCACCAGTGGCGGATCATCGGCTCGTTGACCACGTCCTTGGCCCGGCCGTCGGTGGCGGCCGGGCGGCCTTCGAAGGTCGCCAGCAGCGCGTGGAACCGGTCTGCCTCGTCGGCTGCGCCGGCTGCGTCCGTCGCCGCTCGCGCCGCCACCGCCCCCGGCTTCATCGCTCGCGCCGTCATCGCTTCCTCCCCTTCATGCCGAGCCGCATCATGGCGACGATCTCCCGCTGGACCTCGCTGACCCCGCCGCCGAAGGTGTTGATCTGCGCGGCCCGGTTCATCCGCTCCAGCTCGCCGCCCGCGAAGGCCGCCGGCCCCCGCACGAGCGCCTCCTCGCCCACCACCTCCTGGCACATCCGGTACACCTCGACGGTGGACTCGGTGCCGAGGAACTTCACACCGCTGGCGTCGCCGGGGGCCAGGGTGCCGGCGCCCACGTCCTGGACGAGCCGCCAGTTGAGCAGGCGTACGGCGGCCAGGCGCGCGTGCGCCTCGGCGAGCCGGGACTGCACCCAGGGCAGGTCGGCGGGCCGGTCGCCGGTGACCGGGTCGGGAGTGCGGGCGTGGTCGAGGGCGCGCTCGTAGAAGTCCTCGGCCTGCATGCCGATGGCGGCGAGGGCGACGCGCTCGTGGTTGAGCTGGTTGGTGATCAGGCCCCAGCCGCCGTGCTCGGGGCCGACGAGGTTGCCGACGGGCACGCGGACGGAGTCGTAGTACGTCGCCGTGGTCGTGAGGCCGCCGACGGTGTCGATCGGGGTCCAGGAGAAGCCTGGGTCGTCGGTGGGCACCAGGATGATCGAGATGCCCTTGTGCTTGGGGGCTTCGGTGTCGGTGCGGCAGGCGAGCCAGATCCAGTCCGCGTTCTGGGCGTTGGAGGTGAAGATCTTCTGGCCGTCGATCACCCAGCTCGCGCCGTCGCCGTTCCCGTCGCCGTCGCCTTCGCGTACGGCGCGGGTGCGCAACGAGGCGAGGTCGGTGCCCGCCTCGGGTTCCGAGTAGCCGATCGCGAAGACGATCTCTCCCTTGAGGATCCGGGGCAGGAAGTAGTCCTTCTGCTGCGGGGTCCCGTACTTCATCAGGGTCGGGCCGACGGTGTTGAGCGTGACCATGGAAACGGGGGCACCGGCACGGTAGGCCTCGTCGAAAAAGACGAACTGGTCGCCGGGGCCGCGTCCTTGGCCGCCGTACTCGACGGGCCAGCCGAGGCCGAGCAGTCCGTCGGCGCCGATGCGGCGCAGCAGTGCGCGCTGGCGGGCCGCGTCCTCGGGGACTCCGTTCGGCAGCAGATCCTGGAAGTACTCCCGCAGTTCGGCACGGAGCCGCAACTGGCCTTCGGTCGGGGCGAGGTGCACGGCGCTGGCCTCCCGGCATCACACATCATCGAGTGGACCTGACTGTCCGTCAGATTTACCCGTGATGTCAAGGTCGGAAGGGGCCGGTCCTGGCGACGCTCGCATTCGATCCGTCGCTCGCGAAGGAGCCGTTGTCGGCCGAGGCCACCCCGCCGAAGAGTGCGACGGCGAGGGGGAGAGCGGCGTCGGCAGCGATGACGCGGGCGGTACGGATCTCTTGAAACTGCTGCAACACGCGTCGCACAAGGGATGAAACGTTTCGCTATACCGCCTCGTCCCGGACATGCCGAAAAGGGCCGCGCGCCTCCGGGAACCCCACCGTCTCCCGGGCCTGCGGCCCTGCCATGCCATGCCATGCCAAGCCAAGCTTCACGCCCCCTGCACGCTCTCGGCGTGCGCCGGGGGCAGGTCATCCGCACCCCGCTCCGGGGGCACCACGCGGCGCGCTCCACGGCCACGACGGACCGGGCTCCAACGCCTGCGTTTGCTGCCTGCGCCTGCTCGTACTACTCCTGCTGCCACTCCTGCCCGGCGGTGGCGCGTGCGCCTGCGATCCGGACCCTACGACTACACGACAACCCAACTGCACGACTGCACGACTGCACCTACGGGGTACTGCGGGGTACTACGGGCCTGCGGGGCGACGGCGCCCACGGTGTCACGGAGCTACGCGGCGAGCGCGAGCGCTTCGCGGGCCGGGGCGTTCACGGGCGCCGCAGCCGCTACGGAGGCGGATCCGACCGAGGTCACGGACGTACCACCGGTCTCGCGAGCGCCGGCCATGGCCGCCGCTGTGGTCGAGCGCCGGACGGACGGGGTCTTGCCGTGGGCCTCGGCGCGGATCCGCTGCTTGATGGTCGGCGGGAGCGAACCACCCCGCATCATCGCCCGCCAGGTCCGTCGGGCCACGACGGCCGGCCGACGGCGGGCGGTGGCAGGAGCGGCGGGAGCCGGGACACCGGCGGCGACAGGGGCCGCCTTCCCGGCGAGACCGAGGAAGTCGAGCAGAGCGGCGAGGACGGCGAGGACGGAGGTCCAGATCGACGTGAGGGTGCTGCGGTGAGCCATGACGGAGTGCCTCATTTCGCGATGTTCCGACGGGTGGATCTGCATACATTCGTCATGATGTGGTCGCAACTCGGCGCCACCCACCGCCCGCGCCGATCTTCCGACAAACACCACCCGTAAAGCCCAAAACCGCCGCAGACAGCCGGCCCGGGATGGTGTGCAGTAAGGGCAGGGGCTCGTCGCCACGGGAGGAAGAGGGATTTGCCGGTGGTCGCAGTCGCAGGGGCAGGCGCAGGCGCAGGCGTGTCCGGACGGGGGGTCGAGATGACCCGGGTGGGTGGCCGGTGGCGGGTGACCCGGCCGTGGCCTGCCCACCTGCGCCCCTTCGTGCACAGCTACGCCGGCTACTGGGAGGCGGCGGTCTCGCCCTATCGGGTGCGGCTGGTTCCCACGGGTCGAGCCGTCGTGGTGATCAGCCTTAGGGAGCCCTTCGCCCAAGTGCGCCGACTGGGCGACCCGAGCCCGGTAAGCCAGGTGACCGGCTCTCTGATCGCGGGCCTGGAGGACGGGCCCCGGGTGTGTCACCATCCCGGCGGCCAGGAGGCGATTCGGCTTGAGTTGACCCCGCTGGGCGCGTTTCGGCTGTTCGCCGTGCCGATGAGCGAGCTCACCAACAGGGTGGTCGAACTCTGCGACGTCCTGGGGCCCGGGGCCGGATTCCTGGTGGAACAACTGGCGGCCACCAGCGACTGGGGCGCCCGGTTCGACCTGCTGGACATCGCGTTGTCCGCCCGGTTCGAGCGCGGCCCGCGGCCCGCACCCGAGGTGAGCCACGCTTGGCGCCTGCTGTCCCGCGCCAGCGGGGCGATGCCGGTCGGGCGGATCGCGGCCGAAGTGGGCTGGAGCCAGGGCTACCTGATCCGCCGGTTCACCGAGCAGATCGGCTTGACGCCCAAGACGTCCGCACGGGTGCTGCGCTTCCACCGCGCCGTGCGGCTGCTCACTCACGAGAGTGCGAACCTCACCGACGCGACCGCCGCCTGCGGCTTCTACGACCAGGCTCACCTCAACCGCGAGTTCCGGGCCCTGGCCGGAACCACTCCCGGCCAGATGGCCGCTGCCCGCGTGACGGAGGGAGCCCTCGCCCTGTGAGCGACGAGGTCAAATTCGTCCAAGCCAGGCCGCCCGCACCTGGATAGCGTGCCGTTCGTAGTCGTCGCTCAGGCTGCCCGGGGGAGGCCTGAGCGACGGTGAACCTGGCTTCGGAGGGGGAGAACTCATGGAAGACCTGCTGCGCATCCTGGTGGCCGGCGCGCTCACGGGCGGCTTGATCGGATTGGCGGGGGCTCTCGGACGACGCAACCGCAGGCGCCGCGAGGGCGGCGACACGAACGGCCGCTGACGGTCCAGACGGTCCATCCCCGCCTGCGGTCGGCCGCGCACAGCTCCCGTACAGGTGTGCGGCGATCACTCGTCGCACACCACCCTGGGGGGGGTTCATGCCAACGGCATTGGCGTCCGCGAGACGCCCGATTTCCACCGTACTGACGTGCTTGCTGGCCGTCCTTGCCGCACTTCTCCTGCCGGTGGGTGTGGCTCAGGCTGCGTCGGCCGCCGAAGACTGCGTGGGCGTCGCCGAGGGGCGGTACGCAGGTCACTTCACCACGGCGGGGCAGACGCACTGCCTGCAACTGCCGAGCCCGCCGGGCGCCCGGATCGCAGCTCTCACCTCGCTCGGCGGCGCGAGCCTAACCGTCCAGGTCGAGGTGGTCGACAAGAACGGCGCCGCACAGTGCACCGCTGGGGATCTCCTCGGGGGCGGCTGCGCCCTGACTGGAACGGCGCCGTTCCGTGCACTCGTGCACGCCGACGACGACACCGCGACCGGGCCGTACGGCGTCCACTTCGTCCGTACGGACGTACTCCAGGCCGGTTGCCAGATCCTGCCCGCGGGTAGTTTCGCCGATGACGCGGCGGCCGTGCGGCTGGAGACCGGCAACGGCGTCTTCTCGCACTGCCTGACCATTCCGGCCGACGCGCACTCCTCCTCCGAGCTCCTCCGGATCCGCTACGGCTTCCCGGACGACACGGACCTGTTCCCGCGCTTCGTGATCAGGCTGATCGACACCGACGGCAACGGGGCGCCTTCCTGCTACAACCACCCGACCCCGGGCCAGTCGCTACGGACAGACGGCCTCAGCAGCTGCTACTTCACCGTCGGCAAGGCGTACACCGTCCTCGTGCAGGGCCAGGACGCCGTGCGCAGCCACACCCTGGACCGCCATGACGTCACCGCCACGGCCAAGGGCTGCGCCGCCTCCGCCGCTACGGCGGTCGGCGCCCCGGCCACGACCGGCACGTCGAGTCAGAACGGCACCCTGCGCTGCCACCGGATCACCACCGGCACCACCACGGACCGGCTGAGCCTCAACGCCCGGGACGCCCACGACAGCACGCACGTGCCGGTCATGGACAACGGCGGAGGCATCGCCTGCCACCAGCGGACCTGGGCGTGCACGGCCACCGGCTCCACCGGCTACCAGGTCGTCACCCAGGTCCCGGAGAACTGGTCCCTGCCCGCCTCCTACCGCCTCGACGCCTGGCGGATCGCCACGGCCGCCGGCCCCGCACCCGAGTGCACCCGGGCCGGATCGGTGGCGTACGGGTACGGTCCGGTGACCGGCACGCTCTCCGAGGAGCGCACCGGCGTGTGCGCCGTGCTGCCGAGCGTCTCGGGGGACCGGTTCAGGGCCGACATCACCGCCACGGACGGCGGACCGTCCACCCCGGAGCCCGCGCTCTACACCGGCGACGGGCGCAACCTCTGCATGGGTAACTCGTCCCCGTATGACTGCCAGAGCACCGGCCAGAGCCTGTTCCTCCTCGCGCTGCCGGACGAGGCGGGTCGTACGGCGTACCGCGCCGAGGTGGTCTGCACCAACGCGCCCTGCGGCCCCGAGGAACTGTCCGTCGGGGACGTCACGCCGACCACCGCGCAGAGCGGTACGGTCGCGACCCTCACCGTGCAGGGCACGGCGCTGAGCAAGAGCACCACCGTCGAGCTGACCGGCGGCCCGGCGCCGCTGACGGCCACGACCGTCTCGGTCTCCGACGACGCCCGGACGCTGAAGGCGACCGTTGACCTGCGCACGGCCCCCGTCGGCAACTGGAACATCAGGGTCAGCGCGCTCAACTTCAGCTACCCGCGTGGCACGCTGACTGTGACGCCGCCCGCGGTCTCCGGCCTGGGTACGTACAAGCCGATCACACCCACCCGCCTGATGGACACCCGCGAAGGACTCGGCGTCCCCAAAGCCAAAATCAGCGAAGGCGGAACCGCCACCCTCCAGGTCACCGGCACGGCAGGCATCCCCGCCACCGGCGTCACCGCCGTCGTCCTCAACGTCACAGCCACCGACCCCACCGCCGGCAGCTACGTCTCCGTCTACCCCAACGGCACCACCCGCACCAGCGCCTCAAACCTCAACTTCACCGCGGGACAGACGATCCCCAACCTCGTCGTCGTCCCCGTCATCAACGGAAAAGTCAGCTTCTACAACAACGCCGGAACAGTCGACCTCATCGCCGACATCGCCGGCTACTACACGACGACGTAACGCGAGCTGGTGAACACAGAGGGCGGGTACCCCGTGCGGGGAGTACCCGCCCTCTGACGTGGTGCTTCTGTGACTTTTGGCCTTGCGTCTCAGGAGTAGAAGCCGGTCCAGTATTCATCGGGCGCCACGCCGAACGCCTCGGGCTGTTCACCCTGGAGGACTTCGTACCGCTCGTGGAAGGCGAGGAACGCCTCCTGGAGAGAACATCCGAGATGCTCTCGGATGGCCTTGATGCCCGGCAGGATGAGGCCGGCAAAGATCTCGCTGTCAGCGACGGTGACGGGGGGCGGGGGCGTCTCGCTCATGCTCGCAAGATCGCACAGTGTCGTAGTACGGCGCTGCTGAGATTTGGGCTTACCGGGACCGCAGGTCCGCACCGTCGAACGGCCCCTGACCGTATCTCCTGGTCAGGGGCCGTTCGCCTGCGGTGGGTGTGGGATTTGAACCCACGGTGACTCGCGCCACGACGGTTTTCAAGACCGTTCCCTTAGGCCGCTCGGGCAACCCACCTGTGCCCCTGCCGACCAGCGGCGGAGCGGGTCCAGAGTACCGGGTGGCGCCGCTGCTCAGGGCTCTGTTGATCCACTGTTGTCATTTCGGGCGGAAACGAGGGGCGCCTGCGCGGTGCCTCCGGCGGGGCGGGGAGCCCTGCTCACCCGGAGGTGAGCGCGAGCGGGGCTCGCTGGGCTCCCCGTCGGGTCAGGACGCCTGGGCCTTGTCGTAGGCCGCCTTCGCCTCGTTGCCGAAGTAGGGGCCGTGCATCCGGTTCGGCAGGAAGGTGTAGCCGAAGCTGTTCACCGAGACCTGGGTGCCCAGGCCCGTGGCCTCGTTGAAGTCCTGGAACCAGGGGCCGCCGCTGGAGCCGCCGGTCATGTTGCAGGCCAGACTGTGGTCCTTGGTCAGCAGGAAGTCCTTGCCGCTGTTGCCGCTGCAGTAGACCAGTTTCGTGCCGTCGTACGGGGCTGCCGCCGGGAAGCCGAAGGAGTACATCTTCTTGTTGTAGCCGCCGTTGAAGAGGATGCCCTGTGCGCCGATGGCCTGGCTGAGGGTCTGCCCGTTCAACGGGGCGACGACGGCGAGGCCGACGTCCATGTTCATGTCCTCGCTCGCGGCCCACTGGTCGGTGGCGAAGGTCTTGGTGGCCGGCCACTGGCCGTAGGGGGCCGACCCGTTGTTGTAGGCGGGGACGAACACCCAGTTGGTGTGCCAGGCACCCTGGTACTTCACGCAGTGGCCGGCCGTGATGACCGTACTGCCGTTGGCACTGGTGACCGAGTCGCCGGAGCAGGAGGCCGTCCGGTCGCCCATGGTGAAGAAGACCCGGCCCGAGGTCCTCACGACCGCGCCGCCGCCGGTCCAGGCACCGCCCGCCTGCGGGAACGCGGTGGGGGACGCCGCAGAAGACGCCAGGGCGGACGAGGCTGCGGTCGGGGCGATGCTGGTGGGGGCCGCCGACGTTGAGACCGGGGTGCGGGCCGCGCCCGGGACCGCCGTCACGTCGAGCGGGGTGGCTCCCCGCATCCGCTCCGCGGTCCAGAAGCCCTGGGTGTGCTGCTGACTGAACGACGCGGGGGCCGGCGCGGCGGTCGAGGGGGTGGCCGCCGTCAGGGCTCCCGCGACCAGGGCTCCTGCCGACAGGAGGACGGACAAGGCCGTGCGATGACGATTCACGCATGACTCCTTCTGCCGTGCCCGGTCCGGTCCTGTGAGTCGGACCGGGGCAGGGTGGGGGTGAAGAACGGTCGGTGCGGATCGGCTGTGCATTGCTTGCCGGGGCAGAGTGGCACGCCTGTGCGTCAATGTCAGCGGGCAGTCAGAACGTTCGGTCGGTTCCGGCCATGAAATGGCCAACTCCTCGCCGTTGCACCGTCATACGGTCAGCACCACGCCCACGTACGAGGCCCCCGCCACCACGACCCACGCCCCCAGGCCCAGCACCGCCGCCCGCCCGCCGGTCCGGGCCAGCGTCGGCAGGTGCACCGCGCTGCCCAGGCCGAACAGGGCCGCGGCCAGCAGCACCTCCTGCGCGGTGTGCGCCCACTCCAGCGCTACGTCGGGCAGCGCTCCCGTGGCGCGCAGCGCGGCCGCGGCCAGGAACCCGGCGACGAACAGCGGCACCGGAGCCGGCCGGCGCCCCGAGGCCGTGCGCACCCCGCGCCGCCGGGCCCGGACGGAGAAGGCCACGGCAGCCACCAGCGGCGCGAGCAGCGCCACCCGCATCAGCTTGACCAGCACGGCCTCGCCCAATGCGCCCGGGCCCGCGGTCTGCGCGGTCGCCACCACCTGGCCGACATCGTGGACGCTCGCTCCGACCCACCGCCCGAAGGCCGGGTCGGAGAGGCCCAGCGGGCCCTGGAGGAGGGGGAGGACCGCGATGGCGAGGGTGCCGCAGAGCGTGACCAGGGCGACCGAGGCGGCCACGTCCTCCTCGTCGCTGCCCGACACCTCGCTCACCGCGCCGATGGCCGAGGCCCCGCAGATCGAATACCCCGTGGCGATCAGCAGCGGCTGGTCTCCGGGGAGTCCGAGCCGACGGCCGAGCCAGATCGTGCCGAAGAAGGTGGCCGCCACCACTCCGGCCACCATCGCCACCGTGGCCCAGCCCAGCCGGAGCACCTGGTCCAGGCCCAGCCCCAGACCCAGCAGCACGATGCCGATCCGCATCAGGCGGCGGCCTGCCAGGGACAGGCCCGGGCGGGCGGTGGAGCGGACGAAGGTCCGTACGCCCGGCAGATGCGCCACCGCGATGCCCAGCACCACCGACGCGGTCAGCATCGGCACGGCGGGCACCAGGCGGTGGAGGGACCACGCCGCCAGCGCTCCGCCCACGGCCATCGCCAAGCCGGGCCAGGAGGTGGATGTTTCACGTGAAACATGGTGGAGCGCCGCCGCTTGCGGACGGTGGAGGAGTGCCATCAGTCGACGGGGAGCGTGTAGACGCGTCGGATGCTGGTACCCAGCCGGGACACGTCGGCGCCGTACACGTGCACGGATATCGCCGTGGCGCCACAGGAGTTGCGGACCTTGTGGATGTCACCGGGCGGGGCGAACCCGCAGACCTCGCCCTGCGCGTTGACCACGTCCTCGGTGGCCACCAGTCGCGCAGGGCCCGCACCGGGGGCGAGCCGGAAGCGGCGTTCGCTCTCCTCACCCTCGTGCACCCCGGCCACGCACCACGACACGTGGTCGTGGATACAGGTCTCCTGTCCGGGCAGCCACACCAGCGCCACCACGGAGAAGCTGCCGTCGGACTCGGCGTGCAGGACGTGCTGGCGGTAGCGCTCCGGATCGCCCTCCCGCTGCGCGGGCGTCAGGAGGTCGGGCGCCCCCAGATGCGGGGCGAGCCGTTCGCCCACCAGGTACGCGGTGAGGTCGGGAGCCAGTCCCCGCTCCACGACCGTACGGATCTCACTGACGAGGGCGGCCATCCTCGTGGTGAGGCGGGCCGGAATGGTGGTGGTCATATACGCAGCGTGCTGCGGACGTTCCATCACGTCCAACGACAGTTATGACCTGAAATCCCAAGCGGGGCTTATGGATGGTCAGCAGCCGACCCGGTTCGCCGCCGCCTGCTTCAGGGCGTTGAGCACCACGCCCGTCGCCGGGACCCGCAGATGGTCCCGGTAGACGTAGGCGGCGATGTGCCGGCGGGCGGCGGGCTGGAGCGCCCGGCCGCAGACCTTGTTCAGCGAAAGGGAGGGCAGTACCAGGGCGGGCATCATGGCCACGCCCAGCCCCTGCGCGACCAGGCTCTGCACCACCAGGTTGTCGTCGGTGGCGAAGCGGATGTCGGGGACGAAACCCAGCTCCGCACACTCGTGCAGGAGGTTCGCCCGGCAGCGCGGGCAGCCCGCTATCCACTGCTCCTCGGCGAGGTCGGCCAGGAGCACGGCGCGGCGCCGGGCCAGCGGATGCCCGGTGGGCAGCAGTACCGTCAGCTGGTCCTCCAGCAGCCTGACCTCGGCCACCTCCTCCGGGATCTCCTCGTGCAGCCCGGGATAGGTGAAGGCCAGGGTGATGTCGCACTCCCCCCGCTCCAGCCGGCGCAGCGAGTCGGGGGGTTCTCCCTCCAGCAGCTCCACCTGGACGCCCGGGTGTTCCTTGGCCAGGCAGCTCAGGGCTTCCGGCACGAGGGTGACGTTGGCACTGGGGAAGCCGCACAGCCGGACCCGCCCCGTGCGCAGGCGCGCGTAAGCCTTGAGCTGGGCCTCGGCGGCGCAGAGGCTGCCGAGGATGGTCTCGGCGTGCCGGGAGAGGGACTCCCCGGCCTCGGTGAGCTGCATCTTGCGGCCCACACGGGTGAACAGCGGGGTCCCGACGGCGCGTTCGAGCGCTTTCATCTGCTGGGTGATGGCGGGCTGGGTGTACCCCAGCATGCGGGCGGCAGCCGAGTACGACCCGGAGGCGACCACCTCGTGGAATGTCCGTATGTGCCGGGAGTCGAACACCAATGAAGCATAAGCGGACATTGGGAGGGGCCGTAGGCGGAATCCCGCCTACGGCCCCTGTCCATCAGGCCACATGGGCCGGTTCTACTTGTCGCCGACCCGCGAGCCGAGCGTGATGTCGACGGTGGTCGGCTTGCCGTCCCGCAGGTAGGTCAGCTTCACGGTGTCACCGGGCTTGTGCGTCCAGATCAGGCTGATCAGGGTCGGGCCGCTGTCGACCGGCTTGCCGCCGAACTCCGTGATGACGTCGCCGGGCTTCAGGCCCGCCTTGCCGGCCGGACCGTTCGGGTCGACCAGCTCGTTGGCGGCCGCGCCCTGCTCGGAGATCTTGGCGCCCTCGGTCTTGGCCTGGAGGTCCACGGAGACCGAGATCACCGGATAGACCGGCTTGCCGGTCTTGATCAGCGACTCGGCGACGTTCTTGGCCTGGTTGATCGGGATGGCGAAGCCGAGGCCGATGGAACCGGCCTGGCCGCCGCCGAAGCCGCCGTTACCGGCGGACTGGATCGCGGAGTTGATGCCGATCACCGCACCGCGTCCGTCGATCAGCGGACCGCCGGAGTTGCCCGGGTTGATCGAGGCGTCCGTCTGGAGGGCGCTCATGTAGGAGTTCTTGCTGCCCGACCCGTCGCCGGAGGCGACCGGGCGGTTCTTGGCGCTGACGATGCCGGTCGTGACCGTGTTGGACAGACCGAAGGGGGCGCCGATCGCGATGGTCGGGTCGCCGACCGCGACCTTGTCGGAGTCACCCAGCGGCAGCGGCCTGAGGCCGGCCGGCGGGTTCTTCAGTTTGAGGACGGCGACGTCGTAGCCCTGGGCGCGGCCCACTACCTCAGCGTCGTACTTCTTGCCGTCGGAGAACGTCGCGAAGAGCTTTCCGCCGTTCGCGGCGGAGGCCACCACGTGGTTGTTCGTGAGGATGTGGCCCTGCTGGTCGTAGACGAAGCCGGTGCCCGTGCCGCCCTCGCCGTCACCGGCCGAGGCCTCGATGGTGACCACGCTGGGCAGCGCGCCCGCCGCCAGGCCGGCGATGGAGCCGGCCTCGCGCTTGAGGTCCTTGGGGGTGTTTCCGGCGCTGATCGTGGTCGAGCCGGTGCCGTTGTCGCCGCGCTCGGCCGCCCAGTACCCCACGCCGCCGCCGATGCCGCCCGCGAGGAGGGCTGCCACCAGCACCGCCGCGATCAGGCCGCCCCTGCCCTTCGCCTTGGGCGCCGGGGAGCCGTCGGTGGTCAGGGGGACGCCCCACCCGCCGCCGGCCTGGCCACCGCCCGCGCCGTACGCCGGCACCGCGGGCGGCGGGGGCGGCCAGCCCTCGGCTCCGTACGCGGCCGGGGCGGGGGCCGCAGCCGGAGCCGGGGCGTGACCGTAGGCCGGGGCGGAGGCCGGGGGCACCGGGGTGGGAGGGGTGGGTGGGATCTGCTGCGTCGGCTCGCCACCGGGCGCGGGCGACGGCGGGAGCTCCTGGGTCACCGGTTCGGCGGCGGCGGGCCCAGCGGCCGGCGTCACCGCGACCGACGGCGCCGCCGACGCGGCCTGTGCCTGCGGGGGCGCGTCCTGCGGTGCGTCCGCCTTCGTCGCGGGGGCCGGAGCAGGGGGTACGGACGGGGCCGCGGGGGGCGTCGGGGCCGCGGTGCCCTCGTTCTCGGTGCTCACAGCGCTCTCTCCTCGTCACACACGGCTTCAGAAATCTCTGGCAAATCGCTGGCAATCGGTCCGAGTGAACGTTCGACGTGCCGCACAAGTTCCTGGGCAAAGCCTTTCCCATGACCCGTCAGAGCACTGTAAGCCGGACCTGTGCATCTCCTGCCATTCTTTATATCCGGCATTTGGGACGCACCTGCAGCACTCGGCCTCGACGCCCGGGGCCCCGTCGGTGGCACCATGACCGGGTGACTCACGCAATGCCTCGCACCATCCAGGTCGTCGCCCACCGCGGCGCCTCACAGGACGCTCCCGAGCACACCCTGGCCGCCTACCGCAAGGCCATCGCGGACGGCGCCGACGCCCTCGAATGCGATGTGCGGCTCACCGCCGACGGCCACCTGGTCCTCGTCCACGACCGCCGGGTGAACCGCACGTCCAACGGCCGCGGCGCCGTCTCCGCTCTGGAGCTCGCCGACCTCGCCGCCCTCGACTTCGGCTCCTGGAAGGACCGCGAGGAGTCCCCCGACTGGGTCGCGGACCCCGAGCGCACCTCCGTCCTCACCCTGGAGCGGTTGCTGGAGCTGATCTCCGACGCCGGCCGTCCGGTACAGCTCGCGATCGAGACGAAGCATCCGACCCGCTGGGCCGGACAGGTGGAGGAGCGCCTCCTCTTCCTCCTCAAGCGCTTCGGCCTGGACGCCCCGCCCGCCGAGGGTCCGCACCCGGTGCGGGTCATGAGCTTCTCGGCGCGTTCCCTGCACCGGGTGCGGGCGGCGGCCCCGACGATCCCCACCGTGTACCTGATGCAGTTCATCTCGCCCCGGATGCGGGACGGCCGACTGCCGGCCGGCGTGACGATCGCCGGCCCGGGCATGCGGATCGTGCGCAGCCACCCCGGCTTCATCCGCAAGCTCCAGGACGCGGGGCACTCCGTACACGTGTGGACAGTGGACGATCCCCGGGACGTTCAGCTCTGCGCTGATCTGGGCGTAGAAGCGATCATCACGAACAGACCACGTCAAGTTCTGTCCCAACTGGGGCGCTGACGTCCCTTTTTGCACACCCGTCACTTCCCACCCGGCCGTAACAGGGTGTGCACCGGCGCATCCGCTTCGCATTCGTTCGGCGTGAATGCGTCACGGGGGCCCGCCACGGCGGTTTCCGGTCCAGGCCATTGGGGCATCCAGACCATGCGTGGGGCTAAGGAGGTTCCGGGGGTGGCGTTGGTGGTGGCACAGGAAGTGCCCACGTCGTCGTGCATGGACGTACGCCATGGTCCTGCGGGCGTGGGCGAGGCACGACACCGGATGCGCGATCAGCTGCGTATCAGCGGAGTGTCCGAATCGGTCGTGGACGATGCCGTACTGATCCTTTCCGAACTGCTCAGCAACGCCTGCCGACATGGCAGGCCCCTGAGCGCGCGGGAAGCCGGGGAGGGGGAGATACGCGCCGCTTGGCGCGTCGACGGAGCGGGACGGCTGACGGTCGAGGTCACGGACGGAGGCGGTCCCACCCGCCCGGTCCCGGCCAAGCCCTCGGTCACCGCGCACGGCGGCCGGGGGCTGAACATCATCAGCACCCTGGCCCAGGACTGGGGTGTCCGGGACGGAGCGGCGGGTGAGGTCACCGTGTGGGTGATCGTCGCCTGTGGGCCCCGGCACGAGGATTTCGCTACGCGCGTTGCGCCCCCGGCGATCGACTTCAGCACGGCGTTCGACGATCTGGATCCCTGAGGAGATCCGGATCCCTGCAAGGACAACGAAACAGCCCCCACACCACAACAGAACAGCACCGCACAGCAGTACCGGTCATCCGTACGAGCGGCCGTCCGGGAGCGCACGCCGACCGTGCTCCCGGCCGCACCCCACCGGTTCCGGCGGTACGAACGGCTAGGCTCGCGCCCAGACACGACGCCGTACCGCCGCAACCGGGAGACACCCACGATGGCCAAGAAGCGCCCCGCAGCCAAGACCGCAAAGCCGCAGCTCAACAACGGTGAGATCCCCGTCGTGGGCGCCCGTGAGCCCTGCCCCTGCGGATCCGGGCGCCGCTACAAGGCCTGCCACGGCGCAGCCGCCGCGCACGCCGTCACCGAGCACGTCCAGCGCCCCTTCGAGGGCCTGCCGGGCGAGTGCGACTGGGTCGCGCTGCGCGAGCTGGTCCCCGCGGCCACCGTCCCGCTGTCCCTCAAGGGCGGCCTGCCCGAGGGCGTCCCCTCCGTCACGCTGGTGACCGTCCTTCCCATGGCCTGGCCGGCGCTGCGCCGCGAGGACGGGTCCGTCCTGCTCGGCCTGCAGAACGACTCGTCCACCGGGGACCTGAGCCGCGACATGGCCGACACCCTGGAGCGTGCGCTCGCGGCCGAACCGGGTACCCCCGTCGCCGCCCGCCGGGTTCCCGCCGAGGGTCCGCGACTTCAGGATCTCCTGGACGCCGACGGCGGTTTCGAGCCTGTTGTCCACAGCGGGTTCGAATTCTGGATTCCGGAATCCGACAGCGCGCAGAACGCCTCCCCGGAGATCGCCGCCTCGCTGGAACGCGCCAACGAGGCCGCCATTCCCACCATCAAGCTGACCGGCGTGGACGCCGCGTACTGGTGCGAGACCCCGGAGAAGAACCACCTGCGCTGGGTCATGCCGCACCCCGAGGAGAAGCTGCTCGACGCCCTCGCCCGGCTGCACGCGGCCGGCACGTCCTCGCTCGGCGAGGGCACGAAGCTCGTCGGCTCCTTCCGTGCGCACGGCCTGATGGTCCCGGTCTGGGACCTGCCCACCGGGGTCACGGCCGACGACGTGGAGAAGCCCGCGGCGGAGTTCGCGGAGCGCCTCGCCGGCGCCCTGGCCTCGGACGCCCCGCTGACCACGGAGGAGCGCCGGGCACGCGGCGGACTCACCAACCGCCAGGTGACCCTCAGCTGACCGCGCGCCCGCTGCGGAGCCGGTGACCGGAGTCACAACTCCCGCTAATCGTCGGCAAATCGGTGTCTGAATATCAGAGATCGAATTTGCGTAGAGGCGATCTCTTGTTACCGTTCTTGTAGCCCGGTCGCTGGTGCATCCCCCGTCGCCAGCGGCCGGGCCCTTCCATTTCCGGCGGTACTCAACCGTCACCCGGGGCCGGAGAGTTGCTCCCGGACCGCAAGAGCAAGTCGCCTTCATCATCCGGAACTGCGAATTCCGCAACAGCGGAGTAACTCTCGGGATCCCCTGCCGAAGCATCCTTGGGCGTCTCGCACAGGCCCGGCTCGTCACCCGGCCCGACCGCGCACCGGATCTGCACCGTGCGCCCCGCCGGCCCCATCAGCGTCAGCACCGCATCCAGCGCATGACCACTCGTGTTGCGGTAGTAACTCCGGCCCCACGTCCGGCCTTCGGACACCAGCACGCAGGTCTGCGCCTCCACACCGTGCGGCGAGGACAGCTCGGGGCCGCAGCGGGAATCCGTACGGGGCTGCTCGGCCTGGCCGGGCCGCTCGGGCCCGGACGCCTCGGCCTCGGCGGCCGGGGCCGGGGCCGAGGCCGGCCGCTGAGACGAGGGAGATGTGCGAGAAGAGTGCGAAAGCCCGAGCGTCGAGAACAGGCCGCCGCCCTTTCCGTCATCCTGACCGGCAAAATCCGGCCCGGCGATCGCTCCAGCGAGCGGGAGCGACAAGATGATCAGCACACCGGCGCCGATACCGATCAGGCGGAGATTCATTCGCCGAAGATAGCGATGCGGGAATGGGGCGCGGAGATCCCCGCGCCCAATTCCCCGGGAAACTCGTCGCGCTGGCACCCGTACGAGTGATCCGCCGACGCTCGGCAGATCAGTACGCGAGCCGGCTGCCGCCGCCGGGCGCACCGCTGCTCGCCTCGACGAGCGCGTCCACGACCGCCTCGACCTCGGGCAGCCAGAGCGTGCCGGCGCCCTGCGGCGTCCGCTGGCCCCGCCGCATCCGCTGAGCCGAAGGCCTCCGCTGCGCCGACGGCTGCGACGCCCCCCGGGCCCGCGGCTCCCGTTCCCAGCGCACCTGGCCGCCGCTCGACGCGGCGGAGGGCGGCAGCAACAGGTACCCGCCCTCGCCGTGGAAACGCAGCGAGGAGGGAACGTGGTCCTTCGCGTACAGCAGTTCGCCGAGCCGCTCCAGCGAGTACGGCGCCACCAGCAGCGACCACCGGGTCGGCGTGGCCACGACCGGCCCGAGCCGCAGTCCCTGCGCCTCCAGTCGTACGAGGGCCCGCGCGGCCGCGGCGGCCGGCAGGCTCAACGCGCACGGGGCGGTCCCGCCGGTCGCCATCAGAACGGGGGCGGTGGGCCGGTTGGTCCACCACCAGGCCACCATCCGTGGGTCGGTCGTGGCGGCGAGCAGGCCCGGGTCGAAGGGGTGCGCGCCGGGGACGACGCAGTCGGGGTCGGGGCAGGCGCATCGCGAGGCGTCCGCCGCGGACCGGCCGACGCCGGGCAGCACGGGCCACCGCCACGTGGTGGCGCAGGTGAGCGCCGCTTCGAGGTGGGCGGAGGTGGAGGTGGGGGCGGAGGAACCGCCGCTCCGCCGAGGGATAGGGAGGGAGCGCAGGGATCGAAAGCGATCACGGAGCCGCTGGAGACGCCTTCCGAGGATCTCGCGCATGAGCGCTCGTTCCTTTCCGTTGAACGTCGAGGGCCACATCACACCATGTAACCGGTCTCTCACCACACGTACAGGTGGGGCATCACTGTCCGCCAGAAGCAGGTCACACGGTTCGTGCAGTTTCTTGCGGGCCCGTCTTACGGGTCTTCTACGGGTCCGTCTTACGGGTCTTCTACGGGTCCGTCTTACGGGTCGGTCTGCGGTCCCTACGGGTCCGTCCCGCGTCCGGCGGGGCCGCGGCGCGCCCCGCTCCGACGACCGGGGCCGCCTGCCGGCGCTAAGGACGACGGCCCGCGCCGGGCCGGTTCCCCGCGCCGCCAACTGACCCCCGGCATCACGGAATAGGTACCCGACCCCCTGCGGCACCCGCCCAGTCGACCTTAAAAACCGACTGCTTCCAGCTTTTTCCGGCCAAGTTCTAGCCTTGGCTCGACAGTGAGTTGCCGTCCCACGGACACCAGGATTCCCACCTGGGCAATGCTGGACATGCATCCACGTGTGCGTGTAGATGTGGATTCCTTGATGGCGGCGCAGCACGATCTGGGGGTTTGCGATGCTATTTGGCGAATCGCACCAGGTGGAAAGGCGGACGCCATGAGCGCCTCGCATCTGCCGAAAGTGGCTGGAATCGATCCAGCAGTCACCGTGTCGCCGCAGACTGCGGCGCCCACGTCCGCCCGAGCTGCCCCCGCACCGGCCCCTGCGCCCGGCCCGGCCAGCCTGATCCAGGACCGGCTGGCGGGCATGGTCTCCGACCTCACCACCCTCCACGAGCTCACCGAGCGCCTCGCTCGCACCACTGACCTCGACGCCTCCCTCCACGAGTTCCTGCGCGCCGGAGCCGCACTCGTCGGCGCCCGCCGCGGCCTGATCGTCATGGAGCCCGCCGACGGGCTCGGCCCCAGCTGCACGATCGGTCTCGGGCTCGGCCACGCCGAACTCGGTCACATCGAGACCGTGCCGCGCAGCGCGACCTCCTACGGACGCATCCTCGACGGGCTCCCCGACGCCCGAGGCGGCTCCGAGGTCCTCCCCGAACCGGGCGCACCCCCCGGCACCGGCGGTTTCGCCGCCCCCGTCGACCCCCGTCACCGCGAGGTCGCCGCCCGCCTCGGCTATGCCGCCAGCTACGCGCTGCCCCTGACCGCCGAAGCCACCGGCCGGCTCGGCGCGGCCGTCTGGCTCTACGACGAGCAGGCCGAGCCGAACGACCGCCAGCGCGACCTGGCCGGGCTGTACGTGCGGCACGCCGCCGAACACCTGGCCCGGATGCTGGAGGTGGAACGCTCCCGTACCCGCCTGGTCACCGTCGCCGAGGAACTGCTGCCCAGCCGCCTCCCCCGGGTCCCCGGAGTCCAGCTCGCGGCCCGCCACCACACGGGGCCGCGCGGCGGCGGCGACTGGTACGACGCCCTGCCGCTGCCCGAGGGCGCGCTGGGGCTGGCCGTCGGGTCCGTCACCGGGTCGGGGCCGAGCGCCGTCGCCGCGATGGGGCGGCTGCGCGCATCGCTGCGCGCCTATGCCGTCATGGAGGGCGAGGACCCCGTAGCGGTCCTGTCCGACCTGGAGCTGCTGCTGCGCCTGACCGAGCCGGCGCGCTCGGCCACCGCACTCTTCGCCTACTGCGAACCGGCTGGGCACTCTCACGCCGGGGGCCAAGGCCCCAAGATCATCCTTGCGGGCGCCGGGCACGCCCCGCCGCTCCTCATCGGGGAGCGCGGTGCCGAGTACCTGGAGACCTCCCTCTCCGCCCCGCTCGGCATGCTGTCCTGCTGGGAGGCGCCGAGCGTGGAGATCGAGCCTGCACCTGGAGAAACGGTGCTGCTCTACACCGACGGGCTGCTGCACCACACCGGCGACCCGATGGACCGGGCCTACGCCCGGCTGCACGCGGCAGCCGTGGGAGCGCCCCGGAGCGTCCGTGACGACCCGGCCGCCCTGTGCGACCACATCCTGCGGACCGTGCTGCCCGGCGGGGAGCCGGCCGACGCCCCCGAGGACATCGTGCTGCTCGCCGCCCGGTTCGAGTGAGCCGCGGCACGGAGAGGAACGGAGAGGGCGGGGAGATGACGGGGAAGCGGGAGATGAGGGGGCAGGTCGTGACAAATCGCACGATACGAAACGCGCCCATCCGCACACGCCTACGATGGATGCGGTCCACACCCAGGTCCGTACGGTCGTAGCTGAGGAGAAGACGTGGCTGACGAGCTCACCCCGGAGACCCCGGAAGAAGAGCAGCCCAAGAAGACGCACAAGCAGCGCAAGAACGGTCTGTACCCGGGGGTCAGCGACGAGCTCGCCGAGAGCATGCGTACCGGCTGGGCCGACACCGAGCTGCACGGGCTGGAGCCCATCGCCCAGGCCGAGCACACCGCCGCCCGCCGCGCCGCGCTGTCCGCGCGCTTCCCCGGCGATCGCCTCGTCGTCCCCGCGGGCCGCCTGAAGACCCGCTCGAACGACACCGAGTACCCCTTCCGCGCCTCCACCGAGTACGCGTACCTCACCGGCGACCAGACGGAGAACGGCGTCCTGGTCCTGGAGCCCACCGGGCCGACCGGCCACCAGGCCACCGTCTACCTGCTGCCGCGCTCCAACCGGGAGAACGGCGAGTTCTGGCTGTCCGGCCAGGGCGAGCTGTGGGTCGGCCGCCGCCACTCCCTCGCCGAGGCCGAGCAGCTCCTGGGCATTCCCGCCCAGGACGTGCGCGAGCTCGCCGAGGCCCTCGCCGAGGCCGAGGGCCCGGTGCGGGTCGTCCGCGGCCACGACTCCGTCATCGAGTCCGCCCTCACCGACAAGGTGACCAAGGAGCGCGACGAGGAGCTGCGCGTCTACCTCTCCGAGGCCCGCGCGGTGAAGGACGCGTTCGAGATCGGCGAGCTGCAGAAGGCCGTGGACTCCACGGTCCGCGGCTTCGAGGACGTCGTGAAGGTCCTCGACAAGGCCGAGGCCACCTCCGAGCGCTACATCGAGGGCACCTTCTTCCTGCGCGCCCGCGTCGAGGGCAACGACGTCGGCTACGGCTCCATCTGCGCCGCCGGCCCGCACGCCTGCACCCTGCACTGGGTCCGCAATGACGGCGACGTCCGTTCCGGCGACCTGCTGCTGCTCGACGCCGGTGTGGAGACCCACAGCCTCTACACCGCCGACGTCACGCGCACGCTGCCGATCAACGGCACGTACACCGACATCCAGCGCAAGATCTACGACGCGGTCTACGAGTCCCAGGAAGCCGGCATCGCCGCCGTCAAGCCGGGCGCGAAGTTCCGCGACTTCCACGACGCCTCGCAGCACGTGCTGGCCGAGAAGCTCGTCGAGTGGGGCCTGCTGGAAGGCCCCGTCGAGCGCGTCCTGGAGCTCGGTCTGCAGCGCCGCTGGACCCTGCACGGCACCGGCCACATGCTCGGCATGGACGTCCACGACTGCGCCGCCGCGCGTACCGAGGCGTACGTGGACGGCACGCTGGAGCCGGGCATGTGCCTCACCGTCGAGCCGGGTCTGTACTTCCAGGCCGACGACCTGACGGTGCCCGAGGAGTACCGGGGCATCGGCGTCCGGATCGAGGACGACATCCTGGTCACGGAGGACGGCAACCGGAACATGTCGGCCGGGCTGCCGCGCGCCGCGACCGAGGTCGAGGCCTGGATGGCACGCCTCAAGGGCTGACGCCCGGGCGGGTAGTACGCGGTGGGCGGGATCCTTCCAGGGTCCCGCCCACCGGTGTGTCGCCACCGTGCGGGAGCGCCTTCACGAGCGGCCAGACGCGGCTGGCTAGGACACCTTCAGGAGCGCGTCGTCGCGCCACTTCAGCATCTTGTCGAAGCTGACCACCGCACCGCGCCCCGGCCGGTTGCGCAGACGGACGTGGTCGGAGAGCTCCGCGATCAGGTCCAGGCCCCGGCCGTGCTCGGCCAGGGAGGGTCTGCGACGGGCCACCGTCGAGGGCGGGAAGCCCGGACCGGAATCGGTCACCTCGATGCGGCAGCAGTCCCCGTCCAGATAGGCCGTCACGCGGTACTCCTCGGCCCCGTCCGGGATCTCGCCGCCCCCGCCGTGCTCCACGGCGTTCGCGCACGCCTCGCTCAGTGCCACCGAGAGATCGAAAGAGATGTCCGGGTCCACCCCCACGGTCTCCATCGTCCCCAGCAGCAGTCGCCTGGCGAGCGGCACGCTCGCGGCGTCGCGCCTCAAGTGGAGAGACCACCAGATGCTCATAGGGTTACGTATTGCCGTCCGCGACCGGCCGTAAGCGCTCTGCGGCCGTCCGGGAGCCGATTGCCCTCGTTCGGCCGATGCGGCTCTGCCGGAGGCCGGTGTATGCGGTGCGGCGCAAACCCGGGGCGGGCGGGCCGGCTGCGCAGAGGGGACTCCAAGGGACGTTCCGGACCTGCCGCATGAACGGCCCACGCGCAGTGCGATGATGGCCCGGCCATGTCTGACCCCCATGCGACGCACGCCGGAGCCGGCCTCCGGCTGATCCGGGCCGCGGTGTTCACCGCGGTCTGTGTCGTGCTGTCCGCAGCCGGGCACGCGCTGGCGTCCTGCGCCACCGTGCCCTGGTGGTCACTGTGCATCGGCTTCCTCGCCGTCTTCGCCGTCGCGGCGCCGCTGGCGGGACGACGGCGCACGCTGCCGGGCATCGCCGTCGGGCTCACCGCCGGACAACTCTCTTTGCACGCGCTGTTCGGCCTCGGCCAGCACGGCGCCGCGGCCGCGCAGGCACCGGCCGACGCCTCCGACAGCTCGCTCGCCGCGCTCGCCGCCCAGCTGGTGTGCGGGGGCAACTCCGTACCGCTCAGTCCGGCCGACTCCCGGCGGATCCTGGAGGCCGCCGGCCTGGATCCGGCCGCGCTGGCCCAGCAGGCCGGACAGGCCGCCGAGGCCGGACAGATCGCCGTACAGGGTCACGGCGTGCACGCCCACCTGGCTCAGAGCGCCGCCGCGGCGCCCGCGACCGGCCTGTTCAGCCCGGCCATGCTGCTCGGTCACCTGCTGGCCGCGCTCGCCGCCGGCTGGCTGCTGGGCCGTGGGGACGCCGCGCTCTTCCGACTCGTCGAACTGTCCCGGCTCTCCGCCGCCGAAGCCGCCCCGATGCGTCCGCTGCGCGCCGCACTGGCCTTCGTACGCGCCCTCGGCGCCGGGCTTCCCGCCTCGCCCACCTGTACCTCGCGGGCCCTGCGGACCGGGTCCGAGCCCGCGGCCAGCACGGGCCGGGACACACTCCAGCACACGGTGATCAGGCGCGGGCCGCCCACGGCCCTCGCCCTCGCAGCCTGACGCGGCACCCTCCTCCCCCGGACACCCAGCGGGAGCGCCGGTGCCGTGAACTCCGCGCGCCGCCGCGCGGAGCCACCGCCGTCCCTGCTTCCGTGGAGTGTTCCTGCCATGAAGTCCTCTCGCGTCTCCTTCGCCGCCGCCCTCGCCGCCGGCTCCGTCCTCGTCCTCTCCGGCACCGCCTTCGCGCACGTCGGCGTCCAGCCCGGCGAAGCCACCAAGGGCGGCTACACGACGATCAACTTCAAGGTCCCCAACGAACGCGACAACGCGTCGACCACCCAGCTGGAGGTCAACTTCCCGATCGACCAGCCGCTCTCGTCCGTCATGCCGCAGGACGTTCCCGGCTGGACCGTGACGGTCGAGAAGAGCAAGCTCGACAAGCCGCTCACGGTGCACGGCAAGCAGGTCAACGAGGCCGTCACCAAGGTCACGTGGACCGGTGGGAAAATCGAGCCCGGCAAGTTCCAGCAGTTCCCTCTCTCCGTCGGCAAGCTGCCCGAGAACGCCGACCAGATGGTCTTCAAGTCGATCCAGACCTACGACAACGGCGAGATCGTCCGGTGGATCGAGGAGACCAAGGAAGGCGCCGCGGAGCCGCAGAACCCGGCGCCCGTCCTGAAGCTGACGGCCGCGAAGGGCGCTGACCAGCACGGCACCGGAGCCAAGTCGGACGAGGCGAAGAACGCCGACAAGGACGCCGCGCCCGGTCACGACGAGGCCGCCTCCGAGCACGGCTCCGACACCACGGCGCGCGCCCTCGGCATCGCCGGCATCGTCATCGGGCTCGGCGGGGTCGCCTTCGGCTTCGCCTCGCGTCGCCGGTCCGCCTGACCCCGCTCGCCTTCGCCGCCCGCGGCGCCCGCACCCGCGGGCGCCGTGGCGTCGTCCCGTACCAGCACCCTCCCTACATCCCCGATCCCAGGGACATCTCTTCATGCGCACCACACGTGTGACGGTCGCCGCGCTTCTCGCCGCGGCCGCACTCACCCTCACCGCCTGCGGTAACGAGCCCGCCAAGACCGGCTCGGTCACTCAGATCTCCGGCGGCCAGAACCACGACAAGGCCGCGACCGTGCTGGACCGCCCCTTCAGCAAGCCGGAGCTCGTCCTCACGGACACCACCGGCAAGCCGTGGAACCTGCGAGAGCAGACCAAGGGCAAGCCGACGCTCATCTACTTCGGATACACCAGCTGCCCCGACGTGTGCCCGCTGACGATGAGCAACATCGCCGTGGCCAAGAAGGCACTGCCCCAGGCGGACCAGGACAACCTCCGGGTCGTCTTCGTCACCACCGACCCCGACCGGGACACTCCCGAGGTCCTCGCCGCGTGGCTCAAGGGCCAGGACCCGTCCTTCATCGGACTCACCGGGGACTTCACCACCATCCAGGCCGCCGCGCGCACGCTCGGCATCGGTATCGAGGCCGCCAAGACGGGGGCCGACGGCAAGGTCGTCTCCATGCACGGCGCCCAGGTCATCGCGTTCTCGCCCAAGACCGACGAGGGCTACGTCCTTTACGGCGAGAGCACCACCGTCGACGACTACACCAAGGACCTGCCGAAGCTCATCAAGGGAGAGAACCCGTGAACACCCGCACCACCCGCACCCTCGCCGCCGCCCTCTCCCTCGCGGCAGTCCTCGCGATATCCGGCTGCTCCGGCGACAGCAAGCCGGAGATGACCGTCAGCGGCGCCTTCATGCCCCAGCCGGTGAACGACAAGATGGCCGGCGGCTTCATGGTCATCAAGAACGACTCGGCGGCCGCCGACAAGCTCACCGGTGCCACCTCCCCGCTCTCCGACGATCTCCAGATCCACGAGACCAAGGACCAGAAGATGCAGCAGGTCCAGTCGATGGACGTGCCCGCCAACGGCGAACTCAAGCTGGAGCGCGGCGGCAACCACATCATGTTCATGGGCCTCAAGAGCACACCGAAGGTGGGCGACAAGGTCACCGTCGAGCTCCGCTTCGAGAAGGCCGGCACCGTCAAGGTCGAGCTGGACGTCAAGGAACGCACGTACACCGGCCAGGATCCGGCATCCACGGCTGGCAACGGCCACTGACGGACCGAGGAACTGACACGCCATGACGGCCACCGCCCCCGCTCCCTCCACGGCCCGCGCCCGTGCCACGGCAGTCCTGCCACGGCTCGCGCTGGTCCTCGCAGCCCTGCTGGCAACCCTGTTCACCGCGGCCGCACCGGCCACGGCGCACGCCGCACTCACCGCGAGCGACCCCAAGGACGGGGCGGTGGTCGCCACGGCGCCCGCCCAGGTCACGCTCTCCTTCTCGGAGCAGGTCGCCCTGGGCGACGACTCCATCCGCGTCCTCGACCCCCGCGGTAAACGCGTGGACACCGGCGAGCTGCGCGACATGTGCAGCGGCCACACCATCCGCTACGGCACCGCCCTGCACGCCGGTCTACCCAACGGCACCTACACCGTCGCCTGGCAGGCGATCTCGGCCGACAGCCATCCGATCGCCGGCGCCTTCACCTTCTCCATCGGCGAGCCCTCCGCCACCGATGTCACCCTTCCCACCGCGCAGGCGGGCGGCGGACCCGTCGGCATCGCGTACGGGATCGCCCGCTACGCCGCCTACGCCGGCTTCACCGTCCTCGTGGGCGGCTCCGCCTTCATCCTGCTGTGCTGGCCCCGGGGCGCCGCCGAACGGCCGCTGCAAAAGCTCGTCGTACGCGCCTGGGTCACCCTGACCGCCGCCACGCTCGCGATGCTGGTGCTCCGTACGCCGTACACGGGGTCGGGGAAGTTCACCGACGCGTTCGACCTCGACGGGCTCAGGGCGGTCCTGGAGACCAAGACCGGCGCCTCACTGATCTCGCGCCTGCTGCTGCTGGGCGCCGCCGCCCTCTTCATCGCGGTCCTCTTCGGCGTGTTCGCACGCCGCCTGCACGACGCCGAAGCCTCCGGGCCCCGAAGCGCCGAGGAGGCCAGGGACGTCAACGACCTGACCTTCGGCCTGGCCATCGGCGGGGCCGTGGTCTCCGGCGGCATCGCCGCCACCTGGGCCCTGTCCGAGCACGCGTCCACCGGCATCCAGCCCGGCCTGGCCATGCCCGCGGACATCCTGCACCTGCTGGCCGTCGCCACCTGGCTCGGCGGTCTGACCGCCCTGCTCGTCTGTCTCCACAAGGTGCCCGGGATCGAGCGCGGGGCCGTGCGGCGTTTCTCCCGGGTCGCCTTCGGCAGCGTCCTGGTGCTCGCCGTCACCGGCGTCTACCAGTCCTGGCGCCAGGTGGGCAGCTGGTCCGCCCTCACCGGCACCGACTACGGTCGGCTGCTGCTCCTGAAGGTCGGCCTGGTCGCCGTCCTGCTCGGCCTCGGCTACGTGTCCCGGAAGTGGACCGAACGGCTCGCCGACGCCCCGGCGGGCGTGACGAAGACCGACGCGTCCGAGGATGTTTCACGTGAAACAGACCCCGACGTTTCGCGTGAAACAGGGCCGGATGTTTCACGTGAAACGGAGCCGGTCTCCGTGCCGGCCGGGTCCGGCCCCGACCCTGATCCCGATCCCGAGCGCGCCGCCCAGCTCGCCCGGCAGCACGCCGCCCGCGAGAGCGCCCGCAAGAAGCAGGTCCGCGACGCCGACCCGGACCGCGCCGGGCTGCGCCGCTCCGTCCTCGCGGAGGCTGGTGTCGCGGTGGTCCTGCTCGCCGTCGCCACGATCCTCACCAGCACCGAGCCCGGGCGCACGGTGGAGCGCGAGGCGGCCCGCGGTGCCACCGCCACTGCCGTCCCCGACCGCGCCGTGAAGATCACCCTGCCGTTCGACACCGGCGGCCAGAACGGCAAGGGCTCCATCCGGCTCGAACTCGACCCGGGCCGGGTCGGCGCCAACACCCTGCACCTGTGGGCCGACTCCGGCGACGGCCGGCCCTTCGACCTCCCCGAGGTCAAGGTCGCCTTCACCCTCCCGGCCAAGGACATCGGCCCCCTGCCGGTGGTACCCGACCAGGCCGCCCCCGGGCACTGGACCGCTTCCAGCGTCCAACTGCCCCTCACGGGCGAATGGCGTATCGACGTGACCGTCCGTACCTCCGACATCGACCAGACCACCGTCCAGAAGACCGTGAAGATCGGCTGAACAGCGTGACCGAGACCAACCCCGACATCGAGATCTCCCGGCGACGGCTGCTGGGCACGGTCGGCGCCGCGGGCGCCGCCGGGCTCGCGCTCGGCGGCGCAGGCGGCGCCCTCGCGCACTCCGCGTTCGCCGGCGCCGGGAACGGCCCCGCCGCGGGCGCCGCCGGAAGCCTGTCCTCCCTCGGCGCCACCCAGGTGGCCTTCGACGGAGACCACCAGGCCGGCATCACCACCCCCCTCCAGGCCAAGGGCCACCTCGTCGCCTTCGATCTCGCCCCCGGGGCGGGCCGCACGGAGGCCGCCGCGCTGCTGCGGCGCTGGTCCGACACCGCCCGCCGGCTCATGGCCGGCGAGCCCGCCGCGACCGCCGACAGCGGGATCGCCCTCGACGCAGGACCGTCCTCCCTCACCGTGACCTTCGGCTTCGGGCACTCCTTCTTCGGACGCACGGGGCTCACGGCCCGCCGTCCCGCCGCCCTCGACCCGCTGCCGGACTTCTCCTCCGACCGGCTCGACGCCCAGCGCAGCAACGGCGACCTGTGGATACAGATCGGCGCGAACGACGGGCTCGTCGCCTTCCACGCCCTGCGCGCCCTGCAGAAGGACGCCGGGGACGCCGCCCGCGTCCGCTGGCAGATGAACGGCTTCAACCGGTCGCCCGGCGCCACCGCCTCTCCGATGACCGCCCGCAACCTCATGGGCCAGATCGACGGCACCGGCAACCCGAAGCCCTCGGAGCCCGACTTCGACAAGCGGATCTTCGTCCCCGCCGCCGGCCCCGGGCCCGCCGAGCACGCCTGGATGGCCGGGGGCTCGTACGCCGTCGTCCGGCGCATCCGCATGCTCCTCGACGACTGGGACAAGCAGTCCCTCGCGCAGCAGGAGCAGGTCATCGGCCGGACCAAGGCCACCGGCGCTCCGCTGACCGGAGGCGGTGAGACCACCGAGATGGCGCTCGACAAGATCGGCGAGGACGGCAGGCCCGTCATCCCGTCCAACGCCCACGCCCGGATCTCCGCCCCCGAACAGAACGGCGGGGCCGCCATGCTGCGGCGCCCCTTCTCCTTCCACGACGGGATCGGCCCCGACGGCGCTCCGGACGCCGGACTCCTCTTCGTCTGCTGGCAGGCCGATCCGCTGCGCGGGTTCGTACCCGTACAGCGCAAGCTCGACCGCGGCGACGCGCTGTCGGAATTCATCCGGCACGA
This sequence comes from Streptomyces sp. NPDC045695, assembly GCF_056432025.1. Classification (NCBI taxonomy): domain Bacteria; kingdom Bacillati; phylum Actinomycetota; class Actinomycetes; order Kitasatosporales; family Streptomycetaceae; genus Streptomyces; species Streptomyces sp. NPDC045695. The sequence continues at coordinate 51,690 of NZ_JBWKJU010000011.1, forward strand.
GTCCAGCGGCCTGTACGCCGTACCGCCCGGCCCCCGCGGCGGGGAGTACGTGGGACAGCGGCTGCTCGAAGGATGAACGGCTCCCCGGGGGCGGGCGGCGCGGCATTAGGCTGACCGCATGTCGGCCACCCGCTTCACGTATCTCGGTCCCGAGGGCACCTTCACCGAAGCCGCCCTGCGCACGCTCCCGGAAGCCGCCACCCGGGAGCTCGTCCCGATGGTGTCCGTCCCCGCGGCCCTGGACGCCGTACGCAACGGCGAGGCCGCTGCCGCCCTCGTCCCGATCGAGAACTCGGTGGAGGGCGGGGTCACCGCCACCCTCGACGAGCTGGCCTCGGGCGAGCCGCTGATGATCTACCGCGAGGTGCTGCTGCCCATCGCGTTCGCGCTGCTCGTGCGGCCCGGTACCGCCCTGTCGGACGTCAAGACGGTCACCGGGCACCCGGTCGCCCAGCCGCAGGTGCGCAACTGGCTGCGCGCGAACCTGCCCGACGCGGCGTGGGAGTCGGCTGCCTCGAACGCCGACGGCGCCCGGCTGGTCCAGGAGGGCCGCTTCGACGCCGCCTTCGCGGGCGAGTTCGCCGCCGCCACGTACGGGCTCGTCCCCCTGGTGACGGAGATCCACGACGCGGAGAACGCCGAGACCCGGTTCGTCCTGGTGGGACGCCCCGCCCGGCCCGCCGCGCCGACCGGCGCCGACAAGACCTCCGTGGTGCTCTGGCTCGGTGACGACCGCCCCGGTGCGCTGCTGGAGCTCCTCCAGGAGTTCGCGGTCCGCGGGGTCAACCTCATGCTCATCCAGTCCCGTCCGACCGGACAGGGCATCGGCAACTACTGCTTCGCCGTGGACGCCGAGGGCCACATCAGCGACCGGCGGGTCAGCGAGGCGCTCATGGGCCTGAAGCGGACCTGCCCGCAGGTCCGCTTCCTCGGCTCCTACCCGCGCGCGGGTGTCGCTCAGAGTGATGTCCGGGCGCCTCGGGCGGGAACCTCCGACGGCGACTTCACGGCCGCCTCGGACTGGCTGGCCCGCTGCCTCGACGGCCGCGCGTAGGACGGCTCCACTGTCCACAGAGTTATCCACAGGGTCGGCGCAGACCTGGGGACAAGTCGACAGTACGGCGTTGCGGAGTCGACATATCGGTCGCGGGCGCCAGGTTTCGCGCTAGGGAGCGGAAGGTGAACGGCGTCACCCCGGTATCTCCGATCAACTCTTTGGGGCGAGTCATTCCCACCCGAATGAGTGTGTGAGGGGGGTTTGGGCTCTGATTCATCTCGACCGCCCGCGGCCCAGCAATGATCTATTCCTGTGTCCACAGATGCGGCGCACAGCCTGTGGATAAGATGCGGCCCCCAGGAATTCCTGTGGACAATGAACCGCCTCCGGTCCTGCTCAGAGCCTCCCCGCGCGTCGACCTTTGCACCTTTTCGGCGAATCGGACCGCTTTTATCGACGACCCGAGAAGGGTCACTTCCGACCGAGCGTCAAGATTTATCCATTCGTTGCAATTCGGACATAGCGACACGCAGCGTGATATCGGTGTGATCCCAGGAACCCCAGCCCGGTAGCCTGGAGGGGTGATTGACCTCCGGCTGCTCCGTGAAGACCCTGACCGTGTCCGCGCCTCGCAGCGCGCTCGTGGAGAGGACGTCGAACTCGTCGACGCACTGCTCTCCGCCGACGAGCGCCGCAGGTCCTCAGGCATGCGCTTCGACGAACTGCGCAATGAGCAGAAGTCCCTCGGCAAGCTCATCCCCAAGGCCTCCCCCGAGGAGCGGGCCGAGCTGCTGAAGAAGGCCGAGCAGCTCAAGCAGGACGTCAAGGCCGCCGAGGCCGAGCAGAACGAGGCCGACGAGGCCGCCAAGCGGCTCCTCCTCCAGCTCGGCAACATCGTCCACGAGGACGTTCCGGTCGGCGGCGAAGAGGACTTCACCGTCCTGGAGACGCACGGCACCATCCGCGACTTCGCCGCGGAGGGCTTCGAGCCCAAGGACCACCTGGAGCTCGGCGAGTCGCTGGGCGCCATCGACGTCGAGCGCGGCGCCAAGGTCTCCGGCTCGCGCTTCTACTACCTCACCGGTGTCGGCGCCCTGCTGGAGCTGGCCCTGGTCAACGCGGCCATCGCGCAGGCCACCGAGGCCGGCTTCATCCCGATGCTGACTCCGGCGCTGGTCCGCCCGCGCGCCATGGAGGGCACCGGCTTCCTCGGCCAGGCCGCGGAGAACGTCTACCACCTGGAGAAGGACGACTACTACCTGGTCGGCACCTCCGAGGTCCCGCTCGCCGCCTACCACATGGACGAGATCATCGACGCCGAGAAGCTGCCGCTGCGCTACGCCGGCTTCTCCCCGTGCTTCCGCCGCGAGGCCGGCACGTACGGCAAGGACACCCGCGGCATCTTCCGCGTCCACCAGTTCGACAAGGTCGAGATGTTCTCGTACGTCGCACCGGAGGAGGCCGAGGCCGAGCACCAGCGGCTCCTGGAATGGGAGAAGCAGTGGCTGACCAGCCTGGAGCTGCCGTTCCAGGTGATCGACGTCGCCACCGGTGACCTGGGCGCCTCCGCCTCGCGCAAGTTCGACTGCGAGGCGTGGATCCCCACCCAGGGCAAGTACCGCGAGCTGACCTCCGCCTCGAACTGCGACAGCTTCCAGGCCCGCCGGCTGTCGATCCGCTACCGCGACGGCAAGAAGACCCAGCCGCTGTCCACGCTGAACGGCACGCTGTGCGCGGTACCGCGCACGATCGTCGCGATCCTCGAGAACCACCAGCAGGCCGACGGTTCGGTACGGGTGCCCCAGGTGCTCCGTCCGTACCTCGGCGGCCGCGAGGTCCTGGAGCCGATCACCAAGTGAGCCCGGCCCCGTTCCCGTACAAGCTCGTCGCGACCGACCTCGACGGCACGCTGCTGCGTGGTGACGACACCGTCTCGGAACGCACCCGTGAAGCGCTCGTCGCGGCCACCGCGGCGGGCGCGGCGCACATCGTCGTCACCGGCCGCTCCGTGCCCTGGACCCGGCACATCCTGGACGATCTCGGCTACCAGGGGATCGCCGTCTGCGGGCAGGGGGCGCAGGTCTACGACGCGGGTGCGCACCGGCTGCTGACCTCGGTGACGCTGGACCGGCAGCTGGCCGGTCTGGCGCTGTCGAAGCTGGAGGCCGAGATCGGGCCGCTGGCCCTGGCGGCCAGCCGGGACGGGGTGGACGGCGAGGTCCTGATCGGGCCCGGTTACCAGGTACAGGAGGGCCTCCCGGCCGTCTACCTGTACGACACCACCGCAGTGTGGACGGCTCCGCTGAACAAGCTCTACATCCAGCACCCCGGGCTGGACGAGGACGCGCTCGTCAAGGTGGCCCGGGAGACCGTGGGCAGCCTGGTCGACATCGTCATGGCGGGCCCCGGCATCGTCGAGATACTGCCGCTCGGCCTGACCAAGGCCACCGGCCTGTCGCTGGCCGCGCGCCGGCTGGGTGTGAAGGCGGCGGAGACGATCGCATTCGGCGACATGCCCAACGACATCCCGATGTTCGGCTGGGCCGCGCACGGGGTGGCGATGGCCAACGCCCACGCGGAGCTCACGGCGGTGGCCGACGAGGTGACGGCCTCCAACGAGGAGGACGGCATCGCGGTGGTGCTGGAGCGTCTGCTGGGCGCCGCGTAACGCGCAGGACGTAGGAGAGGTCCGGGACAGCCCGCGCCGTACGGCGCGCTCGAAGTGGCTGCCCCGGACCTTTTGTTGCTCCCCGCAGAACTCACTCTGCCCCCCGGCCAAGCCGCGTACCAGCGATTTTCCGAGCGTCAGCCGTGGACCCGCCGACGGCGCCAGTAGGCGACGGTGAGCACCCCGAGCAGCGGGCCCCACAGGAGCGTGGGGGCGTAGGGCAGGGTCATGGCCCAGTAACCGATCCCACGCGGCGCGGTCGGGTCGGCCGCGTTGACGCCGTTCCAGAACCAGGCGGAGGCGAGCGTGATGGCGGTGACGGCGATCGTCGCGAGGGCGTACGGAATCACGACCAGCAGGCGGTGGATCCGGCGCCCGCCGAGCCGTGGGATCCAGTGGGGGACCTCTTCGCCCCAGCGCTGGACCAGCCCGAGGGCCGCCAGCCCCAGCAACTCCTGGAAGACGCAGAGGGCGACCAGGTAGAGGGATCCCCAGCCCGGGAACTGGGAATGGTGGTGCGGGCTGCCCACGCCGAAGCCGAGCGGGACGCCCGTGGCCATCACCAGCCGCCACAGGCAGCTCGGGAGCACCGTGAGCGCGGCAGCGTGGGCCGCCCGCCGGAGCCAGGGCGAGACCGTCGCGACGGTGGCGGTGGCGCGGACGTCGTCGGTGGCGGTGGTGACGGCTGCAGACATGGTCGCGTCCTGTTCCGGAGGGGGTCGGTGATGTCTCCAGCCTCGTCCGCGGGGCCCTGCGGAACCATCCGCTGATCAGCAGGTCCGCGCCGGTACCGGACCGCCCGCCTCTGCCGAACGGCAGATGGCCCACCCGGGCAGGCACTCGTAGGGTCGGTCTCATGACCGTCAACCTCCGTGCCGTGCATGCGCCGTTGCTCGCCTCGGCTGCCGTCGTCGGTATCGCCGCGTCGTTCCTGCACGCGCCCGCGTCATGGACGCTGCTCTGGGTTTGTCTCCTGCTGCCGCTGATCGGTTTCGTGGCCCGCTGGTCTCCCGTGCGGTCGGGGGTCGTAGCGGGCGCCTTGGGCGTGGCGGGCGTCGCGCTGTGGCCTGTTCCGCTGGTGCGGGAGACGGGATCATGGCTGGAGGCCTGCGGGGCGGCGGCGTTCTGGCTGCTGCCCGCCTTGGGGGCCGCGCTGGCCGGCGGCTATCTGCGTCGCCAGGCCGGCCGGGTGGGGCGGGCCGTTGTGGAGGCGCGCCGTGAGCAGCAGTTGGAGCTGGCCCGGGACCTGCACGACTTCGTGGCGCACGACGTGAGTGCCATCGTGGTGCAGGCGCAGGCGGCCCGGTTCGTGGCCGCGCAGGACCCCGGGCAGGCGGTGCGCGCGCTGGAGCGGATCGAGGCGGCTGGGCTGAGCGCCCTGGCTTCGATGGACCGGACGGTGCACGCGCTGCAGGAGGCGGCGGGCGGGCCGACGGCACCGGTGCCGGGCCTCGCGCAACTGCCGGATCTGGTGGAGCGGTTCGAGGGCGGGAAGCTGGACGCGGACGCTGCGGCGGTACGGGAACTGTCGCGCGAGGCCGACACGACGGCGTACCGCGTGGCCGTCGAAGCGCTGACGAACGTACGGCGGCACGCGCCGGGGGCGGCCGTGGTGCGGGTCGCCGTACGCCGGGTGGAGGCGGGTACGGAGATCAGCGTGGCCAACTCCGCGCCGGCCCGGGGCGCGAGCGGCCTGCGGGGGCGCAGGCGGCGCGGCGGAACGGGGCTGGCGGGTCTGCGCGGACGGGTGGAGGCGGCGGGCGGCACCTTGCGGGCCGGGGCGAGCGGGGACGGCGGCTGGCTGGTTTCGGCGGTGTTCCCGGTGGCGGCCGGCCCAGAGGGGTGATCATGGCTGCGTGACCACACGCATCTTGATAGCCGACGACCAAGAGGACATCCGCAGCGGCTTCCGGTTGATCCTCGATTCGCAGCCGGACATGACCGTGGTGGGTGAGGCGGCGGACGGGGAGAGTGCGGTGGCGCTGGCCCGTGAGCTGCGGCCGGACGTGGTACTGGCGGACATCCGGATGCCGCGGCTGGACGGGCTGGAGGTCACCCGGCTCCTGACGCCGCAGACCCGGGTGGTGGTGGTGACCACCTTCGACCTCGACGAGTACGTGCACACCGCGCTGCGCAACGGCGCCTGCGGTTTCCTGCTGAAGCGGTCGGGGCCGACGCTGCTGATCGAGGGCGTGCGCGCGGCGATGGCCGGGGACACCCTGATCAGTCCGCAGATCACGGTGCGGCTGCTGAGCCGGCTGACGCAGGCGGGTCCGGTCGCCCGGCCCGCCGCGCATCCGCTGACGGGCCGGGAGCTGGAGATCGTACGGCTGGTGGCGCGGGGACTCACCAACGCCGAGATCGGTGCGGAGCTGTTCATCAGCGCCGGGACGGCCAAGACCCACATCGCGAACGTTCAGGGGAAGCTGGGTGCTCGCAACCGGGTGGGGATCGCCGCGTGGGCCTGGGAGCACGGTGTGGCACAACCGGAGACGGAAGCCGACTAGGCATGTTTCACGTGAAACAGGGTTCGCGCATCGGGTTCACGGCGTCACGGCGTCACGTTTCACGTGAAACAACGTGCCGCGTGAGCGGCCAGGCGAGCAGGCCGACGGCGAGCGCGATGGCATGGCCGAGGTCGGTGAAGGTGCCGCCGGTGGCGAGGGGGCCTGCGAAGAACGCGACCGCTCCGGCCAGGTAGATCCACTTCCAAGGGCCGGGGAGCCGGTAGGTGAGGACACCGACGGCGGCCGCGAGCCCGTAGCTGACTCCGATGTCGACGACACGGGTCATGCTGCGCGGGGCGCGATGGTCCTGGATGGCCATCAGCAGGACCTTCTGGCTGACCAGGGTGGCGACGATGTGGGCGGTCACCACGATCGTGAGCCATCGCAGGGTGCCGAGCCAGCGTTCGACGGGGGCGTGGAACAGCTCGAACAGCACGGCGTACAGGGCGAGCGAGGCCGGGTTCTCGATCCAGAAGGCGCTGCTGAGCAGTGCCCGGACGGGGTACTTGTCGAGCTGATGGATGTTGCTGCTGTTGCGGTGGAGCAGGACGTGCTCGACCCGGTCGGGCGCGATGACCACGACGATGCTGGTGACGGCGATGATCAGCAACCAGAGGTGCGTCCCGGGCGAGGAGCGTATCCAGGACCTCAGGGGCCTGGCCGGCTCCGGCGCGGTGTGCTCGATCATGCACCGATGATGACCCGCAAAGCTGTGCCCCGCCTGGCTGATGGGCCGGGCGGGGCAGAGCTTCGGAGGGGGTGCGGGCACCACCGGGTCTACTCGTCGCCCGCCAGGGTGAGGCGGCGCAGCTTCTGGCCCGCGTAGACGGTGGCGCCGACGGTGACCGTGGCGAGCAGGATCGCGGCGGTGGGCAGGCCGACGCTGGCGTCGACGTAGCCGGGTCCGGCGACCCGCTCGGCGAGGGACAGGGCCCACTGCTGGACGCTGAGGGTCTTGGCGCCGGAGACCAGGCTGCCGAAGAGCGACTCCCAGATCAGTGCGTAGACCAGGCCGAAGACGACCGCGTGCCGACTGACGGTGCCCAGCAGCAGGAAGAGCGCGCTGTAGGCGATCGAGGCGACGAGGGCCGCGACCGTGTAGGCGACGGCGATCTGCTGACCGTTGCCGTTGAGGATGAACCCGGCGATCAGGGTGGGGATCGCGGAGAAGGCCATGGTGACGGCGATCGCGACGATCAGCTTGGTCATGATGATCGTCGGGCGCTTCACGGGCTTGGCGAGCAGGTAGACGATGGAGCCGTCGTCGATCTCGGGGCCGATGGCGCCGGTCCCGGCGATGACGCCGATCAGCGGAACCATGGTGGCGAGGGCGAAGCCCCCCAGCAGGTCCGCGGCGACCTTGTCGTCCACGCCCGCGAAGCCGCGGACGGCGAGGGCGATGAGGATCAGCAGGGCGGGCAGAGCGAAGAGGATCAGCGCACGGCGCCGGCCGAGCAGGGCCCGGTAGGTGAGCCGGGCAACGGTGGGGTCATACATGGGTGCCAGCTCCTTTCAGGCCGCGACGAGGTAGGAGAAGACCGATTCGAGGGACTCGTCGGAGGGCGAGACCGTCAGCAGCCGGATGCCGTGGGCACGGGCCACACGGGGGAGCAGCTCGGTGAACCGGCCGAAGTCGACGGCCTGGATGCGCAGTGCGCCCTCCTTGTGGTCGACCTCGATGCCGGCGGTGGAGGGGTCGGCGATCAGGGCCGCGGCGAGGGCCCTGTCGTCGGAGGAGCGGATGAGGTAGCGGTGCGGGCGGTCCGTCATCAGGCGGCGGATCTTGCGGAAGTCGCCGGAGGCGGCGTGCCGGCCGGCGACGACCACCTCGATGTGCGAGGCGAGCTGTTCGACCTCCTCCAGGATGTGGGAGGAGAACAGGACGGTGCGTCCCTCGTCGCCCATCCGCCGCAGCAGGTCCATCAGCTGCATGCGCTGGCGCGGGTCCATGCCGTTGAAGGGCTCGTCCAGGAGCAGCACGGACGGGTCGTGAACCAGGGCGGAGGCCATCTTCACGCGCTGGCGCATGCCCTTGGAGTAGGTGGAGATCTTGCGGTCCTGGGCGTACTCCATCTCGACCGTGGCGAGCGCCCGCTGGGCGGCGGCGTCATCGAGACCGTGGAGCTCGGCGTTGGCGACGACGAACTCACGGCCGGTGAGGAAGTCGTACATGGCCTCGCGCTCGGGCACGACACCGATCTGCTTGTACACCTGCTCGTTGCCCCAGATCGCGGTGCCGTCGAGGGTGACGGTGCCCGTGGAGGGGGAGAGGAAGCCGCCCATCATGTTGATGAGCGTGGACTTGCCCGCGCCGTTGGGGCCCAGCAGTCCGGTGACGCCGGGGCCGATGCGCATGGTCACGTCGTTGACGGCGACGACGTTCCCGAACCAGCGGGAGGTGTGGTCGATGTCGATGGTGGTCACAGCCCGGCCTTCCGGTAGCGGGCCATCAGGGCGGCGTAGGAGCCGACGATGAGGCCGAGGATGACGAGCAGGTAGACGATGCCGACGCCGCCCGAGGGGCCCTCGCCACCGGGGAAGGAGGACTCGGCGCCGAGGAAGGCGGTCTGCAGGCCGTCGATGAGCGTGATCGGGGAGAACAGGCCCATCCACTCGATGGGTCCGGTGTTCCCGGTGGAGTAGGCGACGCCCTGCACCGCGGTGACCGCGCCGTAGGGGATCAGCAGCAGGGCGATGACGGCGGCGACGCCGAACCCGCGGCGCGGGGTGAGCGCGGCCATGACGAGGCCGAGGCCGGAGAAGAGCAGCGACAGCAGCAGAACCGACACCAGTCCCTGTCCGAATCCCTTGGTCTGGTCGGCGAAGTCGAACTTCGCCAGGAGCGCGCCGATCCACATGATCAGCAGCGGAGTGGCGGTGAGGGCGAACAGGGCCGAGGCCATGGCCGCGTACTTGGCCACCACGTAGTCGACGCGTTCGATGGGCCGTGAGAAGTAGAGCGGCACCGTCTTGAAGCGCAGGTCCCGCGAGACGGACTGCGGGGCCTGGGAGGCGAGGAAGAGGTAGACGATCACCTGCGTGGTCACGGCGTACGTCGTGTACTTGATCGGCAGGGTGGTGGAGCCGGGGAGGTTGATGGCGACCGCGACGAGGATCAGCGCGGGGACGCACATCACCGCGAAGAGGATCATCGGCAGGATCTTGGACTTGGCGGAGCGGCCGAGTCCGTAGGCGCCGCGCAGGGACTGCGAGAACAGCGACCGGCGGGCGTAGGCGCGGCCGAGCCGGGGGCCGTCGTAGGACCGGTAGCCGATGTTGTGGATCTGGGTCGAGGTGTCAGGCGCCATCGGAACCGGCTCCCTTCTGCTGGACGGGGTACGAGGACGGGTCGTTGTCGCGGAAGACCTCCGCGATGTGGTGGCGGCGCTGTTCCATGCGGACCAGGCCGAGACCTAGATCGGCGACGGTGTCGCGGACGGTGTCGTACGTCTCCTCGCCGGTGGCCTCGACCAGCAGGATGTGGCCGGCGCCGGGCAGGCCCTGCTCCGTGCCCGCGTGCAGGGTGATGCCCGCCGCGGTGAGCGCCCCCCGCAGGGCGGCCGTGCCGTCCGGGTGGATGTCGGAGTCGGTGACCTCGACCGCGAGGGTCGTGGTCGTCTGGGTGAAGTCGCTGGTGGAACTGGAGCGCAGCAGCTTGCCGCCGTCGACGACCACGACGTGGTCGCAGGTCCGCTCCAGCTCACCCAGGAGGTGGGAGGTGACCAGGACGGAGATGCCGAAGTCCGTGTAGACGCGGCGGATCAGGCCGAGCATCTCGTCGCGGCCCACCGGGTCCAGGCCGTTGGTCGGCTCGTCGAGGAGGACCAGCTGCGGGTCGTGGACCAGCGCCTGGGCGAGTTTGACGCGTTGTTTCATACCGGTGGAGTAGCCGCCGATGGGGCGGTAGCGCTCCTCGTACAGCCCGACGTGGCGCAGGGTGTCGGCGGTGCGCTCGCGGGCCGCGGTGGGCGGCAGCCCGGACATGCGCGCCATGTGGACGACGAACTCGGTGGCGGAGACGTCGGGTGGCAGGCAGTCGTGCTCGGGCATGTAGCCGACGCGTTCACGGATGGCGCTGCCATGCGTGGTGACGTCGAGGCCGAGCACGGCGGCGCTGCCCTCGGTGGCGGGGGACAGTCCCAGCAGAATTTTGATCAGCGTGGACTTGCCGGCCCCGTTGGCGCCCACGAGGCCGGTCACGCCGGGCCCGATGTCCAAGGAGAGCCGGTCGAGGGCGGTCACTCGGGGATACCGCTTGCTCAGGCTTTCAGTCGCGATGACAGTCACGGCTCCGACGTTAGTGGTGGAGCCCTCGTGAAACGTCAGACCTGGAGCTGGATCGCGTCTCAGCCTTACGGCGTACATACCCGTACGGGAGGCTGATGCCGCCGCGACAACTTTATCCACAGGTCTGTGCACGGCCCTTGACGTGATCTCCGGTCATTGTCACATTCATCAGTGTCAAGTTACGGGCGCGTACGGCTGCATGGATGGGCGGGCTGACATGGCTGGGGACACCAAGCAACGCACCACGCGACTCTCCGGACGGCTCTCCGGGAAACCCGCTGTCGACCTGGGCGGGTTCAGGGAGGTGCAGCGCCTCGCGTACGAGTGCGCCGAGGAGGTCGCGGCCCAGTTGCGGCCGGGCGTGACCGAGCGCGAGGCCGCACGGATGCAGCGCGAGTGGCTGCGCGAGCGCGGGGTGCGGGACTGGTTGCACCTGCCCTTCGCCTGGTTCGGTGACCGCACCGCCTTCACGAACTTCAGGATCCCGCTGCAGTTCTTCCCCACGGACCGGAAGCTGGAGCCGGGGATGCCCTTCATCCTCGACATGGCACCGGTCCTCAAGGGATGCGCGGCCGACATCGGCTATTCCGGCAGCCTCGGGCTCAATCCGGTCCAGGACCGGCTCATGGCCGACCTCCAGGCCCATCGCGTGCTGATCCTGGAGCAGGTGCGGGAGCGCCGCTCGCTGCGCGAGATATACGAGAACGTCGAGCAGCTCATGAACCGGCAGGGGTACGCCAACCGGCACCGCGCCTATCCGTTCGGTGTGATCGCCCACAAGATCGACCGGATCAAGGAGCGACGCTGGTCGCCGACCGCGTTCGGCTTCGGCACGCAGTCCCTCAAGGGGCTGGCCGGGGACATGCTGCACGGGCACCGTGAGGGCTGGTCCCCGCTGTGGAGCCCGTACCACTTCTCCGACCATCCGCCGCAGCCCGGACTGTGGGCGGTGGAGCCGCATCTGGGGTTCCGGGGCACCGGCGCGAAGTTCGAGGAGATCCTGGTGGTCACCGACTCCCTGGATCCCGAGGAGAGCGCGTTCTGGCTGGACGACGATCTGCCGCACGTGCGGCGCTGGGCCGAGGAGAAGGCAGCATGAGCGGCATGAGCGGCAAGGACGGCATCACCGGAGCGGGAACGGCCGGACCGGCTGGGGCGCGCGAGCGCCGGGTGAGCACCGGCGGGGTGGAGCTGTGCGTCGTCGAGCTCGGCGAGGCGGACCGCCCGACCGTCGTGCTGGTGCACGGCTACCCCGACAGCAAAGAGGTCTGGTCCGAGGTCGCCGAGCGGCTGGCGACCCGCTTCCACGTCGTGCTCTACGACGTACGCGGCCACGGGCGCTCCACCGCTCCGCAGCCGTTGCGCGGGGGTTTCACCCTGGAGAAGCTGACCGACGACTTCCTGGCGGTGGCGGACGCGGTCAGCCCGGACCGGCCGGTGCACCTGGTCGGCCATGACTGGGGCTCCGTACAGGGCTGGGAGTTCGCGACGGTCGGCCGTACCGAGGGGCGGATCGCCTCCTTCACCTCGGTGTCGGGGCCCTGCCTCGACCACTTCGGGCACTGGCTCAAGAAGCGCAGGTCGCGGCCCACCCCGCGAGCGGTGGCGCAGCTCCTCGGCCAGGGTGCCAAGTCCTGGTACATCTACCTGCTGCACACCCCCGTCCTGCCGGAGCTCGCCTGGCGCGGTCCGCTCGGCAAGCGCTGGCCGGCGATCCTCCAGCGCGCCGAGAAGATCCCGGCCGGCGACTACCCCACCGCTTCGCTGCCTTCGGACGCGGCGCACGGAGCCTGGCTCTACCGCGACAACGTGCGTGCGCGGCTGCGCCGGCCGCGGCCGGACGCGTACGCGCACGTACCGGTCCAGCTGATCACCCCGACCGAGGACGCCTTCCTCTCCGAGCGGCTCTACGACGGGCTGGAGCGGTGGGCCCCGGACCTGCTGCGGCGGAGCCTGCCCGCCAAGCACTGGGTACCCCGGACCCGGCCCGACCAACTGGCCGCCTGGATCACCGACTTCGTGACCACCCGGGAGGAACCGGCCACACGGGCGCCGGAGCGCAAGGCTCCGGGCAAGTACGCCGACCGCTTCCACGGCCAGCTGGTCCTGGTGACCGGCGCGGCGAGCGGCATCGGCCGGGCCACCGCCTTCGCCTTCGCCGAGGCCGGGGCCCGCGTGGTGGCCGTCGACCGGGACGGCGAGGGCGCGGCGCGCACGGCCGACATGGCCCGCCTCGTCGGCGCCCCCGAGGCCTGGGGCGAGTGCGTGGACGTCAGCGACGAGCAGGCGATGGAGAAGCTCGCGGCGAAGGTCGCCGCCGAATACGGGATCGTGGACGTCCTGGTCAACAACGCCGGGATCGGCCTGTCCGGGGCCTTCCTCGACACGAGCACCGAGGACTGGAAGAAGGTCCTGGACGTCAATCTGTGGGGCGTCATCCACGGCTGCCGGATATTCGGCAAGCAGATGGCCGAGCGCGGCCAGGGCGGGCACATCGTCAACACCGCCTCTGCCGCGGCCTACCTGCCGTCCAGGACCCTGCCCGCCTACAGCACCTCGAAGGCCGCGGTGCTGATGCTGTCGGAGTGCCTGCGGGCGGAGCTGGCCTCGAAGTCGATCGGTGTCTCCGCGATCTGCCCCGGCATCGTCAACACCAACATCACCGCCACCTCCCGTTTCGCCGGGGTGGACGCGGCCGAGGAGAAGCGCCGCCAGGAACGCTCCTCGCGGCTGTACGGGCTGCGCAACTTCCCGCCTGAGAAGGTCGCCGACGCGATCCTGCGGGCCGTCGTGCGCAACGAGGCCCTCGTCCCCGTGACCCCGGAATCCAAGGGCGCCCTGTGGATGTCCCGCTTCGCCCCGCGCACCCTGCGGCGCCTGGCGAAGGTGGAGCCCAGGCTGTGACCGCGGCCCCGTACGGCAGAGGGCTCGCCGCGGCCATACCCCGCTCCTCGCGGCGGTCGTACCATCCCACGCAGGAGGACTCACTGCGCAGGGCGGTCGAGTGCCTCGCGGCTGCACCGGCCGCCCGGGCCGCGGCTCGCGGCGCGGCCGGCCGAGCCGCGATGTCGTAGGGAGCCGGGGTTGTCCGATCAGGCAGTAGCCGAATACCGGATCGAGGATCTGGCGCACCACAGCGGGGCGACCGTGCGCACGATCCGGGCGTACCAGGACCGCGGGCTGCTGCCGAAACCGGAGCGGCGCGGCCGCTCCAACGTCTACCGGGACACGCATCTGGCGCGGCTGCGCCAGATCGCGGACCTGCTCGACCGCGGCTACACCCTGGCCTCCATCAAGGAACTGCTGGAGGCCTGGGACGCCGGGCGCGGGCTGGGCGGCGTCCTGGGCCTGGTCGCCGAGGTGCACGGGCCGTGGACCGACGAGGAGGCGGCCCGGATCAGCCGGGACGAGCTCAACGAACGGTTCGGCGGCCGGCCGGACGACGACGCGGTCGGCGAGGCCTGCGAGCTCGGGGTGCTGGAGCGGATCCCGGGCAGCCCCGACCAGTTCCTCGTGCCGTCGCCGCAGGAGCTGGCGGTGGCCGCCGAGCTGTACGCCGCCGGGGTCCCGCTGTCGGCCATCACCGGACATCTGCGCGAACTGCGAGGTCAGGTGGAGCACATCGCCTCGCGGTTCCTGGAGTTCACCACCGAGCACGTCTTCGCGCGCTACCTGGAGCAGGTGCCTCCTACGGACGCGGACGCGGCCGAGGCGGCGACGATGGTGCGGCGGCTGCGGCCGCTGGCCCAGCAGACCGTGGACGCCGAGCTGGCGCGGGCGATGCGGCTCTTCGCGACCCGGCACTTGCAGCGGCACCTGGGGGCGCCCGGGGCCCCACAGCCTTCGGGCCCCTCTCCGGTGGCGCTGCCCGTCGGCACGGTACGGGCGGTGCAGGAGCTGGTGGGCTCCGAACACGTCGCGGAGTTCGTTCGGGCCGCGACGGAACGGGAGCTGCAGGCCCGGATGATGAACGATCTGGCGCGCCGGGGCGAGCGGTAGCGCCGGGCGGTCGGTAGTCCACAGCTTCCACAGGGCGGATCACGCGTTTGCCGTCAAAACCCGCCCAAACGGCTGTGGACAAGTCCGGTTCACCTGTGGGTAACGGAGGCGGTGTCTTAGCCCGCGGGACGGCGCTGGCTCCCCGTGGGGTCTCAGCCCACCGCCTCGTACGCCGCCTTGGCGGGGGTCGCGCCGTCCACCGGACCGGCATCGGCCAGGGCCGCCTCCGGCCGGGGCGTGCCGGACGTCCCGCTCGCGGCTGCCCCGTTCTCTGCCGCCCCGCTCCCGGACGCCCCGTTCCCGTACAGGAAGGCGGCGAGGGCCAGGCCGAGGATCGCGCCGAGCAGCTGGGCGGCGACGAAGCCGGGCAGCGACTGCGGGGCGATGCCGGTGAAGGAATCACTGAAGCTGCGTCCGATGGTGCCGGCCGGGTTGGCGAAGGAGCCGGACGACGTGAACCAGATCGCGGCGGCGATGTACGCGGCCACCGCCGCCGGGATGAGCTTCGGGCGCCCGATCCGCTGCAGGCCCTGGATCAGGAGGACGAGACCGGTGGTGGCGACGACTTCACCGACGAGCAGGTGGCCGCCCTCGCGCACCTGGGTGGAGAAGGTGCCCGGGGCGCGGCCGAACATGGCGTCCGCCAGGAGGGCGCCCACGACGGCTCCGGCGGTCTGGGCGGCGCTGTAGACGAGCGCCGCCCGGCCGCCGAGCCCCTCACCGCCGGTCCGGCGGGCCCACCAGGAGGTGAGGGTGACCACCGGGTTGAGGTGGGCGCCGGACAGCGGGCCGAACAGGGTGATGACCAGCCCGAGGCCGACGGCCGAGGCGAGCGAGTTGGCCATGAGGGCGACACCGGCGTCAGGGCTGAGCTCGGCGGCCTTGATGCCCGAGCCGATCACGACCGCGAGCAGGCCGGCGGTACCGATCAGCTCGGCAGCGGCACGGCGTGGCAGAGAGGTATGGGCTGTCATGGTTTCTCCCCCTGAACAGAAGTGACAGCGGAAAATATATTCCGCATCTTGGAAGCGCGATAGGGGGTGTCCACGCCGTCAGCGGTCGGAAAATCCATGCCGGAGGAGCCCGCGACCGGGCACGCTGGGGGTCATGGATGAAAGACGCACCGTCAAGGTGTCGAAGTACCTCTCGAAACACCTGCGGCACCAGCCGGAACGCATCGGACTGGTGCTCGATCCCCAGGGCTGGGTGGAGATCGACGACCTTCTGCGCGCCGCCGCCGCGCACGGCTTCCCCTTCAGCCGCGCCGACCTCGACCACGTCGTCGCCGCCAACGACAAGCAGCGGTTCGCCGTTGAGGGAACCCGGATCCGGGCCAGCCAGGGGCACACGGTCGCCGTGGATCTGGACCTTCCCGAGGCCGAACCGCCCTCGTACCTCTACCACGGCACCATCGCCGCGGCCCTCGACGCGATCCGCGCCGAGGGCCTGCGTCCGATGGCCCGCCACCATGTACACCTGTCCCCCGACCGGGAGACGGCGACCCGGGTCGGTGCACGACGCGGCCGGCCCGTGGTGCTCAGCGTGGACGCCGGGGCGATGCGCGCGGCCGGGCACGTCTTTCGCATCAGCGCCAACGGGGTGTGGCTGGTGGACGCCGTGCCGCCGGAGTTCCTGCGCTTCCCCTGACGCCCGCCCGCGGGCTCAGCCGTCGAGCTGGGCCAGGGCGTCGGTGGCGATCTTCTCGAAGACGGCCTCGTCGGCGGCGAAGTCGGAGTCCGGGATCGGCGCGTGGATGACGATTTCGGTGAAGCCCAGCTCGCGGTGGCGGCCGGCGAAGTCGACGAACGCGTCCAGCGACTCCAGCACGGAGTTGGCCTCCGGCGTGAAGCCCGTCAGGAGGATCTTCTCCATGGGCCCGGGCTCCCGCCCGATCTCCTCGAACGCCTTGTCGAGCCGTGCGAGCTGTCCGCGCAGGGCCTCACGCGACTGCTCGGGCGTGCCCTCGGCGAAGAGCTTCGGATCACCGGTGGTCACCCAGGCCTGGCCGTGCCGGGCGGCGAGCCGCAGACCGCGCGGGCCGGTCGCGGCGATCGCGAACGGCAGCCGCGGCCGCTGCACGCAGCCGGGGATGTTGCGGGCTTCCTCGGCGGAGTAGAAGGTGCCCTCGTGGCTCACCGAGCCCTCGGTCAGCAACTGGTCCAGCAGCGGCACGAACTCGGCGAAGCGGTCGGCGCGCTCACGGGGGGACCAGGCCTCCTGGCCCAGCGCGGTCGCGTCGAAGCCGTTGCCGCCCGCGCCGATGCCCAGGGTGAACCGCCCGCCGGAGATGTCGTCCAGGCTCATCAGGTCCTTGGCGAGGGTCACCGGGTGGCGGAAGTTCGGCGAGGTGACGAGCGTGCCCAGACGCAGTCGCTCGGTGGCGGCGGCTGCTGCCGTCAGCGTGGGGACCGCCCCGAACCAGGGCCCGTCACGGAAGGACCGCCAGGACAGGTGGTCGTAGGTGTAGGCGGTGTGGAATCCGAGCTGCTCAGCGCGGAGCCACTGGTCGCGACCTCCCTCGTGCCATCGACGTACCGGGAGGATCACCGTGCTCAGACGCAGACTCATGCGTCGAGCGTACGGGGAGGCGATGTTTCACGTGAAACATCGCCTCCCCGTGGGGCGGAAGAAGCCCTGGAAGGCAGGGGAGCGGCTGGAGAGCAGCCAGGAGCGTCGGCCCTGGTCGGGCCCTCCCCGGCCATGGGCGAAGATGGAGCAGTGACCTCGGCTCCCCAGTGCCCGGACGGGCCAACCCCCACGACCCGGCTCATCGCCACCGATCTCGACGGCACCCTGCTGCGCGATGACAAGACCGTCTCGCCGCGCACCATCGCCGCGCTCGCCGCCGCCGAGGAGGCCGGTATCGAGGTCTTCTTCGTCACCGGCCGGCCGGCCCGCTGGATGGATGTGGTCAGCGACCACGTCCACGGGCACGGCCTCGCGATCTGCGCCAATGGCGCGGCGGTCGTCGACTTGCATGCAGGACGGGAGTTCGTGCAGGTCAGGGCCCTCCAGCGGGGTATCGCACTCACTGTCGTCGAGGCCCTGCGGGCTGCGGCGCCCGGGACGTCCTTCGCGGTCGAGATGACCACCGGCATCAACTACGAGCCCGCCTACCCGCCGTTCTTCAAGGATCCGGGCGCCAGGGTCGCCACCGCCGAGAAGCTGCTCGCCGAGGACACGGACGACAGCGCCGCGCCGGTACTCAAGCTGCTGGCGCACCACGCCGAGCTCGCCCCGGACGCGTTCCTGGCACTGGCCCGCTCCGCCGCCGGCGCCTATGCGTCGATCACCCGCTCCAGTCCCACGGCCCTGCTGGAGATCAGCGGGCCGGGCGTCTCCAAGGCCAGCACGCTGGCACTGTGCTGCGCCGAGCGCGGCATCTCCCCCGCCGAGGTCGTCGCCTTCGGCGACATGCCGAACGACCTGGAAATGCTGAGCTGGGCGGGCACCTCGTACGCGATGGGCAACGCGCACCCCGATGTGATCGCGGCCGCGTCCGGCTGCACGGTCGCCAACAACGAGGACGGCGTCGCCCTCGTCATCGAGCGCATCCTGGCCGACCACATCGCCCAGCGGCAGGTCTGAGCCAAACCCCCGGCGTGCCGCGACGCGGGGACCCTTTTCGGTCCCAGCAAGAGACGGCCTAAAGCGGGGCCTCCCACACCAGGGTGGTCCCGCCACCGTCCTCGCCGAGACCCGGGCCGTACGAGCTCGCGCCGCCCAGCGCCTCGGCCCGTCGGCGCAAGTTCCGCAGCCCGCTGCGCCGGCCGCCCTCCGGGATGCCCACCCCGTCGTCGGCGACCTCCAGGCGCACCCCCGGCCGGCCGTCGGCGAGGGTGACGGTGCAGTCCACGACCACCTCGATCCGGGACGCGTGGGCGTGGCGGAAGGCATTGGACAGGGCCTCCCGCAACGCGGCGATCAGGTTCTTGCCCACGAGGTCGCCGACGGCCGCGTCGATCGGGCCGAGGAAGCGGTGCGCGGGCTTGAAGCCGAGCGGCACGGCAGCCATGTTGATCTCCCGCAGCACCCGGGTCCGCAGCCCCGACGGGGCTTCCGCCGGGCCCTGTTGGAGGGCGAAGATCGCGGTGCGGATCTCCTGGATGGTCACGTCCAGCTCTTCCACGGCCTTTCCCACCCCGTCGCGGACCTCCGGGACGATGGAGCGGCGCTGGGCTCCCTCCAGCATCAGCCCGGTGGCGAACAGCCGCTGGATGACCAGGTCGTGCAGGTCACGGGCGATCCGGTCACGGTCCTCGAACACCGCGAGCCGCTCCCGGTCGCGCTGGGCCTCGGCCGTCATCAGGGCGAGCGCGGCCTGCGAGGCGAACTGCGTGGCCAGGGTCCGCTCGGCCTCGCTGAACGGCCGCTCGCCGCGCGCCCGGGGGGTGACCAGCGCCCCCAGTACCCGCCCGCCGCTGTGCAGGGGCAGCATCATGCACGGCCCGTACTGGCTGGTCAGCTTGCTGGCCATGCGGGGGTCGCGGGCCGCGTCGTCCACGAAGACCGGCTCGCCGCGCAGCAGGCTGTCCACCACCGGGCTCTCGGCCGGGACCACCAGGCCGAGCGAGGTGGCCGGATTCTCGGCCGAGACGGCGACGATCTCCATGCCGCCCTCCTCGGCGGGCAGCAGGACGATCCCGGCGGCGGAGTCGGCGAGGTGGCGGGCCTGCTCGGCCACCACCGCGAGGGCGTCGTCGGCGTCGCCGCCCGACAGGAGGGCGGTGGTGACGGCCACCGAGCCGTCGATCCAGCGCTCCCGCTGGGTGGCGGCCTCGTACAGCCGGGCGTTGCCGACGGCGATGCCCGCTTCGGTGGCCAGGACCCGGACCATGTGGACGTCGTAGTCGTTGAACTCACCGCCGCCCTTCTTCTCGGCGAGGTACAGGTTGCCGAAGATCTCTCCCTGCACCCGGATGGGGACGCCGAGGAAGGTCTTCATGGGCGGGTGGTGCGCCGGGAAGCCCTCCGCGCGCGGGTCCTTCGTCAGATCGGCCAGCCGGACCGTGCCGGGGTGCGAGATCAGTGCTCCCAGCAGGCCGCGCTTCCCGTCCGGACGGTTCCCGATCTTGTGGGCCAGCTCCGCGCTCATCCCGTACGTGACGAAGTCCGTGAGCCCGCGGCCCTCCGTGTCGACGACGCCGATCGCCGCGTACCGGGCGTCCGCGAGCTCGGCCGCGGTCTCGCAGATGCGGTCCAGGGTGGAGTGGAGTTCGAGGCCGGTACCGACCGACCGCATGGCTTCCAGCAGCTGCGGGACCCTGGCCGTCAGCTCGGTGGACAGTCCCTGCAAGCTCCTGGTGGCCTGGGCGGCGGCCACCAGGGGGTCCGGCGTCCCCGTCGATGGATCCGAGACGGGATCCGGCACTTGCTGAGACCGCTGCGCTGGCATGGTCTTGAGACTAGTTAGTCCCCTTTGGACGGGAAAGCCGGCCAACGTCTAGACGGGAACGCCGGCCAGCGTCCCGTCGGTCTCCCGCTCCCGCTCCAGCAGCCGGCGCAGCGGCCCCTCGGCCGCGGCCAACTCCGCGTACGCGCCCCGCTGCACGACCTCACCGCGCTCCAGCACGAGCACCTCGTCCACCGCTTCCAGCCCGGCCAGCCGGTGCGTGATCAGCACGGTGGTACGGCCCTCGGTCGCGGCCAGCAGATCCGCCGTCAGGGCGTCCGCCGTGGCCAGGTCCAGGTGCTCGGCCGGCTCGTCGAGGACCAGTACGGGGAAGTCCGCGAGCAGCGCCCGGGCCAGGGCGAGCCGCTGACGCTGGCCGCCGGAGATCCGCTCTCCGTGTTCGCCGACGAGGGTGTCCAGCCCGTCGGGAAGGCCGTCCGCCCAGTCCAGCAGCCGGGCCGCCGCCAGCGCCTCCCGCAGCTCCCGCTCGCTCGCGTCGGTCCTGGCGAGCCGCAGGTTCTCCCGGACCGAACTGTCGAAGAGGTGCGCGTCCTGGGCGCACAGTCCCACCCGAGCGCGTACGTCGTCGCCGTCCAGCGTGCGCGCGTCGGTCCCGCCCAGGGTGTACGCGCCTTCGCGGGGGTCCAGGAAACGGAGCAGGACCTGGGCCAGGGTGGTCTTGCCGGAGCCCGAGGGGCCGACGACGGCGATGCGGCGGCCGGCCTCCAAGGTCAGGTCGAGACCGCGCAGCGCGTCCCGCTCCTGGCCGGGGTGGCGGGCGGCGAGCCCCGTCAGCCGCAGCGGGAAGGGTGAGGCGGGGGCCGCAGCGGCGTGCTCCGGCTCGTCGACCGGGGCCGGCGCGTCGATGACCTCGTAGACCCGCTCGGCGCTACGGCGCACCCGCTGGCGGTACTGGACGGCGAGCGGGAGTCCGTTCACCGCCTCGAAGGCGGCGAGCGGGGTCAGGACCGCGACGGCCATGGCCACCCCGGACAGACGTCCCTCGTGGACGGCCGTCGCGGCGACGGCCGCGGCGGCCACGACGGTGAGGCCGCAGACGAGGGCGGACAGACCGCCGCCCAGACCGGCCGCGGCGGCGCCCCGCGCGGCGATGCGCGTCAGCAGGGCGTCGCTCTGACGTGCCCGGCCCTTGCGGTCCTCCAGGGCGCCGGCCACGGTCAGCTCCGCGGTTCCGGTGAGCAGATCGGCCACCCGGGTGGCGAGTTCGCCCCGGGCGGGGGCCAGCCTCCGCTCCGCACGGCGGGCGCAGGCCCCGCTGACCAGCGGCACCCCGATTCCGGCGGCGAGCAGCCCGACGGCGAGTACGGCTCCGGCACCGGGCAGCAGCCAGGTGGTGAAGGCGACCGAGCCGGCGCCGACGAGCACCGCGGTGGCGACCGGCAGCAGCCAGCGCAGCCAGTAGTCCTGCAGGGCGTCGGCGTCGGCCACCAGACGGGCCAGCAGGTCCCCGCGCCGGTGCTCGCGCAGCCCTGCGGGCGCGATGCGCTCCAGCCGCCGGTACACGGACACCCGCAGGTCGGCGAGCATCCGCAGCACGGCGTCGTGCGAGACGATCCGCTCGGCGTAGCGGAAGACGGCGCGCCCCAGCCCGAAGGCCCGGGTGGCGGTGACGGCCACCATCAGATAGAGCACGGGCGGCTGTTCGGAGGCCCTGGAGATCAGCCAGCCCGATACGGCCATCAGGCCGACGCCGCACCCGACGGCCAGCGCCCCGAGCAGTAGCCCGAGCCGGAACCGTCCCTGCCACGCACGGGCCACCTCGCGCACCCGGCGCAGCGGATCGGCTCCGCCCGCATCGCTCCCGCCGCCGGGCCGCAGCGGCTCGGGTGCGGTACCGAGGATCCACTCCCCGGCGCCCGGGGCCGGGGCCCCGGCGGTGGGCGTCCGGCTCGGGGCGGCAGCGGGGCCGGGGAGGGGGCCGTCGGTGCGAGCCTGCGCCGCGCCTTCCCCCGCCGCCAGCGGGACCACCTGGTCGGCGACGGCGAGCAGCGCCGGCCGGTGCACGACCAGCAGCACGGTGCGCCCGACGGCCAGCCGCCGGACCGCGTCCACGACACCCGCCTCGGTCTCGCCGTCCAGGGCCGCCGTCGGCTCGTCCAGCAGCAGTACGGGCCGGTCCGCCAGGAACGCCCGCGCCAGGGCCAGGCGCTGGCGCTGACCGGCGGACAGTCCCGCGCCGCCCTCGCCCAGCAGGGTGTCCGCCCCGCGCGGCAGGGCCGCCACGAAGTCCCCTGCCCCGGCGTCCTGCAACGCCGTCGCCACCTCGGCGTCGGATGCCGCCGGGCGGGCCAGCCGTACGTTCTCCGCGATGGTCCCGGCGAACAGGTGCGGCCGCTGCGGCACCCACGCGATCTGCTCGCGCCACTGCGCCGGCGACAGCTCCGCCAGGTCCACCCCCGCGATCCGTACCCGGCCGGCGGTGGGCGTCACGAACCCCAGCAGGACCTGGAGCAAGGTGGACTTACCCGCCCCGCTCGGGCCGGTGAGGGCCACACACTCCCCCGGACCGACGGTCAAGGAGACGGGCCGCGGCGAGTCCTCGCCCCGGCCCTCGTGGCGGACCGCGACGTCCTCGATCTCGATCCGCAGGGGAGCGCCCGCCGGCAGCCGGGCCCCGCCACCCGGCCCCGCGACCGGGGTCGCCAGGACCTCGAAGATCTCCTCCGCGGCGGACAGTCCTTCCGCGGCCGCGTGGTACTGCGCCCCCACCTGCCGCAGCGGCAGGTAGGCCTCGGGCGCGAGGATCAGGATGACCAGTCCGGTGTAGAGGTCCAGTTCGCCGTGGACCAGTCGCATGCCGATGGTCACGGCCACCAGCGCCACCGACAGGGTCGCCAGCAGCTCCAGCGCGAAGGAGGAGAGGAAGGCGATGCGCAGGGTCCGCATCGTCGCGCGCCGGTAGTCGTCGGTGATCTTGCGGATCGATTCGGCCTGCGCCTTGGCCCGGCCGAAGACCTTCAGTGTGGGAAGTCCCGCCACCACGTCGAGGAAGTGCCCCGACAGCCGCGACAGCAGCCGCCACTGGCGGTCCATCCGGGACTGGGTGGCCATGCCGATCAGGATCATGAACAGCGGGATGAGGGGCAGCGTGACCACGATGATGGCCGCCGACACCCAGTCCTCGGTGACGATACGGGCGAGCACCGCCACCGGCACGACCACCGCGAGCCCCAGCTGGGGCAGGTAGCGGGAGAAGTAGTCGTCGAGCGCGTCCACGCCCCGGGTGGCCAGTGCCACCAGCGAGCCCGTCCCCCGACGGTCCAGCCGCCCGGGCCCGAGGTCCGCGGCCCGGTCCAGCAGCCGGCTCCGCAGCTGCGACTTGACCGCCGCGCCGGCGCGGTGCGCGGCCAGTTCCGTCAGCCAGGCGATCAGGCCGCGCCCCAGCGCCACCGCCGCGAGCAGCAGCAGCGGCGTCCGGAGCCCTTCGGCGCCCAGCCCCTCCTCGAAGGCACCGACCACGATCTCGGCGATCAGCATCGCCTGACCGACGACCAGCCCCGCCCCGGCCAGCCCCAGGGCCACCACCGCCCCCAGGAAGAGGCGGGTGGAACGGGCGTACCGGAGCAGGCGCGGGTCGATCGGTTTCACGTGAAACATCCCCTCGGCAGGGTCAGTCAGGTCAGGCAAGGCAGGGTCAGGCGAGGCAGGGTCCGGCGAGGCAGGGTCCGGCGGGGCCGGACAGAGGAGCCCGGATCAGTGCGCGTCCGCGATGTGCTGCGTACCGATCCGCTTGCGGAACACCCAGTACGTCCAGCCCTGGTAGAGCAGGACGAGCGGAGTGGCCACTGCCGCGAGCCAGGTCATGATCTTCAGGGTGTACGGGCTGGACGAGGCGTTGGTGACCGTGAGGTTCCAGGCGTCGTCCAGCGAGGACGGCATGACGTTCGGGAAGAGCGTCAGGAAGAGCATCCCGACGGCCGCCGCGATGGTGACCCCGGACAGGGCGAACGACCAGCCCTCACGGCCCGCGAGGTTGAAGCCGAGGGCCCCCACCAGCGCGAGCACGGCGACGCCCATGGCGACCAGGCTCTTGGCGTCGCCGCGCGTGAACTGGGTCCAGGTCAGGAAGACCAGGGCCAGCACGGCGGTGGCCGCACCCAGCCGGGTGGCCAGCTTCCGCGAGCGCTCCCGGATCTCACCCACGGTCTTGAGCGAGACGAAGACCGCGCCGTGGAAGGTGAACAGGGTGAGGGTGACCAGACCGCCGAGCATCGCGTAGGGGTTGAGCAGGTCGAGCACGGTGCCGACGTACTCCTTGTTCTGGTCGATCTTCACGCCGCGCACGATGTTGGCGAAGGCGACGCCCCACAGGAACGCGGGGATCAGCGAGGTCCAGAAGATCGCGTGTTCCCAATTGGTCTGCCAGCGGTCCTCGGGCCGCTTGTGCCGGTACTCGAAGGCGACACCGCGGATGATCAGGCAGACCAGGATGAGCAGCAGCGGCAGGTAGAAGCCGGAGAACAGGGTGGCGTACCAGTCCGGGAAGGCGGCGAAGGTGGCACCGCCCGCGGTGAGCAGCCAGACCTCGTTGCCGTCCCACACGGGCCCGATCGTGTTGATCAGAACCCGCTTCTCCTTGCGGTCGCGGGCGAGCAGCTTGGTCAGGACGCCGACCCCGAAGTCGAAGCCCTCCAGGAAGAAGTAGCCGGTCCACAGGACGGCGATGAGTACGAACCAGACGTCGTGGAGTTGCATGGTGTGGTCTCCTCAGCCTCAGTACGAGAAGGCCATCGGCCGGTCGGAGTTCTTGTCGTCCCCGCCGATCTTGGTGGGCGGGTTGAGGTCGGCCTCGGTGAGCTCGGGCGGTCCGGCCTTGACGTACGTGAGGAGGAGCTTGACCTCGATGACGGCGAGTACGGCGTAGAGCAGGGTGAAGCCGATCATCGAGGTGAGCACCTCGCCCTGGGAGACGTGCGGCGAGACCGCGTCCCGGGTGCGCAGGACTCCGTAGACCACCCACGGCTGGCGGCCCATCTCGGTGAAGATCCAGCCCCAGGAGTTGGCGATGAGCGGGAAGCCCATGGTCCAGAGGGCGACGATCCAGTACAGGGTGGCGAACTTCGGGCTCAGCGCCTTCTTGAAGAGGACCAGGTTCGGCACCTCGTCCTCCCCGGTGCGCAGGCCGGGCGGCAGCATGAACTTCTTGCGGGTCAGCCAGAGGCCCAGGACGCCGACACCGAGCGAGGCCATGCCGAAGCCGATCATCCAGCGGAAGCCCCAGTAGGCGACCGGGATGTTGGGCCGGTAGTCCCCGGGCCCGAACTTCTCCTGCTCGGCCTTGTTGACGTCGTTGATCCCCGGGACGAACGAGGTGAAGTCGTCGTTCGCCAGGAAGGACAGCACACCCGGGATTTCGATGGCGACCTTGTTGTGGCCCTTCTCGACGTCGCCGTAGGCGAAGACGGAGAAGGGTGCCGGCGCCTCGCCGTCCCAGAGCGCCTCGGCGGCGGCCATCTTCATCGGCTGCTGCTTGAACATGACCTTGCCGAGCAGGTCACCGCTGATGGCGGTGCCCATACCGGCGATGATCATGACGACCAGGCCGAGCCGCAGCGAGCTGCGCATCACGGGGACGTGCCTCTTGCGCGCGAGGTGGAAGGCGGCGATGCCGACCATGAACGCGCCGCCGACCAGGAAGGCGGCCGTGATGGTGTGGAAGAACTGGGTGAGCGCGGTGTTCTGGGTGAGCACGAGCCAGAAGTCGGTGAGCTCGGCCCGGCCCCGCTCCTCGTTGATGCGGTATCCGACCGGGTGCTGCATCCAGGAGTTGGCCGCCAGGATGAAGTAGGCGGACAGGATGGTGCCGATCGACACCATCCATATGCAGGCGAGGTGGATCTTCTTCGGCAGCTTGTCCCAGCCGAAGATCCACAGCCCGATGAAGGTGGACTCGAAGAAGAAGGCGATCAGCGCTTCGAAGGCCAGGGGGGCTCCGAAGACGTCACCGACGAATCGCGAGTAGTCGGACCAGTTCATTCCGAACTGGAACTCCTGGACGATGCCGGTGACGACACCCATCGCGATATTGATCAAGAAGAGCTTTCCCCAGAACTTCGTGGCTCCGAGGTACTTCTCCTTCCCGGTGCGCACCCATGCGGTCTGGAGGCCCGCGGTGAGGGCGGCGAGCGAGATCGTCAGGGGTACGAAGAGGAAGTGATAGACGGTGGTGATGCCGAACTGCCAGCGCGCCAGCGTCTCCGGCGCCAAAGCTAGATCCACGTCCTCGTCTCCTTCGCGTCGCCGTGGTCACAGCGGCAAGTGCCTGGTGTGTCCCACTCAATCCGGGAGAAAGCAGGACACGCTTGTGAACGCGTTCACATTCACAAGCATTATGGCGCACCGCTCCCGACGCCCTTCAGGCGGGGTACCCCTCTAGCCAATCAATTCAACAGATTGTTGAATACGGCTCATGAAGATTCGAATCTCCTGGCCTGCGGGCCACCTCACCGCGACCCTCGACGAGACCCCGACCAGCAAGGCTCTGGTCGAGGCCCTGCCGATCTCCGCCTCCGCCCACACCTGGGGCGAGGAGGTCTACTTCGGCACCGGCGTCAGCGCGGCCCTCGAACACGACGCCCGGCAGGTCGTCGAGCCCGGCACGGTCGCCTTCTGGACCGAGGGCGACGCTCTCGCGCTGCCCTACGGCCCCACGCCCATCTCGCGCGGGGGCGAGAGCCGCCTGGCGAGCCCGTGCAACGTGCTCGGCTCGTTCGACGGCGACCCCCGCCTGCTGTCCACCGTCCGCGACGGGGACCCCGTCCGCGTGGAACGGGCGTAACGCCCGTAACTCGCGTAACGCCCGTAACGCCCGTAACGCGGGCGGCCCCCCGCGTCCGGCTACAGCTCCTTGAAGAACGCCTCCGCCGTGTGCAGGAAGAGGTCGTTCGCCTCGGTCTCACCGATCGTGACCCGCAGGCCCTCGCCCGCGAAGGGCCGGACCACCACACCGGCCTTCTCGCAGGCCGCCGCGAAGTCGGCCGTCCGCTCCCCCAGCCGCATCCACACGAAGTTCGCCTGGGTGTCCGGCACGTTCCAGCCCTGCGCGAGCAGCGTCTCGTGGACCCGCGTGCGCTCGCACACCAGCGCCCCCACGCGGCCCATCAGCTCGTCCTCGGCACGCAGCGAGGCCACGGCCGCGTCCTGCGCGAGCTGGCTGACGCCGAAGGGAACCGCCGTCTTGCGCAGCGCCGCGGCCACCGGTTCGTGCGCCACCGCGAAGCCGACCCGCAGGCCCGCGAGCCCGTACGCCTTGGAGAACGTACGCAGCACCGCCACGTTGGGGCGGGTGCGGTAGAGCTCGATGCCGTCCGGCACGTCCGTGTCGCGCACGAACTCGCGGTACGCCTCGTCCAGGACCACCAGGATGTCCGAGGGCACCTGGTCCAGGAACCGCTCCAGCTCCGCGCGGCGCACGGCGGTGCCGGTGGGGTTGTTCGGGTTGCAGACGAAGATCAGCCGGGTCCGCTCGGTGATCGCCGCGAGCATGGCGTCCAGGTCGTGCACATCGCCCTCGGTCAGCGGCACCTGCACGGACGTGGCGCCCGAGATCTGCACGATGATCGGGTACGCCTCGAAGGAGCGCCAGGCATAGATGACCTCGTCGCCCGGACCGGCCGTCGACTGGATCAGCGACTGGGCCACACCCACCGAGCCGGTGCCGGTGGCCACGTGGTCCGCCGGCACGCCGAACCGCTCCGCGAGCTCGTTCACGAGGCCGGTGCAGGCCATGTCGGGGTACCGGTTGAAGCTGCCGGCGGCCGCGACGGCGCTCTCCAGCACCCCGTGCAGCGGCGGGTACGGGTTCTCGTTCGAAGACAGCTTGTACGCGACGGGACCTCCCGCGGCAGCCGGCTTGCCGGGCTTATATGTCGGAATGCCGTCCAGCTCGGCGCGCAGCTTCGGGCTCTTCTCGCTCACCGCAGGTCCTCCTCGACCGTCCCGTACGACGTCGCCGTCGACTCAATACTGCTCACCTTATGAGGATTCCGCTCTCCCGAGAATGGGGGCGCCTGGAATGCGGGGGAGCGCGCGCATATATGCGCGCGCCGGTGGCCTGCGCCGTGGCGCGCATCCCCCGTGCAGGTGAGTTGAGACCAGTCCGAGACCACACCGTTTTGGCATGCCCGGACCCGCCGACAAGCTTCACGGCCGCCCGCAGCGATCAAATGCCTTTATTTCCAAGGTCATTGGGGGTGGCGGACCATGCAGAATCGTGCCTGTCAACGGGTGCATATGCACACGGGCCACCCCACCCCCCGAGCCCTACTATCGGCTCGCCATGACAGCAGCAGGGAAGCATCAGGTGAGCCGGACCGAGACCACCCGGCGGGCCGCCGGCCGACAGAGCCGGGCAGGCATCAGGGACGTGGCCGCTGCGGCGGGCGTCTCCATCACAACCGTCTCCGACGCGCTCAATGGCAAGGGACGGCTGCCCGACGCCACCCGCCGCCACGTTCGCGAGGTGGCCGACCGTCTGGGCTACCGCCCGTCGGCCGCCGCCCGCACCCTCCGTACCGGCAAGTCCGGCCTCATCGGCCTGACCGTGACCACGTACGGGGATGAACCTTTCACCTTCACCGAATTCGCCTACTTCGCCGAGATGGCCAGAGCGGCCACCTCCGCCGCACTCGCCCGCGGCTACGCCCTCGTCATCCTCCCCGCCACCTCCCGACACGACGTGTGGTCCAACGTGGCCCTCGACGGCACCGTCGTCATCGACCCCTCCGACCACGATCCCGTCGTCACCGAACTGGTCCGCCAGGGCCTGCCCGTGGTCTCCGACGGCCGCCCGGCAGGCACCCTCCCCGTCACCGCCTGGGTCGACAACGATCACGAGGCCGCCGTACTGGGCCTGCTCGACCACCTCGCCGCCGCGGGCGCCCGCCGGATCGGGCTGCTCACCGGCACCACCACCGACACCTACACCCGCCTCTCCACGACCGCCTACCTCGACTGGTGCGCGCGCGTCGGCCAGGACCCCGTCTACGAGTCCTACCCCGCCCACGATCCGTGCGCGGGCGCCGTCGCCGCCGACCGGCTCCTCGCACGCCCCGACCGGCCCGACGCCGTCTACGGGCTCTTCGACCCCAACGGCACCGACCTGCTCGCCGCCGCCCGGCGCTACGGCCTGCGCGTCCCCGAGGACCTGCTGCTCGTGTGCTGCAGCGAGTCCACCGTCTACGCCAACACCGAACCGCCGATCACCACCCTGTCCCTCAAACCGCGCCGCATCGGCACCGCCGTCGTGCAGCTGCTGATCGACGCGATCGAGGGAGTGGACACCGGACGCCCCGTCGAACAGGTCGTCCCGACCGAGCTCATCATCCGCACCTCGTCCCAGCGCAGGCAGCCCCGTACGACCGTCAGTCCACCCCGTTCACCGGCCCAGGACTGACCGCCAGACCGTCCGGTCGGCTTGGCCAACGGCCCTGCCGAGGATTTCAGCAGCACCGATATCGGTAGAAAGCGGTAGGAACGATCGGCTCCGCCTACGATTCACCACCCCTGGTGCGTCACAGAGCGCGAGCCGCATTCCTATGATGGGCGCACGACATCACAGACCCTCCTCCCCAGAGGTCAGGAGGGTCCGCAGATGTACGGCAGCGCGACGGTGGTGGAGGGGTCGATGACTCAGGGGGCCGGTCAGGGACCCGCGATGCGGACGGAGACGCTGCGGGACTTCCGGGTTCCAGTCACCGAACCCGCCCCGTACGCCGTATCCACCGGGCATCCCGGCGAAGTCCCCGTGTACGGGGAGTACCCGGCCTACTACGGCGACGGCGCGCCGCCGGCGCCCGCCGCCGCCCAGGCCCCCGAGGACGACGGCCTCGACGGCTACACCCCGACCTACCGCGACCTGCCCGTCATCGGACGCGGTGCGGCCGGTGGCCCCGGCGACACCGTCCAGGTCCAGTACGTCCCCCAGGACGCCCCGGCGGCCGCCGGTCCCGGCCCGCTCTACGTCGTCGGCGACGTCCACGGCTACCTGGACGAGCTCGTCGCCGAACTCCAGGCCCAGGGCCTGATCGACTCGGAACGCCGCTGGTCCGCCGGCAACGCCCGGCTCTGGTTCCTCGGCGACTTCACCGACCGCGGCCCCGACGGCATCGGCGTCATCGACCTCGTCATGCGGCTGTCCGCCGAGGCCGCCGCCGCCGGCGGCTACTGCAAGGCGCTGATGGGCAACCACGAACTGCTGCTGATCGGAGCGAAGCGGTTCGGCGACACCCCCGTCGTCTCCGGCGCCGGCACCGCCACCTTCCAGGCCGCCTGGCTCCTCAACGGCGGCCAGCGCACCGACATGGAGCGCCTGCAGGACGTCCACCTCCAGTGGATGTCCCGCCTGGACGCGGCCGTCCTGGAGGAAGGCCACCTGCTGCTGCACTCCGACACCACGGCCTACCTCGACTACGGCGACTCCATCGAGGACGTCAACGACACCATCCACGAGCTCCTCAACCGGGGCGACGCCGACATCACCTGGGACCTCTTCCGCAAGTTCACCAAGCGGTTCGCCTTCCGCGACGAGGGCAGCGGCCCGCAGGCCGTGCGCGAGCTGCTCGACACGTACGGCGGCACGCGCGTCGTACACGGCCACAGCCCCATCCCGTACCTGCTCGGCGAAGTGGGCACCGAGGACGGCGACGAGACGCGCGGCCCGGCCGTGGACGGCCCGCACGTCTATGCGGAAGGGCTCGCCATCGCCATGGACGGCGGGGTGACGATGGCCGGCAAACTGCTTGTCGTACAACTGCCGTTGAGCGACTGAGAGGTTACGCAGAGGGGTATTTCCAGAAAGCCCCTGTCACGGCGTGGTGTGGGCGCTCTACCATCGCTCTATCCGTAGCAGGCTCTCCTCCGTTTGCGCCGGCGCCCGGGTCTACGCGGGCATACCGGCTTGTACGGAGCATCGGGGGATGCACATGACCAGCGCTCCGCACCTGCTGACCGAAGACCGGCCTGAGTTCGACCGGCTCCTCGACGAGGCGCTGCGCACCGCGCAGGACCGGCCCGAACTCGCCACCCTGGGCGAACGGCTGAACGCCGAACAGTTGCGCACGATGGCCCAGGGCGCCAGCGCCCTGCTGGCGGCCGCCGCCGCGGCCGAGTACGACCACTACGTGAAGGTCCGCGAGGAACGGCGTGACGGGTCCCTGTCCGCACCCGGTGCGGCGGGGGACGAGTACGGGGAGCAGGGCGGCGGCGGTGGCGTGGGCGTCAGCGCCGTGGTCGCGGTCCTCGCGCCGGTCCTGGCGGGCACCGCCATGCTGATCTTCCTGCTCGTGGGCTACAGCCTGAAGATGATCGATCCCGAACCGGCCTTCGCCGAGACGATGCTGACGGCGGGTTGGCTGTTCGGCGGCCTCACCGTGGCCGCCCTGATCTTCGCCGTGATCGGGCTGCTGGTGACGGCGGTGCGCAACAGCGCGACCGAGGTGGCGGCGGACGAGACCGAGGCGATACCCGACGAGGTGGCGCGGGCTCGCGAGGCCTGGCGTCACGCACTGCTGGAGCGCGGCATCATGCCGTTCCTCCGGGACGCGCTGGCCGATCCCAGTGCGGGGGCGGGATACCCGACCCCCCGCACGCCGGGGGCCGGGCGCATCCCCAGTCTGGGATACTCCCGGCCCGATTTCACCAGTCCGGGGTCCCCCTCCGAGGGACCCCGACCCGGCTACACACCCCCGGACTTCACGAGCCCGGACTTCGGCGGCCCGGAACGCGGGCCTGAGTGACTACTTCCGGTTGAGCACCGGCGGCGGACCGTCCGCGCCGCGGACCGGGGTGGTGAGCTCGTTCCACACGGTCTCGCAGTCGAGGACGAAGCCGACGGTGGGGGACGGGTCCTGCTGCACGTCGCAGGTCAGCTCCCAGACTTCGCCGCGGCGGGTCAGCGTCTGGATGGAGACACCCCCCTCGGCACTGCTCTGCGCGGCGATGGAGATCGCGCACGCGTCCCTCGGGAAGTCGGTCTCGGTGTCCGTCAGGTCGTACCAGAGGAACGGCGTCGGGGAACCCGGCCCCGTGAGGTCCCGGATACCGGCGTACGCGACGCCGTTGCTGAGGACGGCCTTGAGGTCCGTGGCGCCGTTCGGCCGGTAGGCGTCGACGTCGCTGCACGGGCCGGGGTCACCCTTCGGACCCCGCGGGCCGGTCGGACCCGTCGGGCCCTGGCAGCCCTCGTCGCCGCCACCACCGCGCGGACCGGCCTGGTCGGCCTTCCGCGGGTGGTTGTAGTCGTCGCGCTCGTCCGAGCACTTGCCTCCGCTCACGGTGCTCACCGTGGTGACCGTCTGCGCCGCCTGCGCACCCTGCGGGCTGGCGAAGGCGGGGCCGGAGATGCCCGTCATGACCAGGGCAAGCGATGCGAGGGTGCCACCAGCCAGCCAGCCGCTGCGCCTGGGCAGCGGACCAAGGGTTGACTTGGTGTTGTTCTCGGGGCTCATAGACGCCGCTCCTTCTCGAAACCGGATCGAACGATGCGTGATGGGGCCATGGGGGCCACCTCGGTCATCGTGGGGATACGTGTCGCGCGTGATGCGACGCCTCGCGGAGAAGTCCACTTATCGGACCAATGGTGCGGCCCCAATGGCCGCGCGCGACCCCACGCAAAGGGCCGGGCGCATCCCCGTCAGGGATGCGCCCGGCCCGCACGTGAGCCGGAGTGCCCGCCCCTAGGGGAGGCGGTTCCGGGCGGCTCCGCGCATCAGGTCACCCTTGAAGTCCTTGCCGCGGAGGGTTCCGGGAGTGGGAGCCGGCAGCAGTTCGACCCACCCCTCGTCCCAGGTGAAGTTGGTGCCGTTGGTGTCACCGTGTGTCTGGTAGACGCGGCCGTCCGTGGTCAAGACCCTGACGAAGGAGTTGTTCCCCTGGTCGATGATCGAGATGCCACAGGCCCTGCCGACGGGGAATCCCGGATTGTCCGCGTTGGTGAGGTCCTGCCACACGGGCGCACCTCCGGTCGTGCTCGAGCGGCCGACGTAGGCGATGCCGTTCGTGAGAACGGCGTTGAACGACACGGAGGTCGAAGGCGCGAAGCTGTCGATGGAGTTGCACCCGGCGCCGGTCGCACCCGTGGCACCCGTCGCGCCGGTGGCGCCGGTAGCTCCGTCCTCGCCATTCAGACCGGACGTACCCGTGGCACCGGTCGCCCCGGTGGCACCCGTCGCACCCGTGGCACCGGTGGCACCGGTGGCGCCCGGAGCGCCGTCCAGACCGTCCGCACCCGTCGCCCCGGTCGCACCGGTGGCACCCGTCGCACCCGTCGCGCCCGGAGCGCCGTCCAGACCGTCCGCACCCGTGGCACCCGTCGCCCCGGTCGCACCAGTGGCACCCGTCGCACCCGTCGCACCGGGCGCGCCGTCAGTACCCGGGGCGCCCGTCGCACCCGTCGCACCCGTGGCACCAGTGGCACCCCTGCCACCCGTGGCACCCGTGGCACCCGTTGCACCCGTGGCGCCGGGCCTGCCCTCCTCACACCTGTCGTCCCCGACCGGCGCGCCGGCCTGGGCGTCGGCGGTCCTCGGGTCTTCGTCCGGGTTGTAGTCCGGGTCGTTCTCCGGATCGTGGTCCGGGTCGAAGTTCGGATCCTGATCCGGACCGTGGTCCGGGTTGTGGTCATGCTGGTGCGGAGGGCAGTGGTCCACCCCTCTGGGGCTCGCCGCGTTGACCCTCTCGGCCGCCTGGATCGACTGAGCCGTGGCGAAGACCGGGCTGGCGACGCCCACCATCACCAAGGCAAGTGAGGCGAGCGTTCCACCGGTCAGCCAGCCGCTGCGCCTGGGCAGTGGACCGAGGGTTGACCTGGACCTGTTGTCGGGGTTCATACCACTCCTTCTCGAAACCGGGATCGCACGATGTCCGGGGCCTCCCGGACCACCTCGGTCATCGTGGGGATCACCGCCGCGAGCGACGGGAGGCCTCACCCATAAGTCCACTTATCGGACGAGTAGTACCACGCCAATGGCCCCTCATCCCCTGCCGGACACCACCCGGCCCCCGCCCCCGCGGTCGAGCTTCCTTGCACGGCATTACACGGATGCCTACGGTCGCCCCAAGGTCATTTTCATCACTACAGTGGATGGGAACCTTGAAATCAACGGTCTGCCTGAACATGATCGTCAAGAATGAGGCCCCGGTCATCCGGCGCTGCCTCGAATCGGTACGCCCATTGATCGACACCTGGGTGATCGTGGACACCGGTTCGACGGACGGAACCCAGGAGATCATCCGGGAATTCTTCAGTGATCTTCCCGGTGTTCTGCACGAGCGGCCGTGGAAGGGATTCGACGGCAGCCGCAACGAGGCGATCGACCTCGCCCGCCCCACCGCCGACTACCTGCTGTTCCTCGACGCCGACGACATGATGGAGGTACAGCCCGGCTTTCACATGCCGGAACTGACGCTCGACGCCTATAGCGTCGCCGTGCACCACCGGCCCGTCATCCATTGGCGGCCCGCCCTGGTCTCCACGCGATTGCCGTGGAAATACGTCGGCGTACTCCACGAGTACCTCGACTGCGAGGACCGGTTCAGCCAAGGAACCCTCGAAGGCGCCCATATCCTCGTCGTCGGCGGCGGATCGCGCCTCGGCGAAGGCGGCGAGCGGGAGAAATACCTCCGGGACGCGGAGATCCTCCGGCAGGGGCTGATCAAGGAACCAGACAACGCCCGCTACGCGTTCTACCTGGCGCAGAGCTGGCGCGACGCGGGAGAACCGGAGAAGTCCCTCACCGCCTACGACCTCCGGGCCGGCATGGGCGGCTTCGCCGAGGAGGCCTTCTGCGCCCGGCTCTACGCGGCACGGCTCGCGGCCCGTCTCAAGAGGCCGTCGGCCGAGGTGATGGACCGCTACCTGCGCGCGCACGAGAGCCGCCCCTCACGCGCCGAGGCGTTGGGCGATCTCGCCCGCCTCTGCCGCAACGAGGGCCGCTGGCCGCTGGCGTACATGTTCGCCCGGCAGGCGGTGCGGATCCCGCGCCCCGACGACATCCTGTTCGTCGAGTTCGACTGGTACGAGTGGCGGGCGCTCGACGAACTCGCGGTCGCCGCCTACTGGGTCGGCGCGTACCAGGAGTGCCTGGACTGCTGCGAGCGCCTCCTCCAGTCGGACGCGCTTCCCGAGACCCAGCGCGAACGGGTCGCCGAGAACCTCGCGTTCGCGCGGGCCAAGCTGGGCCCGGACTACCGGGTCGTCGCCTGACCGGCGTACGAAATACCAGACCGCCGGCGCACGCCGGACCGGCCCGCTCCTCCCCCCTCGGGTGCGGGCCGGTCCTGTTCGGGTGTGGCTCAGTCGGCCAGCGGCAGGTAGACCCGGTTGCCGGAGGCCGCGAACTCGGCGGACTTCTCCGCCATGCCGGCCTGGATCTCGTCGGCCTTCAGGTCCCCGCCGTGCTCACGGCGGATGTCCTGCGAGATCTTCATCGAGCAGAACTTCGGACCGCACATGGAGCAGAAGTGCGCGGTCTTGGCCGGCTCGGCGGGAAGGGTCTCGTCGTGGAACTCGCGGGCCGTGTCCGGGTCCAGGGCCAGGTTGAACTGGTCCTCCCAGCGGAACTCGAACCGCGCGTCCGACAGCGCGTCGTCCCACTCCTGGGCACCGGGGTGCCCCTTGGCCAGGTCCGCGGCGTGCGCGGCGATCTTGTAGGTGATCACGCCGGTCTTCACGTCGTCCCGGTTGGGCAGGCCCAGGTGCTCCTTGGGCGTGACGTAGCAGAGCATCGCGGTGCCCCACCAGGCGATCATCGCGGCGCCGATGCCCGAGGTGATGTGGTCGTACGCGGGCGCGACGTCTGTGGTGAGCGGGCCGAGCGTGTAGAACGGCGCCTCCTCGCAGATCTCCTGCTGGAGGTCGATGTTCTCCTTGATCTTGTGCATCGGGACGTGGCCCGGGCCCTCGATCATGGTCTGGACGTTGTGGCGCTTGGCGATCGTGTTCAGCTCGCCGAGCGTCTTCAGCTCCGCGAACTGCGCCGCGTCGTTGGCGTCCGCGATGGAACCGGGGCGCAGGCCGTCGCCGAGCGAGTACGTGACGTCGTAGGACGCCAGGATCTCGCAGAGCTCCTCGAAGTTCGTGTAGAGGAAGTTCTCCTTGTGGTGCGCCAGGCACCACGCGGCCATGATCGAGCCACCGCGCGAGACGATGCCGGTCTTGCGGCGGGCGGTCAGCGGCACGTAGGGCAGCAGCACGCCGGCGTGGACCGTCATGTAGTCGACGCCCTGCTCGGCCTGCTCGATGACCGTGTCCTTGTAGATCTCCCAGGTCAGGTCCTCGGCGCGGCCGTCGACCTTCTCCAGCGCCTGATAGAGCGGCACGGTGCCGATCGGGACGGGGGAGTTGCGCAGGACCCACTCGCGGGTGGTGTGGATGTTGCGGCCCGTCGAGAGGTCCATGACCGTGTCGGCGCCCCACTTGGTCGCCCAGGTCATCTTGTCGACCTCCTCCTCGATGGAGGAGGTGACGGCCGAGTTGCCGATGTTGGCGTTGACCTTCACCAGGAACCGCTTGCCGATGATCATCGGCTCGATCTCGGGGTGGTTCACGTTCGCCGGAAGAACGGCCCGGCCTGCGGCGATCTCCTCGCGCACGACCTCGGGGGAGACGTTCTCGCGGATCGCGACGTACTCCATCTCCGGGGTGATCTCGCCCCGGCGGGCGTACGCGAGCTGCGTGACGGCGGCGCCGCCACGGCCGCGGCGGGGCTGGCGCGGGCGGCCCGGGAAGACCGCGTCGAGGTTCTTCAGCCCGCCGCGGGGCGAGGTGTGCTTGATGCCGTCGTCCTCGGGGCGCACGGGACGGCCCGCGTACTCCTCGGTGTCACCGCGGCCGATGATCCAGTTCTCGCGCAGCGGTGCGAGGCCGCGGCGCACGTCGGTCTCGATCTGCGGGTCGGTGTACGGCCCGGACGTGTCGTACAGCGTCACGTCCTTGCCGTTGGTGAGGTGGACCTGGCGGACCGGCACCCGGAGGTCGGGGCGGGAGCCCGCCAGGTATCCCTTGTGCCAGCCCGGCTGGCGCTCGGTCTGGCCGTCGGCGTCCTGGCTGACGGCAGGCGTGCGTGCGTCGTCCTGAATGGTCATGAGACCTGATCTCCCTACGCCGGCATTACCCGGTAACAGGTTCGGCGGTCGACGCAGCCTCTTCCCGTACGCATCCGTGATGCGCGTACGGTGATCAGCGTCCTCTCAGCCCGGTGCTCCGAGCTCCCGCGTTGTGCAAAGTAGCCCCCACGCTAGCGTCATCCATGGCGTGCTGAACAGTGGGCCCCCTCATCTCTTGCGATGATCTGCTGGTGACGACCTCGCCGCAGCCCCCCACCGATCCCACCGAGCCCGCTGGCCACACCGGCCAGGAGCACCCAGGTCCCGGGCACGCCTCCGGTCATGCGGACGGCCACGGGCAGGGGCACGGAAGCGGACACGGACACGGACACGGACATGCTCACGGGCACAGCCATGGTCACGGTCCGGCGGCCCCTGTGTCGAAGCACCTGCGCAAGGTCATCGCGGCCGTACTGATCCCCTTCGCCACCGCCGTCTTCGTCGGCATGGCCGTCCTCTGGCCCGGCGGCGCCCCCGCCCACGAGCGCACGGGGGTCGGCTTCGACCGGCAGACCCAGCAGGGCAAGGTCGTCTCGCTCGCACGGGTCGACTGCAAATCCGTGAACGCCGCGCAGGTTCCGCCGACGGGCGACACCTCCACCCCCGAGGGGCGTGAGGCGCAGGCCGCGCAGACCGGTGAGTGCAAGAAGGCCACCATCGAGATCGGCAGCGGCCCGGAGAAGGGACGCACCTTCGTGGAGATCGTCCAGCCGGGCGCCCCTCGGCAGTTGACGGACGGCCAGGAGGTGGTGGTGGCGTACGCTCCGGACGCCCCGCGCGACCTCCAGTACTCGGTGATCGACGTGAACCGCAAGTTCCCGATGGCGCTGCTGGCCGGCATCTTCGCCCTCGCCGTCGTGCTCGTCGGGCGGATGCGCGGGCTGTTCGCACTGATCGCGTTGGTCGTCAGCTTCGGCGTGCTGACGCTCTTCATCCTCCCGGCCATCCTGCAGGGCTCGAACCCGCTGGTCGTGGCGGTGATCGGCGCGAGCGCCATCATGCTGATCGCGCTCTACATGTGCCACGGCCTGACGGCCCGTACCTCGGTCGCCGTGCTCGGCACACTCGTCTCGCTGCTGCTGATCGGGCTGCTGGGCTCGCTGTTCATCGGGTGGGCGTTCCTCAGCGGCAACACCGACGACAACACCGGACTGATCCACGGGCTCTACCCGGACATCGACATGAGCGGTTTGCTGCTCGCCGGTGTGATCATCGGATCCCTGGGCGTGCTCGACGATGTGACGGTCACCCAGACGTCGGCGGTGTGGGAACTCCACCAGGCCGACCCGTCGATGGGGCCGCGCGGACTGTACCGGGCGGCCATCCGGATCGGACGCGACCACATCGCCTCGGTGGTCAACACCCTGGTGCTCGCCTACGCGGGTGCCGCTCTGCCGCTTCTCCTGCTGTTCTCGATCGCGAACAGCAGCATGGGTTCGGTGGCCAACAGCGAGCTGGTGGCGGAGGAGATCGTACGGACCCTCGTGGGCTCGATCGGCCTCGTGGCCTCGGTCCCGGTGACCACGGCGCTCGCCGCGCTGGTGGTCTCCGCCGACCGGCCGGGATCCCCGGCCGCCGGGTCGGCCTCGGGGCCGGTACGCGGGGGCCGGGGCCGGCGGCGCAAGCGCTGACGGCTGCGCGAAGGCGGGGGGCGGCGGTCCGGGAGCGGCGGCCGGGGGCGGCGGCCGGGGGCGGCGGGGTCAGCCGGCGTTCTGCTCGTTCTGCCGCGACGCGGCCAGGATCTTGTCGAGCGCTTCGTCGAGGTTCTCCTCGAAGTCGCCCCGGTTCCGCTCCTGACCGAGCGGAACGATCCGGTCGGTGCGGTCGAGGAACGCGACGAGCGGCGCCGCGCTGGCGCGGAACAGGGCCCGGTCGCTGCCGACCTGGAGCCGGATGTGGACATCCGACAGGTCCTCGGGATCGGTGGGTGCGATGTGCACGTCGCCGTCACCGCACGGCTTGTTGATGCCGTCCAGGAGGAGTTCCCGGCCGAACGCCCAGGTCACGGGCGCATCTCCGGGAAGGTGGAAGGTCAGGCGGACCGCGTAGGGATCACGAGCGTCGTACCGGAGTTCTACCGGAATTCTGAACGAGAGCTCCTCGGAAACGAGAAAACTCATCATGACCTCTGCCTGTACCGACTCGCGCATTGCCTACCCCGTTGTAGTGGAAGTGGCCAGGAATGTCCCCCAGGGACCTCTTGACAAGAGTGGTGGAAGCGCTAGCAGATCACAAGGAGTGAGTTTTCAGATACTGATAGAGAACGAGAGGGTGCTCAACAGCGCGCCTACTTCACTCCGTAGTCGATTGACTACATAGAGCAATCGCTCTTGCTCGTGCAGGGGGAGAGAAATGGCCATCGTTGCGGCGGTATCGGCCGCTGTGATGGGGATCGCCGCACAGACCGTGCCAAGCGCATATTCCTGACGCTCGATTACCGGCTGCATTCGCCCCAGGGCCCCGATCCGGTGCTCCAGGGACCGTTGGTCCCGCACGGTATGAGGGGTGACGGCCTCGACCGGGTGACGGTCGTAATGGTCCTTGCGCGTCTTCTCGTCGAGCTGGCCGAGCAGGCACTGCCCGATGGCGTGCGCGTGGCCGGTCGCGCGGAAATCCGCCCACTCCTCGCAGGCCGGACGGGACGGGGTGTCCGAGACGCCCACGACCTCGATCTCACCCTCGCGGTAGACCGCGAAGTAGACGGGGGCCCCGACCGCGTCGCGGAAGTGCGCGAGGGAGTCGAGGATCATGCTGCGACGTTTCTGCTGAAGCCCACCACCGGCGAGACGCCACGCGGCGGCGCCCAGGACGAAGACGCCGCCCTCCCGGCGCAGATAGCCCTCGTGCGTCAGGGTGCGGAGCAGGTGGTACGCGGTGGGAAGCGGGAGCCCGGCCTCACGCGCCAGCTGTTTGGCCGGAGCTCCCTCGCTATGGGACCCCGCTGCTTCGAGCAGCCTCAGTGCCCTTTGCACCGAACCGATCAGGGTCGGCACACCGGCATTGTGAACCGAAGCCAAAGCTCACCCCCAGGTGTGGCGGCGAACCCGTGGGGCCCGCCCTGCGGGGGCCGCCCCCGCGTATGCCGTGGCTCCTGGGGGTCTTGCTCGGTCGACTGGTCAGGACAACCGCAGGTCAGAGCGGTGTTACCGGGCTTGCGGTGCCCAGGGGAACGGCACAGATTGCGACTCTATCCGCCGATTCCCGAGGCCTGATCCGTTTAGCGGCTCATGTTCGCTCATCTGGCTTAATCCCGAAAGAGCCCGGCTGGTCCCCGTACACCCCTCTTACGCCCCTTACGCCTCTCACGCCTCTTACACGCCTTGGGCTCCTCGGCTTCTACCACTCACCGGCGGAGGACTTCGAACCACCGCCGCCGACCTTCTTCACCACGAAGATCAGGCCGGCGACCAGGCCGACGAAGAGGAGCAGCTTGAAGACGAACCCGATCAGCGCGCCCAGGATGCTGGTGATCACCCCGCCGAAGACGAACAGCGCCAGCAGTGGAACGGCGACCCACTTCACCCACCAGGGCATGCCCGCGAATGTCCCTCGGATCCCGTCCATGTCCTCGACCTCTTCTTCTTCGTCGTCGTGCCTGACTTCCTGCTCTCGATGCTAGGAGCCCGCGGTCCCGTGCGGGGGCCCGCCAGCCCCCGCACACCCCTGATCCGCCCCTTAGGGGAGCCGGGGCGCCGACCTCACGCGAGCGCCCCCGATCAGCCCTCCGGCGGGGAGAACACCACCAGCACCCTCAGGTCCTCGCTGATGTGGTGGAACCTGTGCGGGACGCCCGCGGGGACGTAGACCACGCTGCCGCGCGCCACCGTGGTCGTCTCCTCCCCGACCGTGATCGAGGCCCGCCCGCTCACGACGAAGTACACCTCGTCCTGGCGGTGCGGCTGCTGCGGATCGCTCTGCCCCGCCTCCAGCGCGTACAGCCCGACCGACATGTTCCGTTCGCGCAGGAACTGCAGATAGGCCCCGTCGTTCGCGGCCCGTTCCGCTTCGAGCTCGTCAAGCCGGAAGGCTTTCATCGTGGTTGTGCCCCTTGTACTCGATCGTGCCGCCGCATCCGCTGATCTGCGGATGTCCCACCGGGATCTTCTCTGCCACGATCAGACACATGACGAATTTCGTAGTCAAGACGCTCGCCAACGCTGCGGCCCTGGCCGTCGCCATCGCGCTCCTCGGCGGCATCACCCTCGACGACGGCAGCAGCCTGGGCCGCCGGACGCTCACCCTCTTCCTGGTCGCGCTGGTCTTCGGCCTGGTCAACTTCATCGTCAAGCCGGTGGTGAAGCTGTTCTCGCTGCCGCTGTTCATCCTCACGCTCGGCCTGTTCACCCTGGTCGTAAACGCCCTGATGCTGCTCCTGACCTCCTGGCTGGCCAAGGAGCTCGACCTCAGCTTCCACGTCGACGGCTTCTGGACCGCGGTCGTCGGCGGCCTGATCATCTCCATCGTCTCCTGGGCCGTGAACATGGTCCTGCCCGACAAGAACTGACCGGGCCACCCATGTACCGCGTGTGCTTCGTCTGCACGGGCAACATCTGCCGCTCGCCCATGGCCGAGTCCGTCTTCCGCACCCACGTCGCACGGGCCGGACTCGACACCCTCGTCGAGGTGGAGAGTGCCGGGACCGGCGGCTGGCACGAGGGCGACGGCGCCGACCCGCGCGCCGTCTCGGTCCTGGAGGCCGCCGGCTACGCGCAGGACCACCGGGCCCGGCAGTTACGGTCCTCCTGGTTCGCCCGCCTCGACCTCGTCATCGCGCTGGACGCCGGGCACCTGCGGGACCTGCGCGCACTCGCACTGAAGGAGCACACCGCGTGAACGAACACACCACCGGAGCAGCCGGACCGGCAGGACCCAGCGAGCCGGCCGGCCGCCGGCCCAAGGACGGGCGGGGCGACGGCACCCGCGCCGTCCGCGCCGGACTGCCCGAACCCGTCAAGAACGAGCCGGCGCTGCCCGGACCGGTCTTCGCCGCCCATTTCCACCTCCCGGGCGACGTCGAAGGTCCGTACACCTACGGCCGCGACACCAACCCCACCTGGACCCTGCTGGAACGGGCCATCGGGGAACTGGAGGCCCCCGGCGAGGACGTGCACACGATCGTCTTCGCCTCCGGCATGGCGGCGATCTCCGCCGTCCTGCTGTCCCAGGCGCGCACCGGTGACACCGTCGTCCTGCCCGACGACGGCTACCAGGCGCTGCCGCTGGTGCGGGAGCAGCTGGAGGCGTACGGGATCCGGGTGCGCACCGCTCCGACCGGCGAAGACGCCCAGCTCACGGTCCTCGACGGGGCCCGGCTGCTGTGGATCGAGACCCCGTCCAACCCCGGGCTCGACGTCTGCGACGTACGTCGCCTCGCGGCCGCCGCGGACGCCGCCGGGGCCCTGGTCGCCGTCGACAACACCCTCGCCACCCCGCTGGGGCAACGGCCCCTCCAGCTCGGGGCCGACTTCTCCGTGGCCAGCGGCACCAAGGGCCTCACCGGCCACGGTGACCTGCTGCTCGGCTACGTCGTCTGCCGCGATCCGGAACGCGCCGCCCAGGTCCGGCGCTGGCGCAAGATCGTCGGCGCCATCCCGGGCCCGATGGAGGCCTGGCTCGCCCACCGCTCCCTGGCCACCCTCCAGTTGCGCGCCCAGCGTCAGTGGGCCAATGCGCTGGCCGTCGCGGAGGCGCTGGCCGACCGCGTCGAGGTGACCGGGCTGCGCTACCCGGGCCTGGCGACGGACCCGTCCCACAAGACGGCCGCCCGCCAGATGCGGGGCTTCGGATCGGTGGTCTCCTTCACCCTGCCGGACCGCGCCCACGCGCAGCGGTTCCTGGCCGGCCTGCTCCTGGTCGAGGACGCCACGAGTTTTGGAGGCGTACGGTCCACCGCGGAGCGGCGCGGTCGCTGGGGCGGCGACGCCGTGCCGGAGGGGTTCATCCGCTTCTCCGCCGGGGCCGAGGACATCGAGGACCTGGTCGCGGACGTCCTGCGGGCCCTTGATCTCGCGGGTCAGCAGGGCTGACCGGAGCGTGGAAGGGCGGTCCGAGCCTCCCCCCTAGTGGCTCGGACCGCCCCGGGTTCCGCGCGAAGAACCACACGTCAAGGCTAGTTGACCCTGCGTCAGAGTCCAATCACGGTAACGACAGGAGGCCATCGGCATATTTATAGTGGAAGGCCCCCACCGAGAGGTGCCGCGATGGACCTGGCCCTGCTGCGCACCTTCGTCGCCGTCCACCGCGCCGGCTCGTTCACCCGCGCCGCCGCCCTGCTGGGGCTGTCCCAGCCCGCCGTGACCTCGCAGATCCGCACCCTCGAACGCCAGTTGGGGCGCCCGCTCTTCCTGCGCCGGGCCCGCGGCGTCACCCCCACCGCCGTCGGCGACGAGCTCGCCCACAAGGCCGCCCCGCACCTCGACGCGCTGCTGCGGATCACCGAGGCCGAGCGGGACGCCGCCGGCACGTTACGCACCCTGCACGTCGCCGGCCCCCCCGAATTCCTGTGCCTGCGCGTGCTCCCCGCCCTCGCACCCCTCGTAGGCCGCGGCCACACCCTGCGCTCCACCCTGCAGACCGGCGCCGAGGCGGCCCTGGACGGCCTCGCCGCCGGCCACCACGACCTGGTCGTCACCACCGCCCAGCCACGCGGAGGCCTCTTCACCGCCACCGCTCTGTGCGACGAGGAGCACGTCCTGGTCGCCGCGCCCTACTGGGCCGGCCTCGTCGACACGGACCGGCTGCGCCACGGGGGTCCCGCCCCGGGTCCCGCCGCTCTCGACGGCATCCCGCTCGTCGAGGTCCACGAGAGCCTGCCGCTCGTCACCCGCTACTGGGCCGCCGTCTTCGACACCGCGCCGGACACCAAATCCATGGCCGCCACCGTGGTCGCGCCCGACCTGCGGGCCGTACTGGAATGCGTCCTGGCCGGTGCCGGACTCGCCGTCCTGCCGCGGTACCTGTGCCAGGAGGCGCTCGACCGGGGCCGGATCGTGGCCCTGATGGAGCCGCCGGTGCCGCCCCTGCGCACCTGGTTCCTGGTCGTACGCACGGGGAGCCTCTCCCTCACCCACCTCTCCAGGGCCCGCGACTGGCTGCTGGAGGCCGCCTCGCGCTGGTGAGCTTCTCTTTTCGCCTCGTGGCGCGTTTCAGAAGCGGAGCGGTGGGCCACTCTTCTCCCATGACCGAACGTCCCGTCGTCAAACGCACCGCCCGCGCGATCCTGCTCGACGGTGACGACCTGATCCTCATCAAGCGCACCAAGCCCGGCCTCGATCCGTACTGGCTCACCCCCGGCGGCGGCGTGGAGCCCTCGGACGCCACCGTGGTCGACGCCCTCCACCGGGAGGTCGACGAAGAACTCGGCGCGAAGATCACCGATGTGGTGCCCTGCTTCGTCGACACCGTCGAGCACATCGCCGACGGCGGAGTGACCGGCGTGAAGGTGCAGCACTTCTTCGTCTGCCGCCTCGAATCGATGGATCCGAACCTTCGGCACGGCCCCGAGATCGACGAGCCCGAGGGCGAGTACGAGATCGTCCGCGTCCCGTTCAGCAGGGTGGGCATCGCCGCCGTCCACCTGGTCCCCCTGTCCCTGCGGCACTACCTCGACGGCAACATCGAGGGTGTACGCGCCATGCACGCCTCCGACCTCGGCTGAGGCGACGAGTGGGGGCCGGCGGGCGGCCCGCCGGTCTCACCCGGCGATGCCCGCCAACTCCTCCACCGCGTCGTGGCGGATCCGCTCGCCGGGAA
The DNA here is from genome assembly GCF_056432025.1 of Streptomyces sp. NPDC045695. Classification (NCBI taxonomy): domain Bacteria; kingdom Bacillati; phylum Actinomycetota; class Actinomycetes; order Kitasatosporales; family Streptomycetaceae; genus Streptomyces; species Streptomyces sp. NPDC045695. Next base: position 96,416 of record NZ_JBWKJU010000011.1, read on the forward strand.
TCCCGATCCGCAAGAGCTCGTCCACCCCGCTGCGGATCATCGCGGGCGGCCCCGAGACGAACGCGTCGTACGAGCTCCACGGCCCGTGCGCGCCGATCGCCTGCGGCAGCTGCCCGGCCAGCCCGTCACCGACCATCGGACGCACCGACAGCCACGGATGCGAGCGCTGCAGCCCCAGCATCGTGTCCTTGTCGTAGAGGTCGCTGTCGCTGCGCGCCCCGAAGAACACCTCCACCGGCCGTCGCTGACCGTGTTCCGCCACGTCCTCGATCAGCGCCTTGATCGGGGCCATACCGGTGCCCCCGGCCAGGCACAGCATGCCGTTGTCCGTGGTGTGGTCCACCACCATCGAGCCCGCCGGCGGTCCGAGGCGCAGCACGTCCCCCGGGCGGGCGTGGCGCACGAGCGCGGTGGAGACCCATCCCGCCGGGACGGCCTTGACGTGAAAGGACAGCAGTCCGTCGGCGCGCGGAGCCGAGGCGAAGGAGTAGTGCCGCCACACCCGCGGCCACCACGGGGTCTCCACGCTCGTGTACTGGCCGGCCAGGAAGGGGTACGGCTGATCGGGGCGGACGGTCAGGACCGCGATGTCCGGGGTGCGCAGGTCGTGGGAGACCACCTCCGCGTACCACCACGCCGGAGCCCTGGCCTCGTCTTCCGCAGCCGCGTCGATCATGGTCTGGGAGATCAGGGTGTAGGCGCGCACCCACGCGGCCTCGGTCTGCGGCCCCCAGTCCTGCGCGTACCGGGCCAGCGCTCCGAGGAGGGCCTCACCCACCACGGGGTAATGCCCGGCCATCGTCCCGTACTTGCGGTGCCCGGTGCCCAGTCGGCTCAGGTAGGGGACGAGCACGGACGGGTCGTCGATGTGTTCGGCGGCGGTCAGCAGCGCCTTCAGCAGCCGGTCGCGCTGGGTGTCCATGGCGGCGGGGAACATGCCGCGGATTTCCGGGTGTCCGGTGAACACCAGGGCGTAGAAGTACGAGGTCATCCTGTCGGCGACGGGTGCGATCTCCGCGAGGGTCCGGCGGATGAGCACGGCGTCCGGTGAGGGATCGGTCGCGCCGCCCCCGGCGGGTATCCGGTCCGTCCCCCCTCTGGCCGAGCTGGTGGGCGGAGCGTCCATGTGGTGCCTCGCTTCGAGCATCTTGGTCGGTCTGCACGCGCCACGGCCTATGAATCCGTGGTTCCAGGTTTCACAGCCTGCCAGCCCACTCGGATACCTGTGGGGGAATGACGAAAGTCGGCGTTTCGAACCCACTTTCCTCTTAAGATGCCTCAACTCCCTGGCGTGCCGCCCCTACGAGCTGGTACGCCTCCCGCAGATCCCGGCCCTCGTAGATGTGGGTCGCACGCTCCGCCAGATGAGGGCGCGCGTTGACCGCCACCGAGACCGGCACCACCTCGAAGAGCATCGCGTCGGTCGCCGAATCCCCGTATGCGACGCAGTCGCTCCGTCCCACCCCGAACTGCTCGCACAGCCGGTCCGCCACGGTGACCTTGGCCTCGGGGGTCAGGATCCCGTGCGCCTCCACGGGCCGGGTGAACGGCACTTCGGGGAAGAGTGACCCGTGCGCGGCGTGCGCGCCCCACTCCAGGAGCAGTTCCACGAAGAAGGACGGCGACAGGGAGATCACCGCGCAGTAGTCCCCGCGCTCTCGGATCTCCTGCCACACGTCCCGGATCCCGGCGAGCCAGGGAGCCCCGTCGAACGCCGCCCGGACATGCGCGGGCGTCAGCTCCGCCCACAGCGCGTGGGCCGCCACCGAGAACTGGTGCGGGCCGATCTCCCGCGCGGCGAAGGCCCGTTCCAGCGCGGCGATCTCGGTGCCCAGACCGAGCTGGCGGGAGATCTCGACGGGCGCGGCCGAGCCGTACATCAGCGTCCCGTCGAGGTCGAAGAGGTGCAGGAGGGTCATAGCGGTCGAGGCTAGCTCCTCCGTTTCACGTGAAACACGATGTTCCACGTGAAACACCGACACGTTTCACGTGAAACATCCCCGGACCGCCCGCCCTCCAGGGGGAGGACGTGTTTCACGTGAAACATCCCCGCCCAAATCCTCTGGACGGACCCCAGTCGATGATCCAGTCTGAGTCGGTGACACCACCACACATCACCGATCTGCCGATCCGAGCGCTCACCGTGGACGATCTCCGCCACTGCGCCGACCTGTCCGAAGATCGTGGCTGGCCCCGTGAGGACCACAAGTGGGGCCTGCTGCTCGCCGCCGGAAACGGCTATGGCGTCGACGCCCCGGACGGCCGGGGTCTCGCGGCCGTCTGTGTCGTCACCCAGTACGGTCACGGCCACGCGGGCCCGGAGCTCGCCGCCATCGGGATGGTCCTCGTCGCCGGCCGCTACGCCCGCCAGGGCATGGGCCGCCGCCTGATGACGCACGTCTGCGACGAGGTGCTCAAGGGCGTCCCTCTCACCCTGCACGCCACCGCCTACGGCCGCCCCCTCTACGAGGATCTCGGCTTCGAGACCACGGGCCGCGCCGAGATGCTCCGCGGTGTCTTCCGGCCCGAGGGCGCACCCGGCACGTACGGCGCGTCCCGGGTCCGCCCGGCCACCGCCGAGGACCTCCCGCGCATCCTGCGTCTGGACGCCGAGGTCTTCGGCGCCGACCGCACCCACATGATCGTCCGGCTGCCCGCCTTCGCCGACCAGCTGGTCGTGGCGGAGGACCCCACCGGCGACGGCACCCTCACGGGCTACGCCGCAGCCTGGCCCAACATGGACACTCATGTCATCGGCCCCCTGGTCGCCCACGACCTCGGCACGGCGCAGTCCCTGATCACCGCACTCGCCCTGGCCGGCGACCGGCCGCTGCGCACCGACGTCGACGTCCGCCACGAGGAGCTCCTCGGCTGGCTCAAGGGCCGCGGCCTCGACTCCATCGCCTTCAACGCCGTGATGACCCGCGGCATCCCCGCACTGCCGGGTGACTGGACCCGTCGCTGGGCGCCACTCACCGTGGCCGCAGGCTGAGAAAGGGAACTCACCATGACCGACACCCCCGAGCTGGAGATCCGGCCCGCCACCGAGGCCGATCTGCCCGCCATCGTCGCCATGCTCGCCGACGACCCCCTGGGCGCCACCCGCGAGTCCCCGGACGACCTCACCCCGTACCTCGCGGCACTCAAGCGGCTGACCGACGACCCCCACCAGCACCTGGTCGTCGCCGTACGCGCCGACCGCGTCGTGGGCACCCTCCAGCTGACCATCGTCCCGGGCCTCTCCCGCAAGGGAGCCACCCGCTCGATCATCGAAGGCGTCCGCGTCCACGCGGACGAACGCGGCAGCGGTCTGGGCAGCCGGTTCGTCGAATGGGCCATCAACACGTCTCGCGAAGAGAACTGCACCCTCGTCCAGCTGACCTCGGACGTGACCCGGACCGATGCCCACCGCTTCTACGAGCGCCTGGGATTCACCGCGTCCCACGTCGGATTCAAACTGCACCTCTGACGGTCCGCCGCACGCCGGGTCGCCGCGGGAGCGACCCGGCCTACGATCGGGAGAATGAGCTCCCGCCTCCCCCTGATCACCACCGCCGAGCGCCGCCACCGGCTCGGCCGACGCCACCGCCTGGCCCCCTCGGCCCGAGCCGCCACGGTGGTGGAGGCAGCGGACTCCGTCGTCGCCCTGCACGCCACCGACGCCGCGACCGTCTTCCTCTCCGCCCGCGCCCGGCTCACAGCAGGCGGCCCCGCGGCAGTCGAGCAGGCCCTCTACGAGGACGTCAGCCTCGTCCGGCTGCTCAGCATGCGCAACACGCTCTTCGCGGTCTCGGCCGAACTCGCCCCGTACATCGACTCCTCCACAGCCCGGGCCATCGCCGTCAAGGAGCGCCGCAGCCTCCTCAAGCACCTCGACGAGGACGGGCAGGGACTCGACGCCCGGTGGCTGGCCGCGGCGGAGACCGCCGCGCTCGACGCGCTCGACGCCCTCGGCCCCACCACCGGCAGCCAGTTGTCCGCCGCCGTGCCCGCCCTGCGCCAGAAGATCACCATCGGCCGCGGCAAGAAGTACGAGACGCAGACCGGGGTCGCCACCCGTGTCATCCGCCTGCTGGCCGCCGACGGCCGGATCCGCCGCGACCGGCCCCGCGGCTCCTGGACCTCCAGCCAGTACCGCTGGGTCCACACCGAGCCCTGGCCCCCCGTACCCGCCGCCGAGGCCCGCGCCGAGATCGCCGGCCGCTGGCTCCACGCGTACGGCCCCGCCACCGAAGCCGACCTCAAGTGGTGGACCGGCTGGACCCTCACCGACGTCCGCAAGGCCCTCGCCGCCGTGGGCCCCGACCAGGTCCTGCTCGAAGACGGCAGCACCGCCCTCGTCAGTCCGGGGGACACCGGGCCCGAACCGGCCCCGGAGCCCTGGGCCGCGCTGCTCCCGGCCCTGGACCCCACCGGCATGGGCTGGACGGACCGGGGCTTCCACCTCGACCCCGCACACAAGGCCGTCCTCTTCGATTACGCGGGCAACATCGGCCCCACCGTGTGGTGGAACGGCGAGATCGTCGGCGGATGGGCCCAGCGCTCCGACGGCGAGGTCGTGTGGCGGCTGCTGGGCAGCCCCGGCCGCGGCGCCGAACAGGCGATCGCGGCCGAGGCCGCCCGCCTCGCCTCCTGGGTGGGCGACGCCCGCATCACCCCGCGCTTCCGCACCCCGCTGGAACGGGAACTCGTCGCCTAGTGCTGTGGCCGGGAAGGTTCGCCGGGTCGTGGTGTCCGGTGCGGTGCATCGCAAGGCGGAGGCCCGCGGCTCGTACTGGACGTACGTGCGCGGTCCGACAACGCAGCGAGGTGCCGTGCCGGGCGGCGCGACCCGGTGGACCTTTCCGGTCACAGCACTAGTGCTCAGCCGATGCCACGCCAGCCCTGCGGGTCCACCCCGCCGGGCACCGGCGCCTGGGCGTCGTACGGCTCCCGCGTGAAGACGAAGGACGCGAGGTCGAGGTGGCTCACCGAGCCGTCCTCGCGCCGCACGGCCCGCAAGGTCTCGCCGGCGTAGTAGCCGGACAGGCCGGTCCAGCTGCCGTCCGGCTCGGACCGGAAGCGGGCCGTCCGCCCGCTCCCGCCCACCGGCGCCAGCAGCAGCGACCCGTCCGCGGTCAGCCGCACCACCTGGGCCGAAGTCCCCCAGTACCAAGGGCCGCACAGCTCCAGCGCCACCGGATCCGACTCCCGCAGCGGCCGCCACGGCCGCGGGAAGGCCGGTTCGGCGTCCGCGACGATCCGCACCAGGTCCGCGGCCACCGTCGCGGCCGCGAGCCCCGAGGTGCAGTTCGCCAGGACCACCGCCGCCACGTCGTCGCCCTCGCTCAGCCACAGGCCCGCGACGAACCCGGGCAGTGATCCGCTGTGCCCCGCCAGCCTGCGTACGCCGTCGCTCATCAGCTGCATCCCCAGCCCGTAGCCGATCTCGGCCAAACCCGGCTCCGGAGGCGCGGCCGACGTACGCATCTCCCGTACCGAGTCCTCGCTCAGGACCCGCTCGTCACCGCGCAGCAGGAAGGCGGCGAACCGCGCCAGATCCCTGGTCGTGGACCACAGTTGACCGGCCGCGGCCATCAGCCCCAGATCCTCCAGCGGCTCTGGCATCATCACGTCCGCCCACGGATGCACCGCCCAGCCGCCCGCGTGGGGGGCCTGCGGCTGACCACTCGTACGGCCGAGCCCCAGGGGCTCCAGCACCTCGGCCCGCAGGACCTCTTCCCACGGCTTGCCGCGCAGCGCCTCGACGAGCGAACCCAGCAGGGTGTAGCCCGGGTTGGAGTAGTGGTGCCGACCGCCGGGTGCGAGCTTGAACGGCTCGTCACCGAGCACGTCGGCCAGTTCGGGGCGCAGCTCGCCGGGTGTGCGCTCCCACCACGGGCCGGGCGTCTCCGCCGCCAGTCCACCGGTGTGGGAGAGCAACTGGGCGATGGTCACCGCTCCGACGCCGGTGCCCGGCAGGTGCCGCTCCAGCGGATCGGAAAGGCTCAGCAGCCCCTCGTCCCGCAGGCGCATCACCAGAACAGCGGTGAAGGTCTTGCTGATCGACCCGATCCGGTACTGCACGTCCCCGTCCGGGCCGTGCCCCTCCACCGACGTCCGGGAGCCCTCCCAGACCACCTCCCCGCCCCGCATGACGGCCGCCACCACGGACGGCGCCCGCCCCTCGCTCTGTGCGACGGCGATCCGGTGCCGCAGCGCACGCCGGGTGGCAGGGAGAAGTTCCCGGTCCTCAGAAAGGTCATCCATGATCGGATGCTACGTGTTGGCCATGTCCACGAACCGCGAATAGTGGCCCTGGAAGGCCACGGTGATGGTGGCCGTGGGGCCGTTACGGTGCTTCGCCACGATCAGGTCCGCTTCGCCCGCGCGAGGGGACTCCTTCTCGTACGCGTCCTCGCGGTGCAGCAGGATCACCATGTCCGCGTCCTGCTCGATCGAGCCCGATTCACGCAGGTCGGAGACCATCGGCTTCTTGTCCGTGCGCTGTTCGGGACCACGGTTCAGCTGGGAGAGCGCGATCACGGGGACCTCCAGCTCCTTGGCCAGCAGCTTGAGGTTTCGGGACATGTCCGAGACCTCCTGCTGACGGCTCTCGGGGCGGCGCGAGCCGCCCGACTGCATCAGCTGGAGGTAGTCGATGACCACGAGCGACAGGTCGTTGCGCTGCTTGAGCCGACGGCACTTGGCGCGGATCTCCATCATCGACAGGTTCGGGGAGTCGTCGATGTAGAGCGGGGCGGCGGAGACGTCCGGCATCCGGCGGGCCAGCCGCGTCCAGTCGTCGTCCGTCATCGTGCCCGAGCGCATGTGGTGCAGCGCCACCCGGGCCTCAGCCGAGAGCAGGCGCATCGCGATCTCGTTGCGCCCCATCTCGAGGGAGAAGATCACGCTCGGCAGGTTGCTCTTGATGGAGCAGGCCCGGGCGAAGTCCAGCGCGAGGGTGGACTTACCCATGGCGGGACGGGCGGCGATGACGATCATCTGGCCCGGGTGCAGGCCGTTGGTCAGCGAGTCCAGATCCGTGAAACCGGTGGGGACGCCCGACATCTGGCCACTGCGGGAGCCGATCGCCTCGATCTCGTCGAGGGCGCCCTCCATGATGTCGCCCAGCGGCAGGTAGTCCTCGGAGGTCCGCTGCTCGGTGACGGCGTAGATCTCGGCCTGGGCGCTGTTGACGATCTCGTCGACGTCGCCGTCGGCGGCGTAGCCCATCTGCGTGATCTTCGTGCCCGCGGCGACCAGGCGGCGCAGGACGGCGCGCTCGTGGACGATCTCCGCGTAGTACTCGGCGTTCGCCGCCGTGGGCACGGACTGGACCAGGGTGTGCAGGTACGAGGCCCCGCCGACCTTGCTGATCTCCCCGCGCCGGGTGAGCTCGGCGCCGACGGTGATCGGGTCGGCCGGCTCGCCCTTGGCGTACAGGTCGAGGATGGCCTGGAAGATCGTCTCGTGCGAGGGCCGGTAGAAGTCGTGGCCCTTGAGGACCTCGACGACATCGGCGATGGCGTCCTTCGAGAGCAGCATGCCGCCGAGCACCGACTGCTCGGCGTCTAGGTCCTGCGGGGGTACGCGCTCGAAGCCGCCACCACCGCCGCCCCCGCCGTCCCAGGATCCGCCCTCGCGGCCCCGGTCGTGCTGTTCGTCCCCGCGGCCGCGGCCTTCGCCGGTGCGGCGTGAACGGGCGGGCAGACGGTCACCCGGACCGCTGTCGGCCCAGGGGTCGTCCATGGGCTCGGGCATGCTCACCGGGCCGCCTCCTCCCGTCCGCAACGCGGACCTCGCCGTGGCACTCTTCTACGACACGGCTCTGACATTTGGGGCACCCGAGCCGTCTGTCGACGAGTCGGGCAACGCACCACGGTAGGGCCGGGAGCGGCGTCAGCCAATCTTGTTATCCACAGGCTGTGTGGATGAGATGTGGACGACGGCGCCAATGCTGTGGGTAACTCCCCAGAAGCTGTGTACGGACCGGGGGACGACGCTGTGGACAAAATCACCTGACCCCCTGCTGCACCCCACCTGAGCTGGGCTTTCCCGTTTGGGGAGCTGGGGGAGAGAAAAATCTTGGCCACTGTCTCAAGATCGCCTCCAATGAGGTGGACGGACTGCGCGAGTCGCAGCTTTGGTAAGAGTCTAAATAGCCTTGCATCCATTACCTGTGGAAGATTAGATTGGACGCATGACCCAGGCCCTCCGCGCACCCAAGGCCGGGCCGCGACGGCACGACCGCGAGATCTTCGCACTCGCCGTCCCCGCCTTCGGCGCCCTCGTCGCCGAGCCCCTTTTCGTGATGGCCGATAGCGCCATCGTGGGACACCTCGGCACCCCCCAGCTGGCGGGCCTCGGCATCGCGGCCGCCCTGCTCACCACCGCCGTGAGCGTCTTCGTGTTCCTCGCCTACGCCACCACCGCGGCCGTCGCCCGCCGGGTCGGGGCGGGCGACCTCCCGGCGGCCATCCGGCAGGGCATGGACGGCATCTGGCTCGCCCTCCTGCTGGGCGCGGCCGTGATCGCCGTGGTGCTGCCCGCGGCGCCCTCGCTGATCTCCCTCTTCGGGGCCTCCGACACCGTCGCCCCGTACGCGATCACCTATCTGCGGATCTCCGCCCTCGGCATCCCGGCCATGCTCGTGGTCCTGGCCGCCACCGGCGTCATCCGCGGCCTCCAGGACACCCGCACCCCGCTGTACGTGGCCGTCGGCGGCTTCGCCCTCAACGCTGGGCTGAACGCCGCCCTCGTCTACGGCGCGGGCTTCGGCATCGCCGGCTCCGCCTGGGGCACGGTGATCGCCCAGTGCGCCATGGCCGCCGCCTACCTGGTCGTGGTCGTGCGCGGGGCACGGCGACACGGGGCCTCGCTGCGGCCGGACACCGCGGGCATCCGGGCCTGCGCCCAGGCCGGCGCACCGCTGCTGGTGCGGACCCTTTCGCTGCGTGCCATCTTGATGATCACGACCGCCGTGGCCGCCCGGCTCGGCGACGCCGACATCGCGGCCCACCAGATCCTGCTCTCCCTGTGGAGCCTGCTCGCCTTCGCCCTGGACGCCATCGCCATCGCCGGTCAGGCGATCATCGGCCGCTACCTGGGCGCGGGTGACACCGACGGCGCGAAGGCCGTGTGCCGCCGCATGGTGCAGTGGGGGATCGCCTCGGGCGTCTTCCTCGGCCTTCTGGTGGTCCTGGCCCGGCCGGTGTTCATTCCCCTGTTCACCAGCGATCCGACGGTCGAGGCGGCCCTGCTGCCCGCCCTGCTCGTCGTCGCCCTCTCCCAGCCCGTCTCCGGCATCGTCTTCGTCCTCGACGGTGTCCTGATGGGTGCCGGCGACGGCCGGTACCTCGCCCGGGCCATGGTGCTGACCCTCGCCGTGTTCGCCCCCGCCGCGCTGCTCGTCCCGGTCATGGGCGGCGGTCTGACGACGCTGTGGTGGGCCATGACGCTCATGATGCTGGTACGGATGCTCACCCTCCAGCTGCGCGCCCGCTCCGGCCGGTGGCTGATCGTGGGGGCCACCCGCTAGGAGCTCTCATGTTTCACGTGAAACGTCCGAGGACCCGGTGATGTTTCACGTGAAACATCACCGGGTCCTCGGAACGACGAAGGGCACGACGAAGGGCCGCACCCCGAGGGGTGCGGCCCTTCATGCGCAGCCCTTAGGCGGCGACGACCTCGACGCCCACGTTCGCGGCCACGTCGGCGTGCAGACGCACGGAGACCTGGTACGAACCGAGGGTCTTGATCGGCGAGCCCAGCTCGACGCGGCGCTTGTCGACCTTCGGGCCACCCGAGGACTCGATCGCCGTGGCGATGTCGGCCGGGGTCACGGAACCGAAGAGACGACCGGCGTCACCCGCGCGGGTGGCCAGACGGACCTTCACGCCCTCGAGCTTGGCCTTGACCTCGTTGGCCTGCTCGATGGTCGCGATCTCGTGGATCTTGCGGGCGCGGCGGATCTGCGCCACGTCCTTCTCGCCACCCTTGGTCCAGCGGATCGCGAAACCACGCGGGACCAGGTAGTTGCGAGCGTAACCGTCCTTGACGTCGACGACATCGCCGGCGGCACCGAGGCCAGAAACCTCGTGGGTCAGGATGATCTTCATTAGTCGGTCACCCTTTCCTTATCGTGCGGTGGACGTGTAGGGCAGCAGCGCCATCTCACGGCTGTTCTTGACGGCCGTGGCGACGTCACGCTGGTGCTGCGTGCAGTTGCCGGTAACGCGGCGGGCACGGATCTTGCCGCGGTCGGAAATGAACTTCCGCAGCATGTTCGTGTCCTTGTAGTCCACGTATGCGGTCTTGTCCTTGCAGAACGCGCAGACCTTCTTCTTAGGCTTGCGCACAGGCGGCTTCGCCATTGTGTCTCTCCTGTGTGATCAAGAAGTGGGGGTGCGAGCTGCCCTAGAAGGGCGGCTCGTCCGAGTAGCCACCGCCGGAGCCGCCGGAGCTTGCGCCCCAACCGCCCCCGCCGCCGCCCTGCTGCTGCTGGCCGCCGGCCGGCGCGCTGGACGCCCACGGGTCGTCGGAGGGAGCTCCGCCGCCCTGCGGGGCACCGGTGCTGGGGGCTCCGCCCCAGTTACCGCCGCCGCCACCCTGCTGCTGACCGCCGCCGCCGTACCCACCCTGGCCACCGCGACCGGTGGTCTTGGCGACCTTGGCCGTGGCGTTCTTCAGGCTGGGGCCGACTTCCTCGACGTCCAGCTCGTAGACCGTGCGCTTGACACCCTCACGGTCCTCGTACGACCGCTGCTTCAGCCGGCCCTGCACGATGACGCGCATGCCTCGCTGAAGGGACTCGGCGACGTTCTCCGCCGCCTGCCGCCACACCGAGCAGGTCAGGAACAGGCTCTCGCCGTCCTTCCACTCATTGGTCTGACGGTCGAAGGTGCGGGGGGTGGACGCGACACGGAACTTCGCGACCGCCGCACCCGAGGGGGTGAAGCGCAGCTCGGGGTCGTCGACGAGATTGCCGACGACCGTGATGACGGTCTCGCCTGCCATGGATGAACCTCTCGGCGGGGATTGCTGCTGGGCTGCTGTGCTACTCGGTCCCGATTACCGCTGAACCGAAGTTCAGTGGGTCTCGGGGCGAAGGACCTTGGTCCGGAGAACCGACTCGTTCAGGTTCATCTGTCGGTCAAGCTCCTTGACGACCGCAGGCTCGGCCTGAAGGTCGATGACCGAGTAGATGCCCTCGGGCTTCTTCTTGATCTCGTAAGCGAGACGACGACGGCCCCAGGTGTCGACCTTCTCGACCTTTCCGTTGCCCTCACGGACGACAGAAAGGAAGTTCTCGATCAGCGGGGAGACAGCGCGCTCCTCGAGATCGGGGTCGAGGATGACCATCACTTCGTAGTGACGCATGTGGAACCCACCTCCTTTGGACTCAGCGGCCACGGTCGTTCCGTGGCAGGAGGGTCGTGATGCGTGCGCACGGTGTCCGAAAGCAGACACCGCGCAGCTGTACAGACTACCTCCTCGACTCCTTCCGGTTGAAATCCGGCGGGAGAGGGCCACAATCTGTATCCATCGGGTGTGCTCGGTGCTAGGTCCCCGGCCCCCGCCGGGGCGGCCCGCAGCACCGCTCAGCTTCAGCCAGGAGGTGCCTTCCGATGGCACAGGCAATGCGGCCCCAGTCCACGACCCGCCAGATCTCCCTCCTCTCCACCGACGGCAAGCCCCACCCGCTCCAGGACACCCTGCTGGCGGTAACGCTGGTGCTCGGCGCCGTGGCGTTCGTCACGGCCTTCTTCCACAACCTGCACCTGGTCAGCTCGTGGGCCGGGCTGGTCGGCATCCTGACCGGCGCCTACGGACAGTTCGTCTCGGTCACGACACGCGAGCGCTTTGCCCTGATCATCGGCCTTGGCGCCGCTGCCCTCGGCTTCTTCCTCGGGATGGCGCACGGCGGCCTCTTCGGCGGCTGGCTGGGCTGACGGGGGCCCCTCCGCGACGGGGCGCCGGCCGCAGACCGGCCCGGGCTGCGGCCCGTCCCCCAGATGGGTGGCGCCCCCGTCGCAGTAGGCTTCGCGCCATAGCCAGCGAAGCCGCCGGAGGAGACGCCCCGCATGAGCCTGTCCCTGAGGACCATCAGCCGAGAGCAGCATCTGGGTTACCTCCAGAGCCTGCCCTCGGCGAGCCACTGCCAGGTCCCGGCGTGGGCCGACGTGAAGAACGAGTGGCGCTCGGAGAACCTCGGCTGGTTCAACGAGTCCGAGGAACTCGTCGGTGCCGCCCTCGTGTTGTACCGGCAGCTGCCCAAGGTGAAGCGGTACCTCGCGTACCTGCCCGAGGGCCCGGTCATCAACTGGTACGCCCCCAACCTGGACGAGTGGCTCCAGCCGATGCTGGCCCACCTCAAGCAGCAGGGCGCCTTCACCGTGAAGATGGGCCCGCCCGTCGTCATCCGGCGCTGGAACTCGGCCGCCATCAAGGCCGGCATCCAGGATCCGAACGTGAAGCGCCTGCGTGACGTGGAGGCCTCGGTCATCGAGCCCCGCGCCTTCGAGGTGTCCGACAAGCTGCGCCGCATGGGCTGGCAGCAGGCCGAGGACGGCGGCGCCGGTTTCGGCGACGTGCAGCCGCGCTACGTCTTCCAGGTCCCGCTGGCCAACCGCTCGCTGGACGACGTCCTCAAGGGCTTCAACCAGCTGTGGCGCCGCAACATCAAGAAGGCCGAGAAGGCCGGTGTCGAGGTCGTCCAGGGCGGCTACGACGACCTGCCGACCTGGCAGCACCTGTACGAGATCACGGCCGAGCGCGACAAGTTCCGCCCGCGCCCCCTCAGCTACTTCCAGCGCCAGTGGACGGCCCTCAACTCCGAGGACCCCAACCGGATGCGCCTCTACATCGCCACGCACGAGGGGGAGCCGCTGGCCGCCGCCACGATGCTCACCGTCGGCCAGCACGTCTGGTACTCGTACGGCGCCTCCGCCAACCACAAGCGCGAGGTCCGGCCCTCCAATGCGATGCAGTGGCGCATGCTGCGCGACTCGTACGCGCTCGGTGCGAGCGTCTACGACCTGCGCGGCATCTCTGACACGCTGGACGAGAATGACCACCTGTTCGGTCTGATCCAGTTCAAGGTCGGCACGGGCGGCGAGGCCGTCGAGTACGTCGGCGAGTGGGACTTCCCGCTCAACAAGATGCTGCACAAGGCGCTCGACATCTACATGTCGCGCCGCTGATCCCCCTGATCCCCGCTGTTATCGAGAAAGGTGCCGGACGGGCCATGGCGCTCACGCTCTACGTCGACACCGCGCGCTGGCGTGCGCACCAGAAGCAGGTCCAGGACCAGTTCCCCGGAATGGTCCCGGTCTGCAAGGGCAACGGCTACGGCTTCGGTCACGAGCGCCTGTGCGAGGAGGCGACCCGCATGGGCGCCGACGTCCTCGCCGTCGGCACGACGTACGAGGCCGCGAGCATCAAGGACTGGTTCGGCGGCGACCTGCTCGTCCTCACCCCGTTCCGGCGGGGCGAGGAGCCGGTGCCGCTGCCGGACCGGGTGATCCGCTCGGTGTCCTCGCTGGACGGGGTCCGCGGCCTGGTCGGTGCCCGGGTGGTCATCGAGTGCATGAGCTCGATGCGCCGTCACGGGATCTCCGAGCAGGACCTGGGCCAGCTGCAGGGGGCCATCGAGGACGTCCGGCTGGAGGGCTTCGCCCTGCACCTGCCGCTGGACCGCCCGGACGGCTCGGACGCCGTCGAGGAGGTCATCGGCTGGATGGACAGGCTGCGCGCGGCCCGGCTGCCGCTGCACACGATGTTCGTCAGCCACCTGCGGGCCGAGGAACTGGCACGGCTTCAGCAGCAGTTCCCGCAGACCCGCTTCCGGGCCCGCATCGGCACCCGGCTGTGGCTGGGCGACCACGACGCGACCGAGTACCGCGGCGCGGTCCTCGACGTCACGCGCGTCGCCAAGGGCGACCGGTTCGGCTACCGCCAGCAGAAGGCCGCCTCCGACGGCTGGCTGGTCGTGGTCGCGGGCGGTACCTCGCACGGTGTGGGCCTGGAGGCCCCCAAGGCCCTGCACGGCGTGATGCCGCGCGCCAAGGGCGTCGCCCGGGCGGGTCTGGCCACGGTCAACCGGAATCTGTCGCCGTTCGTGTGGGCGGGCAAGCAGCGCTGGTTCGCCGAGCCCCCGCACATGCAGGTGTCGATCCTGTTCGTGCCCTCGGACGCGGCCGAGCCGAAGGTCGGCGACGAGCTCGTCGCGCACCTGCGCCACACCACCACGCAGTTCGACCGGGTGCTCGACGCCTGAGCCCGCCCGGTCAGTCCTTGGGGTCGATGCCCCAGTGGACCCGCTGTCCCTCCGAGGGCGCCGCGTACTGCGGCGCCCTCGCCGCGTCCGACAGGACGAACACGTCCGCGGCGCCGTCCAGGACGCCTCCGGAGGGGTCGTCCGAGCCGTCCCGGCGCACGACGTCCCGTTCGGGCATCAGGATGTCCCGGACGATGACCGCGCACAGGTAGACGGTGGTCAGCAGGTGGGCCGCGATCGCCAGCTGGTAACCCTCGACGGGCAGGCCCTGGTGCTTGTCCCCGCTGGTCGTGTAGGCGAGGTAGAACCAGATCCCGAGGAAGTAGACGACCTCGCCGGCCTGCCAGACCAGGAAGTCCCGCCACCGCGGCCGGGCCAGCGCGGCGAGTGGGATGAGCCACAGCACGTACTGCGGCGAGTAGACCTTGTTGAACAGGATGAAGACGGCGACGACCAGGAAGGCCAGCTGCGCGAACCGGGGCCGGCGCGGAGCGGTCAGGGTGAGCAGTCCGATGGCCCCGCACAGCAGGAGCGTCAGCCCGGTGGCGTAGGTGTTGGCATCGGTCAGGGGGTTGCCGGAGCGCTGGGAGATCAGCAGCCACACCGACCCGAAGTCGATGGGGCGCTCCTGGCTGAAGGTGTAGAACTTCGTCCAGCCGTCCCAGGCGAAGAGCATGACCGGCAGGTTCACCAGGCCCCAGGCTCCGGCCGCGCCGCCGGCCGCAAGGCCGAAGTCGCGCCACTTGCCGGCCCGCCAGCAGAGTACGAACAGCACCCCGAGCAGCAGGACGGGATAGAGCTTGGCCGCCGTGGCCAGGCCGATGAAGACGCCGAAGAGGGGCGCCCGCCCGCGGGACCACATCAGCATCCCCGCGGCGGTCAGGGCGATGGCCAGCAGGTCCCAGTTGATCGTCGCGGTCAGGGCGAAGGCGGGCGCGAGCGCGAAGAGCAGGGCGTCCCACGGCCGGCGGCGGTGGGTGCGGGCGACGCACACGGCGATGACGGCCGCGCAGGCCATCAGCATGCCGGCGTTGACCATCCAGTACATCTGCTCGCGGTGCTGCATGGAGCCGCTGCCGGGAGTCAGCCAGGAGGCGATCTCCATGAAGAGCCCGGTGAGCACCGGATACTCCAGGTACTCCATGTCGCCGGGGAGCCGGTCGAAGTAGGGCGTCAGGTTGTCGGCGAAGCCGCGCACCGCGTACAGGTGGGGGATGTCGGAGTAGCAGGCATGGGTGTACTGCGAGCCCGCTCCCCGGAACCACGCCCAGTCGTAGCAGGGCAGCTTCTGCACCATGCCCAGCGCGAACATGCCGATGGCGATGAGGACCACGACACGGACCGGTCCCAGCCAGTGGCCGCCGAGCCGGGCATGGCGGCCGAGCGGGCCGCCGAGGAACTCAGCTCCGGCTGCGGCGACCTCGTCCTGCTGCGTGGGCAGTACGGGGCGGTCCTCGTGCACCTTGGTCATGGGGGTCATCCTGCCGTACCGGGCCGGACATGGGGGAAGGCCGTCGCAGCGGGTGCGACGGCCTTCCCCGTTCACTTCATCGCGCGCGGCGGGCGGGGCCCGTCACTCGGGTGCGGTGAACGTTCCCGCGGTGGAGCTGCCCGGGCGGCCCGGTTTGGCCGTGTTCGTCGGTGACGGTGAGCCGCTGGATCCGCCGTCGCCTCCGCCGATGAGCCCTCCGGTGGTGCCTCCGCTGGTGCTGCTCGTGGGCTCCGGGTCGCAGTACAGCTCCCACGGCTTGCAGGGCTTGCCGCTCTTGGAGGGGGAGGGGCGGCCCGACGGTGTGGGCGACGGCTGCGTGGACGGGGACGGGGACGGCGACGGGGCGACCGCCGAGGGCGTGGGGGAGGGGGCGCCGGAGGCGTCCGCGGTGACGCCGATGTCCTCGGCCTCGGGGAAGTCCTTGACCGGGGTGCCCTTGAGCGCTTCGCGCATGTACTCGGTCCAGATCGCGGCCGGAATGTCACCACCGTGGATGGAGGGGATGTCACCCACGCCGTTCATGGAGATCAGCTCCTTGCCCGCCGAGTTGGGGTCGGTGCGGAAGAGCGTGACCGAGGTCGACAGTTCCGGGGTGTAGCCGACGAACCACGCCGACTTGTTGAAGTCGGTGGTACCGGTCTTGCCCGCGGCGGGCCGGCCCAGCTTCTTGGCCTTGGTGCCGGTGCCGTTCTCGACGACGTTCTCCAGGACCTTGGTGATGTTGTCCGCGATGGAGCTGTCCATGGCGCGCTGGGCCTTGGGGGGCTCGAAGCCGGGCAGCTTCTCGCCGTCCTTGTCGACCTCGATCACCGAGTAGGGCTCGTGGTGCGTGCCGGAGGCGGCGAAGGTGGCGTAGGAGTCGGCCATCCGGATGGCGCTGGGGGTGGAGGTGCCGAGCGCGAAGGACGCGTCGTTGTTCGGGTTCAGCGACTCCTCCAGGAGGCCCGTGGCCTTGGCCACCTCCCGGACCTTGTCGTGGCCGACGTCGAAGACGAGCTGGGCGAACGGGACGTTGATGGACTTCTCCATCGCCTCGTTGAGGGTCACGTACCCGAAGGCGGTGGGGCTCTCGTTCTTCTGCTTGAACGGGTTGCCGGAGGCGTCGCGCAGCGGCTTGCCCTCACGGTTGTTGATCACGGTGAGGTCGTTGGCCTGGTACTTGCTGTCGGCCGAGATGCCCCGGCCCTTGGAGTTCTGCGTGCCGTACTCCATGGCCGCCGCGAGCACGTACGGCTTCCAGGTCGAGCCGACCGGGACACCGCTGGTGTTGGCGTTGTTGCTGAAGTACTTCTGGTCCCAGCCCGGACCGCCGTACAGGGCCACGAGCGCCCCGGTCTTCACGTCCACGGAGGCCGCGCCGAACTGTACGAAGGTGTCGGTGTCGGGGCGCTTCTTCTCGTCGATGAACCCGTTGCGGGTGTCCTCGACCGCCTTGGCCAGGGCGTCCACCTTCGGCTTCTGGAAGGTGGTCTTGATCCGGTAGCCGCCTCGGGCCATCTGCTCCGCGGTGATGCCCTTGGTCTTCATCACGTACGCCTTGGCCGTGTCGACCAGGTAACCGATCTGGCCGGTCATGCCGCGGGCCTGCTCCGACTCCACGCGCGGGGGGAAGTCCGCGTCCTTGTACTTGGCCCGCTCGGCCTTGTCCATCCGGCCGACCTCGACCTCGCGGTCCAGCACCCAGGCCCAGCGCTTCCTCGCCCGGTCCTCGTTGAGGGCGGGGGTGGCCGCGGGGCCGATCCCGCCGTCCGGGTTGTACAGGTTGGGGCCCTTGAGCACGGAGGCCAGGAAGGCGCACTCGGCGGGGTTCAGCTCCTGGCTGTCCTTGCCGAAGTAGGCGCGGGCCGCGGCCTGGATCCCGTAGGCGTCCCGGCCGTAGTAGGCGGTGTTGAGGTAGCCCGCGAGGACCGTGTCCTTCTCCTCGGAGACACCCAGCTTGATCGCGATGAAGAGCTCGGTGACCTTGCGCTTGAGCGTCTGGTCGGAGTCCAGGTAGGTGTTCTTCACGTACTGCTGGGTGATGGTCGAGCCGCCCTGGGTGGAACCGCCCGAGGCCATGTTGTACACGGCGCGGGCGATGCCCATCGGGTCCACGCCCTTGTCCGTGTCGAAGGACTCGTTCTCCGCCGCGATCACGGCGTCCCTCATGGACCGGGGAATGCTGGAGATGGGCACGATCTGCCGGTTCATCGAGCCGCCGGTCGCCACCATCTGGCTGCCGTCCGCCCAGTAGAAGACGTTGTTCTGCGCCTGGGCCGCCTTGTTCGGGTCGGGGGTGTTGACCATGGCGATGCCGAGGCCGGTGCCGGCGACGATGACGGCGAAGAAGCCCAGGGCCGTTCCGCAGACGAACTTCCAGGAGGGCACGAAGCGCTTCCAGCCGTCCCGGTCGGACCGCGGGTAGTTGATCAGCCGCTTGTCCGGACGGCCACTGCCGCGAGCCGCGTTCCCGGTACCCCGGCCCGCGGTCCCTCTGCGGGCAGCACGCCGCGCCGCCGCACGGCTGGCCTGTGCGGGCGGTTCCGCATGCGGGCCGCTGGGCGACGCGGTGGGGACGTCGCGGCCGGCCGTGGCGCCCCGGCCGGGGCGCTGCTGGGCGGCCCGGCGGGCCGCGGCGCGCCCACCATTTTGGGGCTGCGACGGTTTGCGGCGGTGCTCGCTCATCGAACGACTACTCCTCGGGCAGGCGAGTGGCCTGGAAGCGGCAGGTGAATTCCGGTTCCCCCGGTGTCCTGGCGCACAGACTACGCACGCTCAAAACCCGACCAGTGCCGAAGTTCACCCCAAATCAGGCAACCTGCCTGGTACGAATTGGTGATGTGACACCGGTCACCCCCGCCCCCCTTGTCGATGTTGGTGGGTCGTTCTATCGTCTGGATGTATCGAGTCGATACATCAGCTCGGTATAAAGACTCAGAGTCGGAGGAGAGGCAGGCGGATGAGCAGACGCTCAGGCATCCTCGAATTCGCCGTCCTCGGCCTGCTTCGCGAGTCCCCCATGCACGGTTACGAGCTGCGCAAGCGGCTCAACACCTCACTGGGGGTGTTCAGAGCCTTCAGCTACGGGACGCTCTACCCCTGCCTCAAGACGCTGGTCGCCAACGGCTGGTTGATCGAAGAGCCGGGCAATGCCCCGGAAGACGCTCTCGCCGCTTCACTCGCAGGGCGCCGCGCCAAGATCGTCTACCGGTTGACGGCCGCGGGTAAGGGGCACTTCGAAGAGCTCCTGTCCCACACGGGTCCCGATACCTGGGAGGACGAGTCCTTCGCCGCCCGCTTCGCCTTCTTCGGTCAGACCGAACGAGAAGTGCGCATGCGGGTGCTGGAGGGCCGGCGCAGCCGGCTGGAGGAGCGTCTGGAGAAGATGCGCGCCTCCCTCGCCCGAACGCGGGAGCGCCTCGACGACTACACCCTTGAGCTGCAGCGTCACGGCATGGAGTCCGTAGAGCGTGAAGTGCGCTGGCTGAACGAGCTCATCGAGAGCGAGCGGGCGGGACGGGATCAGAGACGACCCGGTCCGTCCGACGAAACTGCAAAGTGAGGCCTGCATCTTGCAGACCTCGTCCGAGAACAAACAGGGAGCAACCGGAATGGGTTCGGTTCGCGTAGCCATCGTCGGCGTAGGCAACTGCGCCGCCTCGCTGGTGCAGGGCGTCGAGTATTACAAGGACGCCGACCCGGCGGCCAAGGTCCCCGGTCTGATGCACGTCCAGTTCGGCGACTACCACGTGCGTGACATCGAGTTCGTCGCCGCGTTCGACGTCGACGCGAAGAAGGTCGGCCTCGACCTTTCGGACGCCATCGGCGCCAGCGAGAACAACACGATCAAGATCTGCGACGTCCCGAACGCCGGGGTGACCGTTCAGCGCGGCCACACCCTGGACGGCCTGGGCAAGTACTACCGCATGACGATCGAGGAGTCCGCCGAGACTCCCGTCGACGTGGTCCAGATCCTCAAGGACCGTCAGGTCGACGTCCTGATCTGCTACCTGCCGGTCGGCTCCGAGGAAGCGGCGAAGTTCTACGCCCAGTGCGCCATCGACGCCAAGGTCGCCTTCGTCAACGCCCTCCCGGTCTTCATCGCCGGCACCAAGGAGTGGGCTGACAAGTTCACCGAGGCCGGTGTCCCGATCGTCGGCGACGACATCAAGTCGCAGGTCGGCGCCACCATCACGCACCGCGTGATGGCGAAGCTGTTCGAGGACCGCGGTGTCCGTCTTGAGCGCACCATGCAGCTCAACGTCGGCGGCAACATGGACTTCAAGAACATGCTCGAGCGGGACCGCCTCGAGTCGAAGAAGATCTCCAAGACGCAGGCCGTCACCTCGCAGATCCCCGACCGTGAGCTCGGCGAGAAGAACGTGCACATCGGCCCGTCCGACTACGTCGCGTGGCTCGACGACCGCAAGTGGGCCTACGTCCGCCTTGAGGGTCGTGCCTTCGGCGATGTCCCGCTGAACCTCGAGTACAAGCTCGAGGTGTGGGACTCCCCGAACTCCGCCGGTGTCATCATCGACGCCCTGCGCGCCGCGAAGATCGCCAAGGACCGCGGTATCGGCGGCCCGATCCTGTCGGCGTCCAGCTACTTCATGAAGTCCCCGCCGGTGCAGTACTTCGACGACGAGGCCTACGCCAACGTCGAGAAGTTCATCAAGGGCGAGGTCGAGCGCTAGTCGAACCGCACGGGTGCCGACGGCGCCCTGGCTTCGGCTGTTCTTCCGCCGAGGGTCCCCGGGCAATGCGCCCGGGGACCCTCGGCGTATGTGACCCTTGCCCTCATGCCTGTCGTACGTGATCTGCGCGTACTCCTGCGTCTGAGGGACTTCCGCAACCTCCTCGCCGTACGGCTGCTCTCCCAGGCGGCGGACGGTGTCTACCAGGTCGCGCTCGCCACCCATGTCGTCTTCTCCCCCGAGAAGCAGACCTCGCCGGCCGCCATCGCCTCGGCCATGGCCGTACTGCTGCTGCCGTACTCGGCGATCGGCCCCTTCGCCGGGGTCCTGCTCGACCGCTGGCGCCGCCGCCAGGTCTTCCTCTACGGCAACCTGCTGCGGGCCTTCCTCGCCTGCGTCACCGGGATGCTGATCGCCACGCCCGTCCCCGACTGGCTGTTCTACGCTTCGGCGCTGTCCGTGACCGCCGTCAACCGCTTCGTACTGGCCGGGCTCTCCGCCTCACTGCCCCACGTCGTCGGACCCGACCAGCTGGTCACCGCGAACGCGCTCTCCCCCACCGCCGGAACCCTCGCCGCGGTCGCCGGCGGAGGACTGGCCTTCCTCGTCCGCGTGCTCGCCTCCGACTCCGACGCCCTCGTCGTCCTGCTCGGGGCCGCGCTCTACCTGTGTGCGGCCCTGGTCTCGCTGCGCTTGGCCATCGGCCTCCTCGGGCCCGACCACCCCCCGGGCCGGATCCACCCCTCGATCGCCGAAGGGATCGCCCTGGCCACGCGCGGGATGATCGAAGGACTCAGGCACCTCGCCGCCCGCCGTCCGGCGGCGCGGGCGCTGGCCGCGATGACGATGATGCGGTTCTGTTACGGGGCCCTGTTCGTCATGCTGCTGATGCTCTGCCGCTACTCCTGGTCGGACAACGAGTCCGACGGGCTGGCCCTGCTGGGCGTCGCGGTCGGCGCCTCGGGGGCCGGCTTCTTCGCGGCCGCCGTGGTGACCCCCTGGCTGGTGGGCCGGCTGGGCACCCTCGGCTGGATCACCGCCTGCTCCGCGGGCGCCGCGGTCCTGGTGCCCGCCCTCGGCCTGTCCTTCACACCGGGCCCCATGCTGGCCGCCGCGTTCGTCCTCGGCCTCGCCACCCAGGGAGCCAAGATCTCCACGGACACGGAGGTGCAGTCCCGCGTCGACGACGACTACCGCGGCCGGGTCTTCTCCGTGTACGACGTGCTCTTCAACATCGCCTTCGTCGGCGCCGCCGCGGTGGCCTCCCTCATACTCCCGGCCAACGGACGGTCGGTGCTCCTGCTTCTGTGCGTGGCGGCCCTCTACGCCCTGACCGCGGCGCTGCTGACCCGGCAGCGGCGATGTTTCACGTGAAACATGGCCTCGGAAACGGCGTCGGTGAGGGTGTTTCACGTGAAACACCCTCACCGACGGTCCTGTCTCAGGCCTGAGCGGCCCACCACTCCTTGAGCGCGGCGATGGCCGCCTCACGGCCCATCGGGCCGTTCTCCAGCCGCAGCTCCAGCAGGAAGGCGTAGGCCTTGCCGATCACCGGACCAGGGCCGACGTCGAGCACCTGCATGATCTCGTTGCCGTCCAGGTCGGGCCGGATCGCGTCCAGCTCCTCCTGCTCCTGCAACTGGGCGATCCGCTCCTCCAGCCCGTCGTACGTGCGCGACAGGGCGTTGGCCTTGCGCTTGTTGCGCGTGGTGCAGTCGGAGCGGGTCAGCTTGTGCAGGCGCTCCAGCAGCGGACCGGCGTCGCGGACGTAGCGCCGCACCGCGGAGTCGGTCCACTCGCCGTCCCCGTAGCCGTGGAAGCGCAGGTGCAGCTCCACCAGCCGGGACACGTCCTTGACCATGTCGTTGGAGTACTTCAGAGCGGTCAGCCGCTTCTTGGTCATCTTCGCGCCCACCACCTCGTGGTGGTGGAAGGAGACCCGGCCGTCGCTCTCGAAGCGGCGGGTACGGGGCTTGCCGATGTCGTGCAGCAGGGCGGCGAGCCTCAGCACCAGGTCCGGACCGTCCTCCTCCAGGGCGATCGCCTGCTCCAAGACGATCAGCGAGTGGTCGTAGACGTCCTTGTGCCGGTGGTGCTCATCGCTCTCCAGCCGCAGGGCGGGCAGCTCGGGCAGCACCCGGTCGGCCAGACCCGAGTCCACGAGCAGGCCCAGGCCCTTGCGCGGGTGGGCGGACAGGATCAGCTTGTTCAGCTCGCCCTGGACCCGCTCCGCCGAGACGATCTCGATCCGGTCGGACATCGCCTTCATGGCCGCCACGACCTCCGGGGCGACCTCGAAGTCCAGCTGCGCGGCGAACCGCGCGGCCCGCAGCATGCGCAGCGGGTCGTCGGAGAAGGAGTCCTCCGGGGTTCCGGGCGTGCGCAGCACTCCGGCGGCAAGGTCCTCCAGGCCGCCGTGCGGGTCGATGAACTCCTGCTCCGGCAGGGCCAGGGCCATGGCGTTGACGGTGAAGTCGCGGCGGACCAGGTCCTCGTCGATCGCGTGCCCGTAGGAGACCTCGGGCTTGCGCGACGTGCGGTCGTAGGCCTCCGAGCGGTACGTCGTCACCTCGATCTGGAAATTCCGTACGGCGTCCCCGACGCGGGCGTTCTTCTGCGCCCCGACGGTGCCGAAGGCGATGCCGACGTCCCACACAGAGTCGGCCCACGGCCGGACGATCTTCAGCACGTCCTCGGGACGGGCGTCCGTGGTGAAGTCGAGATCGTTGCCGAGACGCCCGAGCAGCGCGTCGCGGACGGACCCACCGACCAGGGCGAGGCGGAAGCCCGCCTCCTGGAATCGGCGGCCGAGCTCGTCGGCGACAGGGGCGACCCGCAGCAGTTCACTGACCGCGCGGCGCTGCACCTGACTCAGGGCACTGGGGTTGTCTTCGTTGGCGTTCGGCACAACAGAAAAGGGTACGTGCCCGGCCCGCCCTGGGCTTCACCGTTTTGTGGCGACCCCGGTCCACGGCCGCTCCGGGGCTGAGCCGATCATGTGGAGCAAGGCGCGGCACTCACACACAGCGGGCCTCGTTACCATGCGTGGACGCACAAAAGACGACCACTGACACTTCGAGGGACGGGCTAGCGCGTGGCCGAGGCGGCAGACATCCAGGGGGCGTCCCCCGCTCCTGTCCGGCGCCGATGGCTGCGGCGCACGATCGTCCTGCTCGCCGGGACGCCCGTGCTGGCCGCCCTGGTCTACTCTCCCGCCCCGAAGGCAGAGGCGGCCCAGGCTTCCCCGGTCGACGTCCAGCTGACCTCCCTGGCCCCCGCGGCGCCGGTCAAGAGCGACACGCTGACCATCCAGGGCACCGTGGTCAACAACGGCTCCGAAACGATCAACGACGCCCACGTGGGCCTGCGGG
The DNA here is from genome assembly GCF_056432025.1 of Streptomyces sp. NPDC045695. Taxonomy (NCBI): domain Bacteria; kingdom Bacillati; phylum Actinomycetota; class Actinomycetes; order Kitasatosporales; family Streptomycetaceae; genus Streptomyces; species Streptomyces sp. NPDC045695. The sequence goes on from NZ_JBWKJU010000011.1 coordinate 120,212, forward strand.
TGGGGCCGCTCCTCGCGGACCGGTCCTCGATCGACGAGGCGGCCGACCGCACCGGTTTCCGGGCCGGCATCGACCCGGGCGAGATCGACCCGGCCCACGCGGTCAAGATCGCCTCACTGCCGTCGAAGGTGCGCCAGGAGTTCACCCTCACCGTCCCGGTGAACAAACTGGAGCTGGACAAGGACGGCGTCTACCAGCTCGGCGTCTCCCTGTCCGGGGTGACTGAGAGCCGCCCCTCCGAGCAGGTGCTGGGCATCAAGCGGACCTTCCTGCCCTGGCAGCCCGAGGCCGCCGCCAAGCGCTCCCAGATCGCCTACGCGTGGCCACTGATCTCCACCACCCGCGTGACGGCCGAGACCGGCTCCGACGAGCTCCAGACCCCCGTCTTCCTCGACGACTCCCTCGCCGACGAACTCAAGGCGGGCGGCCGCCTGGAACAGATGGTCACCCTCGGCAAGGAACTGCCGATCACCTGGGTCATCGACCCCGACCTGCTCTACACGGTCGACGCGATGACCAAGGGCTACCGGGTCCGCACGCCGGGCGGCAAGCCGGTCCAGGGCAAGAACAAGGCCGTCGCCGAGCAGTGGCTGAGCGCCCTGGAAGCCGCCGTGCAGGGCAAGAAGGTCGTCGCCCTGCCCTACGCCGACCCGGACCTCGCCTCCCTCGCCCACCACGGCAAGGACGTCTCCGGCAGCCTGGGCCAGCTGCGCCCGGCCACCGACAAGGCGAAGCAGGCCGTGGAGACCGTCCTGCACGTCACCGCCTCCACCGACTTCTCCTGGCCCGTCGACGGCGCCATCGACCCCTCGATCGTCAACGTCGCCACCTCGGCCGGCGCCCACAACGTCCTCACCCGCAGCGACAGCCTCGTGGAGAGCGGAGCCCTCGGCTACACGCCTTCCGCGGCCCGGCCCATCGGCGCCGGAACCACCGCCGTCGTCGCGGACGCCGAGCTGTCCACCGCCTTCGAGGGCGACATGCTGAACGCCGGGAACGCCACGCTCGCCGTGCAGCGGTTCCTCGCCCACAGCCTCGCCCTCAACCTGCAGAAGACCGACGAGCAGCGCAGCTTCGTCGTCGCCCCGCAGCGCACGCCCACCGTCAGCCAGGTGCAGACGATGGCCCAGGCCGTACGCGGCCTCCAGGCGGGCCGCTGGACCCACACCGGGGACCTCGAAGCGGTGGCTGCGGCCAAGCCTGATCCGCGGGCCACCACCCAGGTGCCGGGCGCCGGACAGTACCCCGAGGCCCTGCGCCAGCAGGAGCTGCCGGTATCGGCGTTCGAGAAGATCCGCACGACCCAGAGCACCCTCGACCACTTCAAGGTGATCCTCGCCGCACCGGACCGCGTCGAGATCCCCTTCGGCAACACCACCAACCGGGAGATGTCCACCTCCTGGCGCGGCCGGCCGGAGGAGGCCCAGGTCTACCGGGACCAGGTGCAGGCCTATCTGATCGGCCTCACCGAGAAGGTCAAGGTCATCCCCAAGTCCGACGCCACCCTGTCCGGACACAGCGCCACCATCCCGGTCAGCGTCCAGAACAGCCTCGTCCAGGACGTGCACGACCTCGTCCTGCGGGTGAAGTCCGCCAACCCGACCCGTCTGATGTTCGGCAACAGCGGCGAGGCCGAGCAGCAGGTCACCGTCCAGGGCGACCACACCCAGACCGTCAAGTTCACCGCCAACGCCACGGCGAGCGGCCCAGTCGAGGTCACCGCGCAGCTCTACACCAAGGACGGCGTCCCCTACGGCAAGGAACGCAGGTTCACCGTCGAGGCCACCGAGATCACCCCCACCGTCATGCTCGTGATCGCCGGCGGCGTGCTCCTCCTGGTCCTGGCAGGCATCAAGATGTACGCCAGCCGCAAGCGCGTCGCAGCACGCGCGGCCGCCGAGGAGAGCACGCAGGCGAGTGACGAGTCCCCGGACACCGGACCGCAAAGCACCGACGGGTCCGGCACGAGTGAGACAGTGGACCGTTGAGCGATGCCGTGGCCGGCCGGCCTGGGGACGATGAGGTGGGGTTTCGATGAACGCGCCGTACGACGGTGACCGCGCGCAGGGCACTGGTGGGCCCGCGCCCTCCCAGGGCACTGCTCCGGGCACTCCGGTGCCGGGGCAGGTTCCCGCGCCCACGCCCGCGCCTGACCACGACCCCTATGTCCAGGGCGCCTACGACTACGACCCGTACCGGTCCCAGGACCTGTCCGCCCAGGACCCCGTCGCCGAGGTCCTCTACGACCGGGCCTCCCACCCCCCGCCGCCGCCCGGCACCTACCAGGAGCCCGGCCCGCTCTACGCGGCGCCGGCCGCTCCCTCGTACTCCCCCGACCCGCGCGTCTGGGCCCAGACCCCGCCGCCCGAGCCGGACGGCCCCTCCCGCCACCTGCCGTACGGCGACCACGCCACGACCACGCAGTTCGTGGGCGTGGACTCCCTCGTCTCCAAGGCCTCGGACGAGCAGCCCGAACCCGACGCCTTCGCGCACCTCTACCGGGACCAGGAGGCGGCGCCCCCCACCCCCGCCGAGGACGCCCCCGTCGCCGCCCCGGCCCCCAGCAAGCCCGCCGGACGTGCCTCCAGCCTCCTCAAGTCCAGCGCGCTCATGGCCGCCGGGACGATCGTCTCCCGCATCACCGGCTTCCTGCGGACCCTGGTCATCGCCGGCGCCATCGGCGTGGGCACGTTCAACGACACCTACCAGATCGCCAACACCCTGCCCACGATGATCTACGTGCTGGTCGGCGGCGGCGCGCTGAACGCCGTCTTCATCCCGCAGCTGGTCCGGGCCATGAAGAACGACGACGACGGGGGAGAGGCGTACGCCAACCGTCTGCTGACCCTCGTCGTGGTCCTGCTGGCCGCCATCACCACCATCTGCGTCCTGGCCGCACCGGTGTTCATCACGATGATGTCGCCGAAGATCGCCTCCGACCCCCAGCAGATGGACGTAGCGGTCGCCTTCGCCCGGTACTGCCTGCCCACCATGTTCTTCATGGGCGTGCACGTGGTCCTCGGTCAGATCCTCAACGCCCGCGGCCGCTTCGGCGCGATGATGTGGACCCCCGTCCTCAACAACATCGTCGTCATCGCCACCTTCGGCGCCTTCATCTGGGCCTTCGGCGGCTTCACCACCTCCGGCGTCAGCGCCACCACCGTCACCTCCGACGGCGTGCGCCTGCTGGGCCTGGGCACCCTGCTCGGCCTCACCGTCCAGGCCCTGGCGATGCTGCCGTACCTGCGCGACGCGGGCTTCGCTCCGCGCCTGCGCTTCGACTGGAAGGGCCACGGCCTCGGCAAGGCCGCGCGCCTCGCCAAGTGGACGTTCTTCTTCGTCCTGGCCAACCAGATCGGCCTCGTCGTCGTCACCCAGCTCGCCACCTGGGCCGGCTCCGTCGCCGAGAAGCAGGGCCACTCCGGAACCGGCATCACCGCCTACAACTACGCGTTGCTGCTCTGGCAGATGCCGCAGGCCATCATCACCGTCTCCGTCATGACGGCCGTACTGCCCCGCATCTCCCGCTCCGCCCACGACGGGGACGCCGCCGCCGTCCGCGACGACATCTCCTACGGACTGCGCACCTCCGCCGTCGCGATCGTCCCCTGCGCCTTCGCGTTCCTGGCCCTCGGCGTCCCCATGGCCACCCTGCTCTACGCCGGTTCCGGCGCGGGCGCCCAGAACATCGGCTACGTCCTGATGGCCTTCGGCCTCGGGCTGATCCCCTACTCCGTCCAGTACGTCGTCCTGCGCGGCTTCTACGCCTACGAGGACACCCGGACGCCCTTCTACAACACCGTCATCGTCGCCGCCGTCAACGCAGCGGGCTCCGCCGCCTCCTTCTTCGTACTCCCCGCCCGGTGGGCGGTCGTCGGCATGGCCGCCGCATACGGCCTCGGCTACACCGTCGGCGTCGGCGTCGCCTGGCGCCGCCTGAAGACCCGCCTCGGCGGCGACCTCGACGGCGCACACGTGATGCGCACCTACGCCCGCCTCACGGGCGCCTGCGTCCCCGCCGCCGCCGCGGCGGGCGCCGCCGCCTACGGGGTCACCCGGGCGCTGGGCAGCGGAGTCGGCGGCTCCGCCGCGGCCCTCGTCGCCGGCGGCCTGGCCCTGGCTGCCGTGTTCCTCATCGCCGCCAAGCGCATGCGGATCGAAGAGCTCAACGCGATGGTCGGAATGGTCCGCGGGCGTTTGGGGCGCTGATGCGCACAACCGTCGCCCCCTTTCGTGTGTCGTGCATAGCGTCGGACTGTGGGCACAATTGGCATGGCTTCGCAGGCTGGCCTACAGCGCGCAACGGATGGGGAGGCAGGAACGACGGTGGCGGAACGTAGCACGGCTGCCGTCGACGTGGCCGACAACAGTGGCGATGAGCCGCTGGCCGCACAGGCGGCACAGGCCACGTCCGACGGGGTGGACACCCAGAACGGACGAGCCGCGGACGGACCCATGCCCGACAAGGACGGCGAACGCACCCACGCGGCCCCGGCGGCCGCACCCGAACTCCACAGCGGCCACAAGCTCGCCAGACGCTACCGGCTGGAAGAGTGCGTCACCCGTGTGGACGGATTCAGCAGCTGGCGCGCGATGGACGAGAAGCTGCGCCGCGCCGTGGGCGTCCACCTGATGCCCGCCGACCACCCGCGAGCACGCTCCGTCCTGGCCGCCGCCCGCTCCTCCGCCCTCCTCGGCGACCCCCGGTTCGTCCAAGTCCTGGACGCCGTGGAGGAGAACGACCTCGTCTACGTCGTCCACGAGTGGCTGCCCGATGCCACCGAACTCACCGCGCTCCTCGCTGCGGGCCCCCTGGAGGCCCACGAGGCCTACCAGCTCGTCAGCCAGGTCTCCCAGGCGATGGCCGCCGCGCACCGCGAGGGCCTCGCCCATCTGCGGCTGACGCCCAGCGCGATACTGCGCACCTCCACCGGCCAGTACCGCATCCGCGGCCTCGCCGTGAACGCCGCCCTGCGCGGCATCACCAGCGACACCCCGCAGCGCGCCGACACCGAGGCGATCGGCGCCCTTCTGTACGCCGCCCTCACCCAGCGCTGGCCCTACGAGAACGACGCGTACGGCCTCACCGGCCTGCCCAAGGGCGTGGGCCTGATCGCCCCCGACCAGGTCCGCGCCGGAGTCCACCGGGGCCTGGGCGAACTGGCCATGCGCGCCCTGGCCAACGACGGGGCCACCGCCTCCCGCCAGGAGCCCGCCTGCACCACCCCCGAGGAGCTGGCCAAGGCCGTAGCCGCGATGCCCCGCATCCGGCCCCCGGAGCCCGCCTTCACGGCCCCGCCGGAATACCAGCACACCACCTACCAGCAGGGCAGCTACGGCCGTCCCACGCCGCCCGGCGTGAGCACCGTCCAGAACGTGTCCGTCGCCCCGCCGCCGCCACCCCTGCAGAGCCGCACCGGCAGGGCCCTCAAGTGGGGCGTCGCCGCCCTCCTCATCGCCGCCCTCGGCCTGGGCAGCTGGCAACTGGCCGACACCCTCCTGGACCGCGGCAACCAGAAGGGCAACAACGGCAACAACCACACCACTCCGGGCGCCGACGACACTGGGGCGAAGCCCGAGCCGGGCAAGCCGCTGCGGATCGAGCACGCTTCCGAGTTCACGCCGTACGGGGAAGCGACGAAGCCGAAGGACATCCCCAAAGCCGTCGACGGCAAGCTCGCCACCGCCTGGGTCACTCCCCAGTACCTGGGTTACGCCAACTTCGGCAATCTGGACGAGCGCAAGGACGGCAGCGGCATCATCGTCGACCTGGGCAAGGCGCAGGACGTCACCGGAATCGACATAGAGCTGAACGTGGCCGGGCAGATGATCGAGGTCCGCGCCGCGGCCCCCGAAGCGTCCTCGCCCAGCTCCTTGTCCGACTTCACCCAGCCGATCACCAAGCTGGAGAGCACGCAGAAGAAGCTGGAGAGCACGCTCGAAGCCCCGGTCCGCACCCGGTACGTGCTGATCCACATCACCGAACTGCCGGCCGACGGCGCAGGCGGCTACCGGGGCGGGGTCAACGAGATCAAGGTGCTCGGCCCGCAGTCCTGAAACGGCTCCGACCCCACAGGGTCCGCTGCGCCACCGGCACGGCGGTCCCTCGTGTTTCCCGAGCCCAAGCCGTAATCTCCCTCCGGGAGGCGAGGTGTGATGCACGACGCGACGGCCGAGGACGCCAGTGACGCGGACCTGCTGGCCCAGCACGTAGCAGGAGACCCCGACGCCTTCGGGGAGCTCGTGCGGCGGCACCGGGACCGGCTGTGGGCCGTGGCCCTGCGGACGCTCGGTGACCGGGAGGAAGCCGCCGACGCCGTCCAGGACGCCCTCGTGTCGGCCTACCGCGCCGCCCACACCTTCCGCGGGGACTCCGCCGTCACCACCTGGCTGCACCGCATCACCGTCAACGCGTGCCTCGACCGCGCCCGCAAGGCCGTCTCCCGCAGGACCACTCCCCTCGACGACACCGACCGCCTGGAGCGCCTCCTGGAGCCCCACGAGTCTGCCGAGGCCCCCGCGGAGCGCCAGGACCTCCACCGCCAGCTCCTGGCCGCCCTCAGCACCCTGCCGGCCGAGCAACGGGCCGCGCTCGTCCTCGTCGACATGCAGGGATACCCCGTCGCCGAAGCCGCCCGCCTCCTCGACGTCCCCACCGGCACCGTGAAGAGCCGGTGCGCCCGCGGCCGGGCGAAACTCGTCCCACTCCTCACTCATCTGCGCACGAATGCCGGGGATAACACCGCCACCGGGCGGGGAAGGAACCGGACGCCGGGGACAGCCGTCCCATCAGCGGCAGAACCCAGGCATCCAGACCCAGACGCTGTGAAGGGCGGAGGTGGACGACCGTGACCCGCTCGACCAGCACGACCGGCACGCCGGACACGATCCGGCACCCGGACGTCTCGGAGATCTCCGACCTCACCGAAGGCCTGCTCTCCCCCTCCCGCACGGCCGAAGTCCGCCGGCACCTGGACGCGTGCGCCCTGTGCGCCGACGTCCGCGACTCCCTGGAAGAGATCCGCGGGCTCCTCGGCACCCTTCCGGGACCCGCCCGGATGCCCGCCGACATCGCAGGCCGCATCGACGCCGCTCTCGCCGCCGAGGCACTCCTCGACGCCACCCAGCCCCGGGACCAGGCCCCCGCCGCCCCGGGGCCCCGTACGAGCGGCCGCGATGTTTCACGTGAAACATCGCCCGCCGGCCACCCGACCGGCCCCACCGGTCCCGGACGGCGTCGCGCGCGCCGCCGGATCGCCGTCCTCACCGGCCTGGCCGGAGCCGCCGCCTGCGCCCTCGGCCTGTTCCTGTTCGGCGACTTCTCCGGCGACCCCGCCCGCGACACCGCCGCCAGTACCAAGGCCTCCGACTCCACCACCCGGTCCCCCGGCACCACCGCGACCAGCGGCGACTACACCGCACAAGGCCTCCGGGACAACGTCCGGCAGCTCCTCGCCCTGAACCCGGCCCCCAAGTCCGTCCCGGGAGAGCAGAACAACACCTACGGGATGGAGAACACCGCCCCCGGTGACAAGCGAGCGGTCCCGCCCGTCCCCCCGTGCGTGCAAGAGGCCACCGCACGCCCCGACGCCCCGCTCGCCTCCGAACGCGGCAGCTACCAGGGCACCGCCGTCTACCTCCTCGTCCTGCCGCACCCGGACGACTCCGCCCGCGTGGACGCCTACCTCGTCGACACCGACTGCGAGAACACCCCCTCCACCACGCCCGGGAAGGTCCTCCTGAAGAGCACCTATCCCCGCCGCTGACCCGTTCCGGTCAGCACGGGGCGGTTGGGGAATGCATGCGCCGTAGGATCCGTTGGGTGGGGTGAGAGTCCGCACCGGCCCCGGTAGGCAGCACGCAGTCCGCAGAAACGAGGAAGACACCCGTGAGCGACGTTCGAAACGTGATCATCATCGGCTCCGGGCCGGCCGGTTACACGGCCGCCCTGTACACGGCACGCGCTTCGCTCAAGCCTCTGGTCTTCGAAGGCGCCGTCACCGCGGGTGGCGCCCTGATGAACACCACCGAGGTGGAGAACTTCCCCGGATTCCAGGACGGCATCATGGGCCCGGACCTCATGGACAACATGCGCGGCCAGGCCGAGCGCTTCGGCGCCGAGCTGGTCCCGGACGACGTCGTGTCCGTGGACCTGAGCGGTGAGATCAAGACCGTCACCGACACCGCCGGCACCGTGCACCGCGCCAAGGCCGTCATCGTCACCACGGGCTCCCAGCACCGCAAGCTCGGCCTGCCCAACGAGGACGCCCTCTCCGGCCGCGGCGTCTCCTGGTGCGCCACCTGCGACGGGTTCTTCTTCAAGGACCACGACATCGCCGTCGTCGGCGGCGGCGACACCGCGATCGAGGAAGCCACCTTCCTCTCCCGGTTCGCCAAGTCCGTCACGATCGTCCACCGCCGCGACAGCCTGCGCGCCTCGAAGGCCATGCAGGACCGCGCCTTCGCCGACCCGAAGATCACGTTCGCCTGGGACAGCGAGGTCGCCGAGATCCACGGTGAGCAGAAGCTCTCCGGCCTCACCCTGCGCAACACCAAGACCGGTGAGACCTCCGAGCTGCCCGTGACCGGCCTGTTCATCGCCGTCGGCCACGACCCGCGCACCGAACTGTTCAAGGACCAGCTGGAACTCGACGACGAGGGTTACCTCAAGGTCGACGCCCCCTCCACCCGGACCAGCGTCACCGGCGTGTTCGGCGCCGGCGACGTCGTGGACCACACCTACCGTCAGGCCATCACGGCCGCGGGCACCGGCTGCTCGGCCGCCCTCGATGCCGAGCGCTTCCTCGCCGCCCTCGCGGACGCCGAGAAGGCCCACGCGACCGCCTGACCCTCGCACCGCCCCACCCACACCCCGCAGGAATGAAGAAGGAGGCCGCTGTGGCCGGCACCCTCAAGAATGTGACCGACGCTGACTTCGACGCCGAGGTCCTCAGGAGCGACAAGCCCGTCCTGGTGGACTTCTGGGCCGCCTGGTGCGGACCGTGCCGCCAGATCGCGCCGTCCCTGGAGGCCATCGCCGCCGAGTACGGCGACCAGATCGAGATCGTCAAGCTCAACATCGACGAGAACCCGGCCACGGCCGCCAAGTACGGCGTCATGTCCATCCCGACGTTGAACGTCTACCAGGGCGGCGAGGTCGCCAAGACGATCGTCGGCGCGAAGCCGAAGGCCGCCATCCTGCGCGACCTCTCCGACTTCGTCGAGGTCAAGACCGCCTGACGGCACCGACGTTTCACGTGAAACGGGGCCGCCCCTTGGAAGGGGCGGCCCCGTTTTTCGCGCGGTGGCTCACAGCGGACGCAACGCCGGCTCCTTGCGCGCCGCCCCCAGAAGCCGGTCCAACGCCAGCTCCACGTCCTCTTTCCAGGACAACGTCGACCTCAGCTCCAAACGCAGGCGCGGATGCGCCGGATGGGGCCGTACGGTCTTGAAGCCCACCGCCAGGAGATGATCCGCGGGCAGCAGACACGCCGGCCCGTCCCACCGCGCGTCCCCGAAGGCCTCGATCGCCCGGAACCCCCGCCGCAGCAGATCCTTCGCCACCGTCTGCACCATGACCCGCCCCAGACCCTGCCCCTGATACCCCGGCATGATCCACGCGGTGATCAGCTGCACCGCATCCGGCGAGACCGGACTGGTCGGAAACGCAGTGGCCCGCGGAACGTAAGCCGGCGGCGCGTACAGCACGAACCCCACCGGAACGTCGTCCACATAGACCACCCGGCCACAGGATCCCCACTCCAGCAGGACAGCGGAGATCCACGCCTCCTTCTCCAGCGCCGGCGTACCCGCCTTCACAGCGGCCTCGCCACTCACCGGATCCAGCTCCCAGAACACACAGGACCGGCAACGACGCGGCAAGTCCTGGAGGTTGTCCAGCGTGAGCGGTACCAGCCGACGACCCATGACCGCATCGTATCCACTGGCCCCTCGTTCTTCGACAGCAAAGCGAAGGGGCGGACCGCACCGGTTGACACCGGCACGATCCGCCCCTCGGCGGCCCGGGATCACTCCCCGGCGAGACCCTGCTCCAGCACCCGGCCCTCGCCCGGCGCCAGCGTCCCCAGAATCCGCTCCAGATCCTCCATCGACGCGAACTCGACGGTGATCTTGCCCTTCTTCTGGCCCAGATCCACCTTCACCCGCGTCTCGAACCGGTCCGACAGCCGCGTCGCCAGCTCACTGAGCGCCGGAGCCACCCGAGCGCCCGCCCGCGGACCCTTCGGCTTCACCGTGCTCGAAGGCTCCGACGCCATCAGCGTCACGATCTCCTCGACCGCACGCACCGACAATCCCTCGGCCACGATCCGGTGCGCCAGCCGGTCCTGCTCCTCGGAGTCCTCCACCGAAAGCAGGGCCCGCGCATGCCCCGCCGACAGCACACCCGCGGCCACCCGCCGCTGCACCGGCGGCGACAGCTTCAACAGCCGCAGCGTGTTCGACACCTGCGGACGCGAACGCCCGATCCGGTCCGCCAGCTGGTCATGCGTGCAACTGAAGTCCCGCAGCAGCTGGTCGTACGCCGCAGCCTCCTCCAGCGGATTCAGCTGAGCCCGGTGCAGATTCTCCAGCAGCGCGTCCAGCAGCAGCTTCTCGTCGTCCGTCGCCCGGATGATCGCCGGAATGGCCTCCAGCCCGGCCTCCCGGCACGCACGCCAACGCCGCTCACCCATGATCAGCTCATAGCGACCGGGAGCCGACTGCCGCACCACCACCGGCTGGAGCAGACCCACCTCCTGGATGGAGGTCACCAGCTCGGCCAGAGCGTCTTCGTCGAACACCTCGCGCGGCTGCCGCGGGTTCGGCGTGATCGCGTCCATCGGAAGCTCCGCGAACGTAGCCCCCGCCACCGTATTGGCCTCGGCCACCGGCTCCGGCTCACTCACCGGTACCACCACGAGCGATGTTTCACGTGAAACATCCGCCTGCGCCAACGCGGCGAGCTTGGCAGCCGCGATCCCGCGCTCCGACGTCATGACGGGCACCGCCGACGGAGACGCCGACCCGGCACCGATCACCGGCGGGGTCTTCTCCTGCGGAGCCGCGGGGATCAGCGCACCGAGCCCCCGTCCCAGACCTCTACGTCGCTCACTCACTGGATCCCCTCCGCCACACTCTGCGTGCTGTTCATGCCCGCGCCCAGATGGGCCTGCTGGGCGTCGTACTGCATTCCGACCCCGCGGAACGCGATCTCTCGCGCCGCCTCCAGATAGGAGAGGGAACCACTGGAACCCGGGTCGTAGGTCAGCACCGTCTGCCCGTAGCTCGGCGCCTCGGAAATACGCACCGACCGCGGGATGCTCGTGCGCAGCACCTCCTTGCCGAAGTGGGTGCGCACCTCCTCCGCCACCTGGGAGGCCAGCCGGGTCCTGCCGTCGTACATCGTCAGCAGGATGGTCGACACGTGGAGCGTCGGATTGAGGTGGGCCCGCACCAGATCGACATTGCGCAGCAGCTGACCCAGCCCCTCCAGCGCGTAGTACTCGCACTGGATCGGGATCAGCACCTCCGCGCCGGCCACCAGCGCGTTCACCGTCAGCAGTCCCAGCGAGGGCGGGCAGTCGATCAGAATGTAGTCCAGAGGCTGCTCGTACGCCTGGATCGCCCGCTGCAAGCGGCTTTCCCGCGCCACGAGCGACACCAGCTCGATCTCCGCACCCGCCAGATCGATCGTGGCCGGAGCACAGAAGAGCCCCTCCACGTCCACCACCGGCTGGACGACCTCCATCAGGGGCCGACTGTCGACGAGCACGTCATAGATCGACGGCACATCCGCGTGGTGGTCGATGCCCAACGCCGTGGACGCGTTGCCCTGCGGGTCGAGGTCGACCACCAGGACCCGCGCTCCGTGCAGGGCCAGGGAGGCCGCCAGATTCACGGTCGTCGTGGTCTTGCCCACGCCGCCCTTCTGGTTGGCCACCACGATGACCCGGGTCTGCTCCGGCCGGGGCAGGCCCTCACCGGCGCGCCCCAGCGCCTCAACGGCCAGCTGGGCGGCTCGGCCGATGGGGGTGTCGTTGTCTACAAGGGGCGGAGGCGATGTTTCACGTGAAACATCGCCACCCGCCGATTCAGAGCGGGGACCGGGGACCGGATCGGCCATCGGCCCCGCGAGGTTGGCGTCGGACCGCACGGTGTCACTCTCCTCGACATCAGGCTCGCGATGAGCAGAGCCTGCCATGCCACCCGGGTCGCGAACCAGCGGGGCCCGTACTCCTGTGGATGAATCCATCATTGTGGACAACTCCGTCCCCCTTCCGTCCTTGCGGGGGCGGGGGGACGCAGCCGCACGACCGCGGCTGATGATTCCGTGCAGCAGAGAGCGACGTTTCACGTGAAACACGATGCCCGGACGGAGTCTTCAGCCCGCTACGACACTCCGAAATCCATACCTATAGAGCCCAACACGGACGAAATCTCCGCCCGGCCCCTCAGATCAGGCACTCAGCGGCGCCGACGCGTACGCCCCACCCGGGCCGCCTTAGCCCGCTTGGCCGCGAACCTCACCCCCCCGGGGCTCTCCCCGACCTCGACCCGCACCACCGTCGACAGCGGATCCACCAGACCCTCGCCCACATGCAGCACCGAGGTCTTCACCACACCCAGCTTGGCCAGCGCCGTCTTCGCCGACACCAGCTCCTCGTCGGCCGTGTCACCCTTCAGCGCCAGCATCTCGCCGTACGGACGCAGCAGGGGAACACCCCAGCCGGCCAGCCGGTCCAGCGGAGCCACCGCACGCGCCGTCACCACATGCACCGGCTGCAGCTTGCCCAGGACCTCCTCGGCCCGCCCACGCATCACCGTCACGTGGTCCAGGCCCAGCAGCTCCACGGCCTCCTGAAGGAAGGTCGTCCGCCGCAGCAGCGGCTCAAGCAGCGTGATCTTGAGATCACGGCGCACCAACGCCAACGGGATTCCGGGCAGACCCGCACCCGAACCCACATCGCACACGGTGACGCCCTGGGGCACCACCTCCGACAGCACAGCGCAGTTCAGCAGGTGCCGCTCCCACAGTCGCGGGACCTCACGCGGCCCGATCAGGCCCCGCTTGACACCCGCGTCCGCCAGCAGCTCCGCATACCGCACAGCTTCCGGGAAAAACTCACCGAACACCGCGCGCGCCTCTTCAGGCGCCGGGGGAAGCTCAGCTGCCTCCGTCACGGGGACCGTCCTTCCGTACCGCATGGTTCTGAAAAACCACGTCTTCACGATGCCGCGTCATGCCGCGTCGTTCACATGCCAGGCTGACAAACATCGGCCCCGCCTGCGACACAGACGGGGCCGAACACTCTCGCTACCGATCAGGCCGGGAGCACAACGACGAAGCGCTGCGGCTCCTCGCCCTCCGACTCGCTGCGCAGACCGGCGGCCGCCACGGCGTCGTGGACGACCTTCCGCTCGAACGGCGTCATCGGAGCCAGCTTCAGCGGCTCCCCGGACGCCTTCACGTCCGCCGCCGCCTTGGCGCCCAGCGCCGCCAGCTCCTCGCGCTTCTTCGCGCGGAACCCGGCGATGTCCAGCATCAGGCGGCTGCGGTCCCCGGTCTCCCGGTGCACGGCGAGGCGCGTCAGCTCCTGCAGAGCCTCCAGGACCTCACCATCACGGCCCACGAGCTTGTTCAGGTCACGACTGGCGGAGTCACTGACGATCGACACCGCGGCCCGGTCGGCCTCGACGTCCATGTCGATGTCGCCGTCCAGGTCGGCGATGTCCAGCAGACCCTCGAGGTAGTCGGCCGCGATCTCACCCTCCTGCTCCAGGCGGGTCAGGGTGTCGCCACTCTCAGCGGCGGCGGTGGTGGTGCCTTCCGTCACGGGAGGGACTCCTTCTTACTTCTTGGGAGAGGGCTTGCTGGGCGTCTGACGCTGCGACTTCGACTGCCGCTTCGGCTGCTGCCGCTTCACGGCGCCACCGCCGCTCGCCGCATCCGAGTCTGCCGTGGCCTCGGAACTCTTCGTCACGGAACCGTCCGGCTGGGCGGCCAGGCCCTGCTTCGTCAGCGCCGTGATGAACTTGCGCTCGTTGTCGTTGCGGTCCGGGCCCTTGGCCACGATCGCCGCGACGGTCTTCTTCTTGCTCCGGCCCTTCACGTCGCCGTGCGAGCTGATGTGCTTCAGCAGGCGGGTGAGGTACTGGTCCTGAGCCTTGCTGCCCGGCGTCGGGTTCTGGTTGATCACGTACATCTGCTGGCCCATGGTCCACACGTTGGTGGTCAGCCAGTAGACGAGAACACCGACGGGGAAGTTGATGCCCATGCCCGCGAAGATCAGCGGGAAGACGTACATCAGCATCTTCTGCTGCTGCATGAACGGCGTCTTGACCGACAGGTCCACGTTCTTCTGCATCAGCTGACGCTGGGTGTAGAACTGCGACAGCGACATCAAGACGATCATGACGGCGGTGACGATCCGCACGTCGGTGATCGAAGCGCCCAGAGCGGCGACCTTGTCGGAGCCGTCCATGAACTTGGCGGCCAGCGGGGCACCGAAGATGTGGGCCTTACGGGCACTGTCCAGGAGCGGACCGTCGATGTAGCCGATCTTGTCGCCGTTGGCGATGCTCGCGAGCACGCGGTAGAGCGCGAAGAAGAACGGGGACTGCGCCAGGATGGGAAGGCACGAGGCGAGCGGGTTGGTACCCGTCTCCTTGTACAGCTTCATCATCTCTTCGGACTGACGCTGCTTGTCGTTCTTGTAGCGCTCCTGGATCGCCTTCATCTTCGGCTGGAGCGCCTGCATGCCCCGCGTCGCCTTGATCTGCTTCACGAAGAGCGGGATCAGACAGATACGGATCAAGATCACCAGGGACACGATGGACAGGCCCCAGGCCCACCCACTGTCCGCACCGAAGATCGCGCCGTACAGCTTGTGGAACTGGACGATGATCCACGAAACGGGTGTGGTGATAAAGCTGAAAATACTGGCGATCGTGTCCACTAATCAGGCTCCTTGAGCATTGCGAGATCTACGCAACGCACTGCGCAGCTGCTCGTGCCAACGCGGGCGTTTACGAGGTGGGACATGGTCCACACCACCCGGCGACCACGGATTGCACCGCAGGATCCGCCAGGCGGTCAGAGCCGTCCCCTTCACCGCACCATGCCGGTCGATGGCCGTGTACCCGTAGTGCGAACACGACGGGTAGTACCGGCACACCGGGCCGAGCAGCGGACTGATCGTCCACTGGTACAGCTTGATCAAAGCGAGCAGCGGGTACTTCATCGAGCCACGCCTCCCAGAAGCCGCGCCAGAGCGGCATCCAGGTCCCGGGCGAGTTCGTCAGGGCCGGCATCACCCGCTCCGGGCAACGCACGTACCACCACCAGGCTACCGGCGGGCAGCTGGGACAGCCGCTCCCGGACTAGATGGCGCAGACGGCGCTTCACCCGGTTACGTATGACGGCATTGCCGACAGCCTTGCTGACGACGAAACCCGCACGCGACGAGGGATCGATCTCCCCCGACTCGTGCGGGTCCGTTGCACCGCTTGTACGTAGGTGGACGACGAGGAGCGGGCGACCAGCCCGACGCCCTCGACGTACCGCGCTCGCGAAGTCCTCGCGCCGCCTCAGCCGATTCTCGGGAGACAGCACGACGTCACGACCTGCGTGTGGTTACGCGGAAAGGGCGGCGCGGCCCTTGCCACGACGGTTCGCGAGAATCGCGCGACCGGCACGGGTACGCATCCGCAGGCGGAAGCCGTGGGTCTTGGCACGACGGCGGTTGTTCGGCTGGAAGGTGCGCTTGCTCACTCGGGGGCTCCAGAGAATGAATCGTTGTGGCGGGACATCGCCTGGCTGTCACCGTGCGCCCACGAGGAAACTCGCGTGTTCGCCCGAGTGGCACCGCTAACGGATCACTAACAGTGACCTTCGCCCATCGGTAGGCAGGCGGCAGCAGCCATCGACAACTCGACCTCGTTACGGTACGCGCGGCTACGCCATCCGGTCAAACCGAGCCGACGAGGCCCCACACTGTGCACAGGCTGTGGACAACGACTTGAACCGTACCCGCTGGCCTGACTACCGTTGCCTGACCCCGGATTTTTTGTCCCGACCGTCCCAAAGAACCACACATTCGTGGGACCCCCTGTGAGAGAGCGTGCTCTGTGGCTGACGTACCTGCCGATCTTGCCGCAGTGTGGCCAAGGGTGCTCGAAAAGCTCCTCGGGGAAGGACAGCCGGGCATCGAGCCCAAGGACAAGCAGTGGGTCGAGCGGTGCCAGCCCCTGGCCCTCGTCGCCGACACCGCCTTGCTCGCCGTCCCCAATGAATGGGGAAAGCGCGTCCTCGAAGGCCGCCTCGCCCCCCTCATCAGCGACGCCCTCAGCCGGGAATGCGGCCGCCCCATCCGGATCGCCATCACCGTGGACGACTCCGCCGGCGAACCCGCGCCCTCCTCCCCGCAGGCCGGCCAGCCCGGCGGGTACGAGTCGTACGGCGGCCAGCGCTCCGGCGCCGGCTCCTCCGACGACCAGCTCCCCACCGCCCGCCCCGCCTACCCGGACTACCAGCAGCCGCGCCCCGAGCCCGGCGCCTGGCCCCGCGGCGGCCAGCAGGACGACTACGGGTGGCAGCAGCCCCGCCTCGGCGGCTTCCCCGAGCGCGACCCGTACGCCTCCCCGCAGCCGGGCTACCTCCAGCAGTCCGAGCCGTCGGGCTACGACCAGGGCTCCTACGAGCAGCAGAAGTACGAGCAGTCCCCGTACGAGTCCCAGCAGCAGCACCAGTCACATCAGTACGAGCAGCAGAAGTACGAGCAGCAAAAGTACGACCAGCAGCAGTACGAGCAGCCGGCCTCCCGCCAGGCCCCCGGCCGGCCCACGGCGGCGCCGGCCCCCTCCGGCGGCTCCTCCTCGGGCCCGCTGGAGCCCACCGCCCGGCTGAACCCCAAGTACCTCTTCGACACCTTCGTCATCGGCGCCTCCAACCGCTTCGCGCACGCCGCCGCGGTGGCCGTCGCCGAAGCGCCCGCGAAGGCCTACAACCCCCTCTTCATCTATGGGGAGTCGGGCCTCGGCAAGACGCACCTGCTGCACGCCATCGGGCACTACGCGCGGAGCCTCTACCCGGGCACCCGCGTGCGGTACGTGAGCTCGGAGGAGTTCACCAACGAGTTCATCAACTCGATCCGCGACGGCAAGGGCGACGCCTTCCGCAAGCGCTACCGCGAGATGGACATCCTGCTCGTCGACGACATCCAGTTCCTCGCGAGCAAGGAGTCGACGCAGGAGGAGTTCTTCCACACCTTCAACACGCTCCACAACGCCAACAAGCAGATCGTCCTGTCCTCCGACCGGCCGCCCAAGCAGCTCGTCACCCTGGAGGACCGGCTCCGCAACCGCTTCGAGTGGGGTCTGATCACCGACGTCCAGCCGCCCGAGCTGGAGACCCGTATCGCGATCCTGCGCAAGAAGGCCGTCCAGGAGCAGCTCAACGCCCCGCCGGAGGTACTGGAGTTCATCGCCTCCCGCATCTCGCGCAACATCCGCGAGCTGGAGGGGGCGCTGATCCGGGTCACGGCCTTCGCGAGCCTCAACCGGCAGCCGGTCGACCTGGGCCTCACCGAGGACGTCCTGAAGAACCTGATCCCCGGCGGCGAGGACAGCGCGCCCGAGATCACCGCCACCGACATCATGGCGGCCACCGCCGACTACTTCGGCCTGACCGTGGACGACCTGTGCGGCTCCTCGCGCAGCCGGGTCCTGGTCACCGCCCGGCAGATCGCCATGTACCTGTGCCGGGAGCTCACCGACCTGTCGCTGCCCAAGATCGGGGCGCAGTTCGGCGGCCGCGACCACACCACCGTGATGCACGCCGACCGCAAGATCCGGGCCCTCATGGCCGAACGGCGCTCCATCTACAACCAGGTCACGGAGCTCACCAACCGCATCAAGAACGGCTGAGGACACCTTCGGACAGACGGCTCTGAAGGGCCGTCCGACGCCTGCCCGACGGCTGGCCGACAGCTGCCCGGCGGCTGCTCGAAGGCCGTCCGACGGCTGCCCGCCGACTGCCCGCCGACTGTCAATCCGCCCCCTGACGGCCTCATTTGAGGCCGCGCCAGGGCACCTGCAAACGCATCGAGAGGGCGCTCCCGGGTCACTACGGGGGCGCCCTTCTTCGTGCGCGCGCCCCTGATCTGTTCGAATACGCCCCCTCAGGAGCAACTTCTCCACAGATTCCCGGACTTTCTTTCCTCCACAGCCTGGGGACGGGATCCGTTGCCCACAATCTGTCCACAGACCCGCCTGGTGAGGCACCATCAGGGCAGGTCAACCGCCTGTGGATTTGTGCGCAAGTGTTATCCACAGCCTGTGGACAGTTTTTTCATCCACAGCACTGTCCACGCCGTTGTCCACCGCTACCCCACAGGTTCCCGCATCCTGTGCACAGGATCCGATGACTTCTCCACACCGTTGTCCACTGTTCGGCAACGCGCCACCCCCTCTCACCGTCCGGAGTGAAAGCGGTCACACGGATGTAGACGTTTGGGTTGTGGAGTACTGGGGGAAAGCTGGGGACACACCTGTGGAGTAATCGGGCTCCCCTGGGGACAGCCTGTGCAGAACTTTTCGTTCTCCACAGGGACACCGTGTTGTCCACCGGTGTCACCCACAGGGTCGGTGGATAAAAAACCGGGGTTGACCTGCGAGAACGGGGTTATCCACCGTTTCCACAGGCCCTACTACTACCCCCATAGAGAGTGAGCCCGGTTTCGGTTTTCAAGCAGGGCCTGTGCACAACTCGTCGATCGGCCGCCCCGTCTCCTCGCTCCCGACTTGACCGCCAGCCGCACCGACTGTCGGCGCCGTACGTCAGACTGGTCCCCGGCATCGGTCGAGGCATCGACGAGCCGACGACGAAGGCCGGCAGACGAGCGAGCAACAGCAGGAGGCGGTTCCGGTGAAGATCCGGGTGGAGCGCGACGTACTCGCGGAGGCGGTGGCCTGGGCTGCCCGTAGCCTCCCGGCCCGGCCGCCGGTGCCCGTTCTCGCGGGCCTGCTGCTCAAGGCCGAGGACGGCACGCTGAGCCTCTCCGGCTTCGACTACGAGGTCTCGGCCCGCGTCTCCGTCGAGGCGGACGTCGAGGAGGACGGCATCGTCCTGGTCTCCGGCCGGCTGCTCGCCGACATCTGCCGCGCCCTGCCCAACCGCCCGGTGGAGATTTCCACAGACGGTGTACGGGCGACCGTGGTCTGCGGCTCCTCCCGCTTCACCCTCCACACCCTGCCTGTGGAGGAGTACCCGGCGCTGCCGCAGATGCCGACCGCCACCGGCACCGTGCCCGGCGAGGTCTTCGCCTCCGCCGCCAAGCAGGTGGCCACCGCCGCCGGCCGCGACGACACGCTGCCCGTGCTGACCGGTGTCCGCATCGAGATCGAGGGCGACCGCGTCACCCTGGCCTCCACCGACCGCTACCGCTTCGCCGTCCGCGAGTTCCTGTGGAAGCCGGAGAACCCGGACGCGTCGGCCGTGGCCCTGGTGCCCGCCAAGACGCTCCAGGAGATCGCCAACTCTCTGACCAGCGGTGACACCGTGACCCTGGCGCTGTCCGGCTCCGGAGCGGGCGAAGGCCTGATCGGTTTCGAGGGCGCCGGCCGCCGCACCACCACCCGGCTGCTGGAGGGCGACCTGCCCAAGTACCGGACGCTGTTCCCGACCGAGTTCAACTCCGTCGCCGTGATCGAGACCGCGCCGTTCGTCGAGGCCGTCAAGCGCGTGGCCCTGGTGGCCGAGCGCAACACCCCGGTCCGGCTGAGCTTCGAGCAGGGCGTGCTGATCCTCGAGGCCGGCTCGTCCGACGACGCACAGGCTGTGGAGAGGGTCGACGCCCAGCTCGACGGCGACGACATCTCGATCGCCTTCAACCCGACCTTCCTGCTGGACGGCCTGAGCGCGATCGCCTCCCCGGTGGCCCAGCTGAGCTTCACCACGTCCACCAAGCCCGCGCTGCTGAGCGGCCGCCCGGCCCTCGACGCGGAGGCGGACGAGAGCTACAAGTACCTGATCATGCCGGTGCGCCTCTCCGGCTGACGCGCGCGCTCCTCGACGTCGGGCCCGGTCTCGCACGCTGCGGGGCCGGGCCCGACGTCGTCCACAGTCCGTCCACAGCCGTCCACAGCCTCCACCGCCGTCCACAACGCCATGGAGCGCCCGTGAGGCTCGGCCCCACGGCCCGGCGTAGGCTCGGATCCGGTGGGCGACGCCCGGTGCGTCCTGGAGGACAGGGCCCGGGGAGCCCCGGCAAAGACGGCCACAACGCTTAAGGAACCATCTGATGGAGCTTGGTCTCGTCGGTCTCGGCAAGATGGGCGGCAACATGCGCGAGCGCATTCGCCGCGCAGGCCACACCGTCATCGGATACGACCGCAACCCGGACCTCGCGGACGTCCACAGCCTGCAGGAACTTGTGGACGGCCTGCAGGCCCCCCGCGTGGTGTGGGTCATGGTCCCGGCCGGTGCGGCCACCCAGTCCACCGTCGACGAGCTCGGTGAGCTGCTGTCGCCCGGTGACATCGTCGTCGACGGCGGGAACTCGCGCTGGACCGACGACGAGAAGCACGCCGAGGAGCTGGCGGCCAAGGGCATCGGCTTCGTCGACTGCGGTGTCTCCGGTGGCGTGTGGGGCCTGGAGAACGGTTACGCGCTCATGTACGGCGGCGCCGCGGAGGACGTGGCCCGTGTCCAGCCGGTCTTCGACGCGCTCAAGCCGGAGGGCGATTTCGGCGCCGTGCACGCCGGCAAGGTCGGCGCGGGCCACTTCGCGAAGATGGTCCACAACGGCATCGAGTACGCCATGATGCAGGCCTACGCCGAGGGCTGGGAGCTCCTGGAGAAGGTGGACTCGGTCACCGACGTCCGCGAGGTGTTCCGCTCCTGGCAGGAGGGGACGGTCATCCGTTCCTGGCTGCTGGACCTGGCGGTGAACGCCCTCGACGAGGACGAGCACCTGGAGCAGCTGCGCGGCTTCGCGCAGGACTCGGGCGAGGGCCGCTGGACGGTGGAGGCGGCGATCGACAACGCCGTGCCGCTGCCCGCGATCACCGCGTCGCTGTTCGCGCGGTTCGCCTCGCGCCAGGACGACTCCCCGCAGATGAAGATGATCGCCGCGCTGCGCAATCAGTTCGGCGGCCACGCGGTCGAGAAGAAGTAGTCGACGCAGTCGAGCAGTAACAGCACCACAGCGATCAGTTGGAAGCCGGGGGAGGTCGGCGCCGTATGCATGTTTCGCATCTCTCATTGGCCGACTTCCGCTCGTACGCCCGGGCCGAGGTTCCCCTCGACCCGGGCGTCACGGCTTTCGTGGGGCCCAACGGCCAGGGGAAGACCAACCTCGTCGAGGCGATCGGCTACCTGGCGACCCTGGGCAGCCACCGGGTCTCCTCGGACGCCCCGCTCGTGCGGATGGGTGCGGAGCGGGCGGTCATCCGCGCGGCCGTGACCCAGGGCGAGCGGCAGCAACTGGTGGAGCTGGAGCTGAATCCTGGGCGGGCGAACCGGGCCCGTATCAACCGGTCCTCGCAGGTCAGACCGCGGGACGTGCTGGGGATCGTACGGACGGTGCTGTTCGCGCCGGAGGATCTGGCCCTGGTGAAGGGGGATCCGGGCGAGCGGCGCCGCTTCCTGGACGAGCTGGTGACGGCGCGCTCCCCGCGGATGGCGGCGGTCCGCTCCGATTACGAGCGGGTGCTGAAGCAGCGCAACACCCTGCTGAAGTCGGCGGCGATGGCGCGCCGGCACGGCGGTCGCTCGATGGACCTGTCCACCCTCGACGTGTGGGACCAGCACCTCGCGCGCGCGGGTGCGGAGCTGCTGGCTCAGCGGCTGGACCTGATCGCGACGCTGCTGCCGCTGGCGGACAAGGCGTACGAGCAGCTCGCGCCGGGCGGTGGCCCGCTGGGGCTCGCGTACAAGTCCTCCGCGGGTGAGGCGGTGGACCGGGGTGCGGCGCGGACGCGTGAGGCGCTCTACGAGGTGCTGCTGGCGGCGCTGGCCGAGGTGCGCAAGCAGGAGATCGAGCGCGGGGTGACCCTGGTGGGGCCGCACCGCGACGACGTGGTGCTGCGGCTGGGGGAGCTGCCGGCGAAGGGGTACGCCAGTCACGGGGAGTCGTGGTCGTACGCGCTGGCGCTGCGGCTGGCGTCGTACGAGCTGCTGCGCTCGGAGGGCAGTGAGCCGGTGCTGATCCTGGACGACGTGTTCGCGGAGCTGGACGCGCGGCGCAGGGAGCGGCTGGCGGAGCTGGTGGCCCCGGGTGAGCAGGTGCTGGTGACGGCGGCGGTGGACGACGACGTCCCGGGGGTGCTGGTGGGTACGCGGTACGCGGTGTCCGGTGGTGAGGTGACGCGGTGGTGAGCGAGCAGGGCGAGGGCCCGCAGGAGGGTCGGAAGGTCCCGGAGGTCTCCGGGGTGGATCTCGCGCGTCAGGCGCTGGCCGCGGCGCGGGAGCAGGCGCGGGCGCGGGGCAACGCGGCGGGTGGCAAGAAGCGTCAGCAGGGTCCGGGGCTGCGGTCGGGGGCGCGGGCGGACGGGCGCGATCCGATGCCGTTGATGGCGGCGCTGGACCGGTTGCGCACCGAGCGCGGCTGGGAGATGCCGATGGCGGTGGCGGGTGTGATGGAGCGCTGGCCGCAGATCGTGGGGCCGGAGATCGCGGCGCACTGTGAACCGGAGCGGTACGAGGACCGTGAACTGGTCGTGCGGTGTGATTCCTCGGCGTGGGCGGCGCAGCTGAAGCTGCTGGCCCCGCAGCTGGTGGCCCGGCTGAACGCGGATCTGGGGCAGGGCACGGTGCGGATGATCCAGGTGCGGGGGCCGGGGGGCGGGCGGCCGAAGGGGTACGGGCCGTGGCGCGCGCCGGGCAGTACGGGCCCGGGGGACACGTACGGCTAGCCGTACGCAGGCGGGCCCGGGCCGAGGCCTCGGGGCGCCGGGCGGGCTCGCGGCCGGGAGCCGGGCGGGCGCCGGGCCCTTGGAGCGCGGGCTTCGCACGCCTGCCCGGCCCAGGGCGTCGCGGGGCCGCGGGACCGGGGCTCCGGTGCTGAGCCGTGCCTGCGAACGTCGCCGGGGGGACGGGTGTGGTGCCCGGTTCGGGTGGTGTCCCTCACGGTAGTGGGAGGTTGACAGGCCGAAGCGCTGGATGCCCGTGTGAGCCTCTTTGAGCCCCTTCCCGGATGTGGGGAGTCGGAGAGAGGAGGTTCAGGGCGGCACATGAGGACGCAGGTACCGGCAAACCCCCATTCATGTCCGTGGTACCGGTAGACTGAAGCAAATCCCGCCCGTTGCGGGATTACGCAGACAACGCAGATCGACGCGGCCGCTCCTCCGGCGCACTGGCTGGTCCGGAGTACGGGCTGCGCTGTGCCAGAGAGGGCGCTTCGTGGCCGATTCCGGCGACTCCAACGAGAAGAATTACGACGCCAGTGCGATCCAGGTCCTTGAGGGCCTGGACGCGGTCCGCAAGCGGCCAGGCATGTACATCGGCTCGACCGGCGAGCGCGGCCTGCACCACCTGGTCCAGGAAGTCGTCGACAACTCCGTCGACGAGGCGATGGCCGGTCACGCGGACAGGATCGACGTCACGATCCTGGCCGACGGTGGCGTGCGCGTCGTCGACAACGGCCGTGGCATCCCGGTCGGCATCGTGCCGTCCGAGGGCAAGCCGGCCGTCGAGGTCGTGCTGACCGTCCTGCACGCGGGCGGCAAGTTCGGCGGCGGCGGCTACGCGGTCTCCGGCGGTCTGCACGGCGTGGGCGTGTCCGTCGTGAACGCCCTGTCGACCAAGGTCGCGGTCGAGGTCAAGACGGACGGCTACCGCTGGACCCAGGACTACAAGCTGGGCGTGCCGACGGCCCCGCTGGCCAGGAACGAGGAGACCGACGAGCACGGCACCTCGGTGACGTTCTGGGCCGACCCGGACGTCTTCGAGACGACCGACTACTCCTTCGAGACGCTGTCGCGGCGCTTCCAGGAGATGGCCTTCCTCAACAAGGGCCTGACCCTGACGCTGACCGACGAGCGCGAGTCGGCGAAGGCCACCGTGGGTGCGGACGACCCGGAGGCGGACGCGGTCGAGCCCACGGCGCGCACGGTGGAGTACCACTACGAGGGCGGCATCGTCGACTTCGTGAAGTACCTCAACTCGCGCAAGGGCGAGATGATCCACCCGACCGTCATCGACGTCGAGGCCGAGGACAAGGAGCGGATGCTCTCGGTCGAGATCGCGATGCAGTGGAATTCGCAGTACACGGAGGGCGTCTACTCCTTCGCGAACACGATCCACACGCATGAGGGCGGTACGCACGAGGAGGGCTTCCGTGCGGCTCTGACGGGTCTGGTCAACCGGTACGCGCGCGAGAAGAAGCTGCTGCGCGAGAAGGACGACAACCTCGCCGGCGAGGACATCCGCGAGGGTCTGACGGCGATCATCTCGATCAAGCTGGGCGAGCCGCAGTTCGAGGGCCAGACGAAGACCAAGCTGGGCAACACGGAGGCGAAGACCTTCGTGCAGAAGGTCGTGCACGAGCACCTGAACGACTGGTTCGACCGCAACCCGGTCGAGGCCGCGGACATCATCCGCAAGTCGATCCAGGCGGCCACGGCGCGCGTCGCGGCCCGCAAGGCCCGTGACCTGACCCGTCGCAAGGGTCTGCTGGAGTCGGCCTCGCTGCCGGGCAAGCTGTCGGACTGCCAGTCGAACGACCCGACGAAGTGCGAGATCTTCATCGTCGAGGGTGACTCGGCCGGTGGGTCCGCGAAGTCCGGCCGCAACCCGATGTACCAGGCCATCCTGCCGATCCGCGGCAAGATCCTGAACGTCGAGAAGGCCCGTATCGACAAGATCCTCCAGAACACCGAGGTCCAGGCGCTGATCAGTGCCTTCGGTACCGGGGTGCACGAGGACTTCGACATCGAGAAGCTCCGCTATCACAAGATCATCTTGATGGCGGACGCCGACGTCGACGGCCAGCACATCAACACCCTGCTGCTGACGTTCCTCTTCCGCTTCATGCGCCCGCTGGTCGAGGCCGGTCACGTGTACCTGTCCCGCCCGCCGCTCTACAAGATCAAGTGGGGCCGGGACGACTTCGAGTACGCGTACTCGGACCGCGAGCGCGACGCGCTGGTGGAGCTGGGCAAGCAGAACGGCAAGCGGATCAGGGAAGACTCGATCCAGCGCTTCAAGGGTCTGGGCGAGATGAACGCCGAGGAGCTGCGCGTCACCACCATGGACGTGGACCACCGTGTCCTCGGCCAGGTCACGCTCGACGACGCGGCGCAGGCCGACGACCTGTTCTCGGTGCTGATGGGTGAGGACGTCGAGGCGCGGCGCTCCTTCATCCAGCGCAACGCCAAGGACGTCCGCTTCCTCGACATCTGAGTCGGCTCCGCTGACCGCCGCCTGAAAGGACTCTTGACCAGCAATGGCCGACGAAACCACCCCCACCGCTGAGAACGCCGAGAACGCCGCGGAGGAGCAGCCCGTGCTGCGCATCGAGCCCGTCGGGCTCGAGACGGAGATGCAGCGCTCCTACCTCGACTACGCGATGTCCGTCATCGTCTCGCGCGCCCTGCCGGACGTGCGCGACGGCCTCAAGCCGGTGCACCGCCGCGTGCTGTACGCGATGTACGACGGTGGCTACCGGCCCGAGAAGGGCTTCTACAAGTGCGCCCGCGTCGTCGGTGACGTCATGGGCACCTACCACCCGCACGGTGACAGCTCGATCTACGACGCCCTGGTCCGCCTGGCGCAGCCGTGGTCGATGCGCATGCCGCTGGTGGACAGCAACGGCAACTTCGGTTCTCCGGGCAACGACCCGGCGGCCGCGATGCGCTACACCGAGTGCAAGCTGATGCCGCAGGCCATGGAGATGCTCCGGGACATCGACGAGGAGACCGTCGACTTCCAGGACAACTACGACGGCCGCAACCAGGAGCCGACGGTCCTGCCGGCGCGCTTCCCGAACCTGCTGGTCAACGGCAGCGCCGGTATCGCGGTCGGTATGGCGACGAACATCCCGCCGCACAACCTGCGCGAGGTCGCGGCCGGTGCGCAGTGGGCGCTGGAGCACCCGGAGGCCTCGCACGAGGAGCTCCAGGACGCGCTCATCGAGCGGATCAAGGGTCCTGACTTCCCGTCGGGCGCCCTGGTCGTGGGCCGCAAGGGCATCGAGGAGGCGTACCGGACCGGTCGCGGCTCCATCACGATGCGCGCGGTGGTGGAGGTCGAGGAGATCCAGAACCGCCAGTGCCTGGTGGTCACGGAGCTTCCGTACCAGACCAACCCCGACAACCTGGCGCAGAAGATCGCCGACCTGGTGAAGGACGGCAAGGTCGGCGGCATCGCCGACGTCCGTGACGAGACCTCGTCGCGGACCGGCCAGCGCTTGGTGATCGTCCTGAAGCGGGACGCGGTCGCGAAGGTCGTGCTGAACAACCTCTACAAGCACACCGATCTGCAGACGAACTTCGGCGCGAACATGCTGGCGCTGGTGGACGGCGTGCCGCGCACCCTGTCGATCGACGCGTTCATCCGCCACTGGGTGACGCACCAGATCGAGGTCATCGTCCGGCGCACCCGATTCCGTCTGCGCAAGGCGGAGGAGCGCGCGCACATCCTGCGTGGTCTGCTCAAGGCGCTGGACGCGATCGACGAGGTCATCGCGCTGATCCGGCGCAGCAACACGGTCGAGATCGCGCGCGAGGGCCTGATGGGCCTGCTGGAGATCGACGAGATCCAGGCGAACGCCATCCTGGAGATGCAGCTGCGGCGCCTGGCGGCGCTGGAGCGGCAGAAGATCGTCGCCGAGCACGACGAGCTCCAGGCCAAGATCAACGAGTACAACGCGATCCTGGCCTCGCCGGAGCGTCAGCGTCAGATCGTCAGCGAGGAACTGGCGGCGATCGTCGAGAAGTTCGGCGACGACCGGCGTTCCAAGCTGGTGCCCTTCGACGGCGACATGTCCATGGAGGACCTGATCGCCGAAGAGGACATCGTCGTCACGATCACGCACGGCGGTTACGTCAAGCGGACCAAGACCGAGGACTACCGCTCGCAGAAGCGCGGCGGCAAGGGCGTGCGCGGTACGAAGCTGAAGCAGGACGACCTGGTCGACCACTTCTTCGTCTCCACCACGCACCACTGGCTGCTGTTCTTCACGAACAAGGGCCGGGTCTACCGGTCCAAGGCGTACGAGCTCCCGGACGCCGGACGGGACGCGCGCGGGCAGCACGTGGCGAACCTGCTGGCCTTCCAGCCGGACGAGAAGATCGCGCAGATCCTCGCCATCCGCGACTACGAGGCGGCGCCGTACCTGATCCTGGCCACCAAGGGCGGCCTGGTGAAGAAGACGGCGCTCAAGGACTACGACTCGCCCCGATCGGGTGGTGTCATCGCGATCAACCTCCGCGAGACGGAGGACGGCAGCGACGACGAGCTGATCGGCGCCGAGCTGGTGTCCGCCGAGGACGATCTGCTGTTGATCAGCAAGAAGGCGCAGTCGATCCGCTTCACGGCGACCGACGACGCGCTGCGTCCGATGGGGCGTGCGACCTCGGGTGTGAAGGGCATGAGTTTCCGCGAAGGAGACGAACTGCTCTCCATGAGCGTGGTCCGGCCCGGTACGTTCGTCTTCACCGCGACCGACGGCGGCTACGCCAAGCGGACGCCGGTCGACGAGTACCGCGTCCAGGGTCGTGGTGGTCTGGGTATCAAGGCCGCGAAGATCGTGGAGGACCGCGGGTCGCTCGTAGGGGCGCTCGTGGTGGACGAAACGGACGAGATTCTCGCCATCACGCTGGGCGGTGGTGTGATTCGTACGCGCGTCAATGAAGTCAGGGAGACCGGCCGTGACACCATGGGCGTCCAGCTGATCAACCTGGGCAAGCGTGATGCCGTGGTGGGTATCGCCCGTAACGCCGAGGCCGGTCAGGAAGCTGATGAGGTCGAGGTCGACGAGAACGAGACCGAGGCGGGCGAGGGACAGGCCGCCGAGGCAGCCGCCGGGGGCACTGAGCCTTCGGCCGGGGAGCACGAGGAGTAAGTCGTGAGTGGAGCCACGGGCGCCGGACCGGCCAAGACTGGAGAGGACGGTGCCCGTGGCCCTGCCGCGGACTCCCAAGGGGGCATCGTGACGGACACCCGAGGACCGCAGCCGCAGGCCGGTGCGGGACCCGCAGAGCAGCCGTACCAGCCGCCGCACGCCTACGCGGCGCCCGCGGGCCCGGGTGCGCCGCGGGGTGGCGGGGGCGGCGCCGGGCAGCGCGTGCCCCGTACGGGGGTCCGTACGGCCCCCAGGACGCGCAAGGCGCGGCTGCGGGTGGCCAAGGCCGACCCGTGGTCGGTGATGAAGGTCAGCTTCCTGCTGTCGATCGCGCTGGGCATCTGCACGATCGTGGCGGCGGTGGTGCTGTGGATGGTCATGGACGCGATGGGCGTCTTCTCGACCGTCGGCGGCACGATCAGCGAGGCGACCGGCTCGAACGAGAGCAACGGCTTCGACCTCCAGTCGTTCCTGTCGCTGCCGCGGGTCCTGATCTTCACGTCGGTGATCGCGGTGATCGACGTGGTGCTGGCCACCGCGCTGGCGACGCTGGGCGCGTTCATCTACAACCTCTCGGCGGGCTTCGTCGGCGGTGTGGAGCTGACGCTCGCCGAGGACGAATGACCGCTGACTGACCTGCGGGGACACCCGCGGGCAGCGGCCGTCGGGGCTCCGCCCCGGGGGATTTTGGCTGGACCCGCTCTGTGCGCTAATCTTCAGGAGTCAGCGCGCAGCGCGGATGGGGCTATAGCTCAGTTGGTTAGAGCGCATCCCTGATAAGGATGAGGCCACAGGTTCAAATCCTGTTAGCCCCACAGTGTCGAAGACCCCCAGGCCCCAGGCCTGGGGGTCTTTGTCGTGGGGCCAGTTGGCGGGCCGGCAGGTCACCGATCGGTATCGGTCCGTGTGTATTGTTGGGCTTCAGAAGTCCCCTACGTCAACGAAAGACGAGGTCGCGCGGTGAAGAAGCTGCTCCTGGTCGCACTGGCCGCCATCGGCGGACTCCTCGTGTACCGCCAGATCCAGGCGGACCGTGCCGAGCAGGACCTGTGGACGGAGGCAACTGACTCCGTGCCCTCTGGTTCCGGTGTGTGAGACCCAAGGCTGATCTCATGGAGCCCCGGCTGCCGCTGCGGCCGGGGCTTTGTGCTGTTCTGTGACGAAAACTTCCGTTATGTAAAGATTTGGCTTGCGCTAGCAAACTCGGGGTGGGCGTGATGGGTCGGATACGGAGAACTTCGCTCGCGGGGGCGGCGGCCCTGGGGCTGGCGGTCGCCGCGCTGCCCGCAGCGGCGAACGCCGGACCGTCGGCGCCGCCGGTGCCGACGTACGAGGTGGCGAAGGGCGCCAAGGCCGTCGAGGGCAAGCAGTCCACAGCGGACGCCCCGTTGCTGGAGGCGGGGAACATCTACGAGGACACGCTGGCGCCCGGGGAGCGCGTGTACCGGCTCAACCTGAAGAACGACCGGTCCAACGTGTACGTCTCCGCCGTGGCCCGGCCCGGTCCGGGCGCCAAGGTCTCGTACGGCGACGGCATCGCGGTCGAGATCATGGACACAGCCGGGAAGTCCTGCCGGGCCAGTGCCGGCCGCGCGAGCCTCGGCTACGACCCGGTGCCCGTCAGCGCCGCCGGCGTCCGGTGGGGCGGGGAGGACCAGGACTGCGCCGCGGCCGGGGTCTACTACGCCAAGGTGACCCGTACGTCGGCCAAGGGCTCAGACCAGAGCCGCTGGCCCCTGGAGCTGCGCGTACAGCGTGAGCCGGGCCGCGCCGCCGGCGGGCCGACCGCCGCGCCCAGCGTCTGGCCCTCGGGGTCCCCGGCCGCGCTGCCCGGCACGGAAGCGGTAGGCCGCAGCGGCGGGACCGGCTTCAACGACGCGCGGGCGCTGGGCCCGGGGGTGTGGCGCGACGAGCTGCGGCCCGGACAGACCCGGTACTACCGGGTGCCGCTGGACTGGGGGCAGCAGCTGGGTCTCAGCACGGAGCTGGCCAAGGCCAGGCTGACCAAGGACTTCGGCGTCGCCTCGGGCGGGCTCGCGGTCGCGCTCTACAGCCCCTACCGCGGTCTGGTCACGGCCAAGGACACCTCCTACGACGGGAAACAGGCCGGGATCACGCTGGAGAAGACCCCGCCGGTGGCCTACGAGAACCGCTACGCGAGCGACTCCGACGTCCGGCCCGTGGGGATCGCCGGCTGGTACTACATCGCCGTGACCATGGGCGGGAAGGTCGCCGAGTTCACCGAGGACGCGACTCCCGTGCCGCTGACCCTGCGCATGGAGGTCACCGGCACCCCGGCCAAGGCGCCCGCGTACACGGAGAGTCTGGCCGCGGGCGGCTTCGGGGTCGGGGGCGCGGACCTGGCCGCGGCCAAGGAGGGGCTCACCGCCCCGGAGGCCGCTGAGGCCGCCGGGAAGCACTCCGCGATGCGGGTGGTGGCGGGCGCCGGCTTCGGCACCGGGACGCTGCTGCTGCTCGTGCTGGGCGGGTGGATCCTGCTGGCCCGGCGGGGGCGCGGGGCCGCGGCCGGCTGAGGCCCGGCCCACCGGACACCCCCTACAGCTGGGTGAGCGCCCAGACGCCCACGGCGAAGCAGAGCAGTGCGGCGGCGAGGATGCCGGCCGTGACCTTCCGGGGCGGCGGGGCCAGACCGCCGCGGCGGGCCGTCGGGAGCGTGGAGGCCGCCGGGTCGGGCACGACGGGCGGCGGCAGGTGGAAGCTGCCCGTCTCCGAGGGACCGTACGAAGGCCCGTACGAGGGCACCTGGGCCGGGACCGTCGCGTAGGGGGAGGGCTGGCCCGCCGGGGCGGCCGGCGAGCCGTACCCGGTGGCCGGCCCCGTGCCGGCCCTGCCGCGGGGGTCGGTGCGGGTGGGCTCCGCCGACACCGCCACCGTGGGGGACGCGGAGGGGGAGGCGGCCGTGGAGCCGTTCGGCGGGATCGCGGGGGCCGTGGGCGCCGCGGTGCCGCCGGACGGGCCCGCAGCGGCCGTCAGCGGCCCCTGGGGGCCGAAGCCGGGGGGGAGCGGCCCGAGTTGGTCGAACACCTCCACCGGATCCTCGTCCGGCGCGGGCGGCAGCAGCTCCACGGCCTCGGCGAGGGCCTTGCGGGCCCCCGTGGCCGTCTTGAACCGGCTCTGGGGATCGGGCAGGAGCAGGCCGGCGATGACGTCCCACAGCGGCGCGGGAACGCCCTCGGGGGCGTCGGGGGTGCCGTGGGCGAGGAAGTGCTCGACGAGGGCCTGGGAGTCGGGCTTGCGCCCCTGGAGGAGGTACAGGGCGACCAGCCCGACGGCGAAGAGGTCAGCGGGGAAGTCGGGCTCGGCGCCCAGGAGTTGCTCCGGGGCGAAATAACCGGGCGTGCCGACGACGTAGTCGGTCTCGGTCAGCCGGGGCTCGCCCTTGCGCATGGAGATCCCGAAGTCGGACAGCCGCAGGTGCGGCCGCCCGGTTCCGGTGGCCTCCATCAGGATGTTGGCCGGTTTGATGTCGCGGTGGACGACACCCTCCGCGTGCACCGCCGCCAGCCCCGACAGGAGCTGGTCGAGCAGGCTGCAGACGAAGCGGGGCGGGAGGGGACCGTAGTCCCCGATGACGTGGGCGAGGGAGCCGCCGCTGACGAGGTCCATGGTGAACAGGACCTTGTCGTCGTCGGCCGCCCAGCTGGCGGGGGCCAGTACGTGCGGGTGGTCGATCCGCAGCGCCTGCTCCCGTACGAACCTCAGGAGCGTGTGGGCGTCGCTCTGGAGGAGGACCTTGGCCGCCACGTAACGGCGGCGCCGGTGGTCCCAGGCGCGCCAAACGGCGCCTGCGCCACCGCGTCCGATCGGGTCGATCAACTCGTACCGACCGGCGAAGACCTCACCCATCGCTGTGCCCGTCCCCCGTCACCCGTTGTCCGTCGTCGTGCGTGTCAGTTCTGGTGCGCCTCGTAGTGGGCGACCGCGTCGGCGGTGCGGCCCGCTCCGTACACCCGGAGGAACTCTGCCAGTTCCGGGTGGCTGGGGGCGAGGGTGTTCGCCGCGTCGATGATGTCGCCGGCCGCGGAGACCGAGCGCAGCAGCGACTGGATCTCGCGGACGACCCGCTTGACGGTGGGTGCTCCGGAACTGGTGGTGGTCTGGCCGCTGCTGCTGAGGACGGAACCTCCCTGGGTCTTCTTGATCTCGTCCATCCGGTCGGTGGCCTCCCCCGCGCTGACGCTTCCGTCGGCCACCTGGCCGGCGAGATCCTGGAGGGCCTGGACGCGCTGCACCACGGCCGGGTTCCCGATCTTGGCGCGCTGGCCGCTCATCAGCTGGGACAGCATGGGCGCCGACAGACCGAGCACGGCAGCGAGGCGGGCCTGGTTCAAGCCGAGGTCATCTATGAGCCGGCGGAAGAGAGCTCCCAGCGGCTCCCCGTACCAACTGCGCTGAAGCTCCCTGGCTCTGGCCGTGGCCTCTTGCTGTACTGCGTCCACTCTTACTACTCCCCTTCGCTGGTGCGAACCTCGCGAGCATCTTACGGAGCGTGGTCGCAGGGCGGGAGTCCCTATTATTTTGCGAGATGAGGGGGTACACCCGGTACTCTGTTCTGCGGAACGACCGCTTTCCCGCGCGGGAGGGGTGCGTCCGTTTTCACGGGGCCTTAGCTCAGTTGGTAGAGCGCTGCCTTTGCAAGGCAGATGTCAGGAGTTCGAATCTCCTAGGCTCCACATATCAGACCCTTCTGACCTGCGGAAACGCAGTCAGAAGGGTCTTTTTTCGCGTCTTCTCAGCGGTCGCGGAGCTCCAGCGTGCAGCACTTGACGCTGCCGCCGGCCTTGAGGAGTTCCGACAGGTCGACGCCGATCGGCTCGAAGCCGCGCGCCCGCAGCTTGGCGTGCAGGGCGGTGGCCGCGGCGGGCAGCAGGACGTGCCGGCCGTCGGAGAAGGCGTTCAGGCCGAAGACGGCGGCGTCCTCGGCGCCGGCGAGGACCGCGGTGGGGAACATGGCGCGCAGTACGGCCTGGCTGCCCTGGGAGAAGGCGGCGGGGTAGTACATGATCTCGTCGTCCGAGAGCACGCACAGCGCCGTGTCCAGGTGGTAGTAGTCCGGGTTCACCAGCGTCAGCGAGGTGACCGGCAGGCCGAAGAACTCCTGGGCCTCGGCGTGTGAGCGGGGGTCGGTGCGAAAGCCGGTACCGGCCAGGAGGCGGCGGCCCACGGTGAGGATGTCGCCCTCGCCCTCGTTGACGTACTCGGGCCACAGGGTGTCGGTGTAGCCGCGGCTCTCCAGCCACTTCAGGTACGCGGGGCCCTCCGCGGTGCGCTGCGCGTGCCGGAAGCGGGCGCCGTAGACCTTGCCGTCGACGACGGTGGCGCCGTTGGCCGCGAACACCATGTCGGGCAGGCCCTCGATGGGGTCGATCTCCTCGACGACGTGGCCCAGTTCGAGGTAGAGGTCGCGCAGCGCCTCCCACTGGCGCACGGCCAGGGCGTTGTCCGTGCTGTGCTGCGGGTTCATCCAGGGGTTGATCGAGTACGTGACGTCGTAGTGCTGGGGCCGGCACATCAGGATGCGGCGGCGGGTGGCGACCCGGGTGGGGGTGCCGGGGCGGTAGAGGGCGCCTGCGGGGGTGATGGGCTCGGTGAGCGGCACGGGGGGCTCCTTCTCATGGGGTTCCGATGGAAGCCCGGCCGCCCGAGGGATGGTTCCGGCAGCCGGATGCGTGTGACGCGACTGATCACGAGGGCCTATGGAAAGAGGGCTCCGCATTGACCGGAAGAGGTGCGCGGCACTGGTCAATCAACGCGCTGACCTGGTCCGCAGCGGAGTTGATTGTCCGTGGCCGAGATGGCTTCCGGGCAATCGGGCCCCGCCGTGGAATGGCGTCATCACCCGGTTCCGGCAGGCAGCTCATGGACGACTGCGACGGCCCGGACCGTCCTTCCTGACCGTACGAACCTGTCCACCTGTTCCATCTGGAGGTACTTCCATGGCGCATCGCAATGTCGAACTGCTCGCAGTCGGTGCGGGTCCGGCGAACCTCGCGCTGGCGGTCGCCGTCGAGGAGCTCGCTCCCGAGCTGGCCGGCGACACCCTGCTGATCGAGCGCGAGCAGGACATCGTCTGGCAGCGCGGCATGCTGCTGCCCGACGCGCTCAGCCAGGTGTCCTTCCTGAAGGACCTGGTCACCATGCGCAATCCGTGCAGCCGCTTCTCCTTCGTCAACTTCCTGCACGCCCAGGAGCGCCTCGACGCCTTCGTCAACCTGGCCAGCTGGGTGCCGTACCGCAGCGAGATATCGGACTACCTGCAGTGGGTCGCCGACGAACTCGCCCAGGTCCGGGTCGAGTACGGCCGCGAGTGCGCCGGTGTGGAAGCGGTCACCGGCGCGGACGGCGAGATCACCGGCTGGGTGGTCACCCTCGCCAACGGCGACACCATCGGCTGCCGCTACCTGGTGATCGGCGCCGGCCGCGACGCCCACGTGCCCGCGGTGTTCGAGGGCCTGCCGGCCGAGCGGGTCATCCACAGCACGCAGTACACCCAGCGCATCGCCGGGGTGCGGGCCGATCTGCCGCACCGGGTCGCGGTCGTCGGCGGTGCGCAGAGCGCGGCCGAGCTGTTCGGTGCGGCGCTGCGGGACCTGCCCGAGTGCAAGCCGACGATGATCATGCGTTCGATCGGCCTGAACGGCTACGAGAGCAGCAAGTTCACCAACGAGCTGTACTACTCGTCGTTCATCGACGAGTTCTACGAGGCTTCGCCGGACGCCCGCCAGCAGCTGCTCGACGAGATGTACCGCTCCAACTACGGCGGTCTGTCGCCCGCCACCCTCGACGCCCTCTACCGGCAGTTCTACCAGGACCGCCGCACCGGGCAGGACCGTCTGGCCATGCAGGCGATGACCGACGTGAGCGCCGCGCGCATGGACGGCGAGGAGATCGTCCTGACCCTCACCGACCGCAAGTCGGGCGCCGAGCGGGAGATGCGCACCGATCTGGTGCTCCTGGGCACGGGCTTCGTCCGGGCGATGCCGTGGGCGGTCAAGGCCCTCGCGGAGTCGATCGGCCTGGAGCGGGTCGACGTCAGCCGCAACTACCGGCTCGACCTGGGCCGTCCGGCGAGCGCCGCCTGCTACCTGCAAGGCGTCAACGAGGCCACCCACGGCATCGCGGACTCGCTGCTGAGCGTGCTCGCGGGCCGCTCGGCCGAGATCACCCAGGACATCCTCGCGCACCGCCTGGGCCTGCCGGTGACGGTCCCGGCGCAGGAGCGCGAGCTGGCGTTCGCCTGACGGCCCCGCCTTCGCGACGAGACGTAGCAGCCCGACGAGGAGAGATTCGACCCCCATGCTCACCAAGCAACTCGACCGCGACGCACTCACCCACGAGAACGGCCTGGACGCCCAGCGGCTGCTGCCCTGGCCCGAGCTCAACGCCCCGTTCGAGGGGTCCTGGTGCGTCATCCGGCCCGGCACCGCCTCGACGGCGCACGCCCATCACGAGTACGAGATCTTCATCGCCGTCGCCGGCTCGGCGGTCCTGGAGTCCGAGGGGATCCGCACGCCCTTCGTGACCGGGGACATCGTCCACTTCACCCCGGGCGCCCGGCACCGGGTGATCAACGAGTCCGACGCCGACTTCGAGATGTACAGCGTCTGGTGGGACCTCGACATGACACAGCGGTTCGCAGCTCGCCACGAAGGAGTTCAGGCATGACACGCCGTACGGTCATCATCGCGCCGCCGCCGACCCCCAACGGCGACCTGCACACCGGGCACTTGGCGGGCCCCTACCTGGCGGGCGACGTGTACGCCCGCTACCTGCGGGCGTCGGGCCGCCCGGTGATCTTCACCAGCGGTACCGACGACAGCCAGACCTACGTCGTGGCCAGCGCCGCGCGGGCCGGCCTGACGCCGGAGGAACTGGCCCTGCGCTCCGCGACGCAGATCCGGGCGACCCTGGAGGCCGCCGGGATCTCCGTGGACGGCTTCGCGCCCTTCGACAAGGGCTACCGCCAGACCGTCGTCGACTTCGTCACCGACCTGCACGCCGACGGCGCGTTCCGGCTGAAGACGGTGCTCCTGCCGTACGTCGAGGCCACCGGCGAGTACCTCATGGAGGGCCTGGTCGCCGGCGACTGCCCGGTGTGCCTGGTGGAGAGCCGCGGCGGGCTGTGCGAGTCCTGCGGACACCCCAACAACTTCGACGAGCTGCTGGGGCCGCGTTCCACCGTCGACCCGGACGCCGTGGTCACGCACCGCGAGGCGCAGATCCTGGTCCTGCCGATGGAGGAGTACCGCGACCGGCTCGCCGACTACTACGTGCGCCACCGGGACGTGCTGCGGCCGCACACCGCGCAGCTGATCCGGGAGGCGCTGGCCCGGCCGCTGCCGGACTTCCCGATCACCTACCCGACCGCCTGGGGCATCCCGGCGCCGTTCGCCGAGACCCCTGGCCAGGTCCTCAACGCCTGGGCCGAGGGCATGGCCGCCTCGATGTACTGCACCTGGTACGCGGCGGAGCGGCTCGGGGAGCACGCCGACCGCTACGACGAGCACTGGCTGTCCGAGCACGGCATCGAGCTCGTGTACTTCCTCGGATTCGACAACGTCTACTTCTGGGGAATGACGCACCTGGCCCTGCTGATGGCGCACGGCGACCGGTACGTCGAGCCGCACGCCATCGTGTCGAACGAGTTCTACGAGCTGGAGAACGAGAAGTTCTCCACGAGCAAGGGCCACGTGGTGTGGGCCGCCGACCTGGTGGCCGAGGTGCCGCGCGACCTGGTGCGCTTCTACCTGGCGCTCACCGCTCCGGAGCACTCCCGTACGAACTTCAGCCGCGAGGCGCTCGACGGCCTGGCCGGCTCCCGGCTGGTCGAGCCGTGGAACCGGCTCGCGGGCCGCCTGGAGGAGCTGCTCGCCGCGACGCCGGCGGACGCGCCCCTGCCGGTGTCCGCGACCGGGGCCGCCCACGCGGCCGTCGTCGTCGAGCGCTTCCGTTCCCACTACGAGCTGGAGAGCTTCAGCCTGCACCGTGCCGCGGACCTGATCGTGGTGCACCTGGACCGGCTGCTGAAGCAGGCGGACCGGGCCGCGGCCCAGGGGCCGAGCGACCTCGGGGACCTGGTCCTCGGCGTCCGGACGCTGACCGCGTGCGCCGCTCCGCTGCTCGTCGATCTCGCCGCCCGCGCCGAGGAGGCCGGGGCGGACCTGACCCTGTCGGCCGACGCCGTCGCGGTCACCTCGGTCGCTCCCCTGCGACTTCCCCTCCTGTCCACCGCGGTGGGGGCCTTCGAGCCCGTCGCCGAGCCGGTCGACATCCGCGTCTGACCCCCCGAGGAGCCCTTGTGTCCACGCTCGCCCCACCCCGGCCCAACCGCGCCGAGAAGCTGCTCATCCCGGCGACCTTCGTCACCAACCTGGGCAACGGCATCCAGCTCACGGCCGCTTCGTACCTGGTGTTCTCCGCGGAGAACACGATGCTCGCGGTCAGCTGGCTGATCATCGCCGTCACCATCCCGCAGGTGGCGCTCTCCCTGTACTTCGGCAAGCTCGCCGACCGCTTCGACCGCCGCACCCTGGCGATGGTCTCGGACCTGGCGAGCGCCGCCGCGGCGGTCGGTCTGCCGGTCTGGCTGGCCCTCGGCGGTGACCCGTCCACGATCAGCTACGTCGCCAGCTTCGTGCTCTCGATCTCGGCGGCGCTGTTCTTCCCCGCCTCCAACGCGCTGATCAAGGAGCGCGTGCCGGAGTCCCGGCTCGCCCAGTTCAACGGCAACGCGGAGATCGCCATCCAGGGCGGTACGCTCGCCTCGGCGGCCCTCGGCGGCTGGGTGATCGTCTGGATCGGCACGACCTCGCTGTTCTACTTCAACGCCATCACGTTCCTCGTGTCGGCCGCGATGCTGTTCCTCATCGGCCGCCGTCCCGCCGGCGTGGCGATCAGCGCTCCGGAGGCCGCGGCCAAGGCGGCCAAGGCCGCCGCCGCCCGGCTGACCGGCACCCGCCCGCCGCTGGCCCGCCTGGCCCTGCTCTACGCCATCGGCAACATCGTCATCATCGTCGGCAACACGATCATGCTGGTC
Source organism: Streptomyces sp. NPDC045695 (assembly GCF_056432025.1). Taxonomy (NCBI): domain Bacteria; kingdom Bacillati; phylum Actinomycetota; class Actinomycetes; order Kitasatosporales; family Streptomycetaceae; genus Streptomyces; species Streptomyces sp. NPDC045695. Next base: position 158,333 of record NZ_JBWKJU010000011.1, read on the forward strand.
CTGGTCATCGAGGGCTTCCACAGCAACGCGGGCTACCTCGGCATCGTCGACGCGCTGTTCGGCATCGGCGCGCTGTTCGCCGCGGCGGTCTTCAAGAAGGTCAGCGCCAAGGCCACCATGCTGAAGACGACCCTGATCGGGTACCTCGCCTTCTCGGTGATCCTGGTCCTGGAGTCCACCCACCTGTACATGATGATGGCGGTCATCCCGTTCGCCGCGATCGCCTTCTGCATGGCCCGCATCTCGGCCCGTACGGCTCTGATGAGCGCGGCGCCGGAGGACCGTACGGGCTTCGTGTTCGGCGCCACCAACGCCTTCGGCCTCGCGGCCGGCACCACCGCCGTCGTGCTGATCTCCCTGCTGGTCGACGCGACGAAGGTGCAGTACGGCTTCTACGCCCTGGCCGCCCTCGTCGCGGTCCTCGGCACCGTCACCGTGCTCTCGCTGGGCAAGCTCGACCGGGAGACCAAGGCCGCCGCTGAGGCCGCTGAGGCCGCTGAGGCCGCCGAGGCCGCGGTGGAGAGCACCGAGGCCGCCGCCCCGGCCGCCGCCCCCGCCGCAACCGAGTCCCGCGAGCCCGTCGCGGCGAAGGTCTGAGGGGGGAGTCCACCGTGAAGCTGCTCGCCATCGAAGCCAGTCAGAACGCCACCTACTACGTGTCGCGCTACCAGCAGATCGAGGAGCGCGGAGCCGAGGTCTACGTCCTCAACGGCATCGGCACCGAGGACTTCTGGGACGCGGACCGCTACCGGATCGCCGGATCCAAGCAGATCGAGGACATCGTCCTGGCCGCCAAGGCCTGGCACGCGGAAGAGGAGTTCGAGGGGGTCCTGACCTTCTCGGAGTCCGGGGTCGTCACGGTGGCGGTCGTCGCCGAGGCGCTCGGCCTGCCGAGCATCGGGTTCGAGGCCGCCCGCACCAGCCGCAACAAGCTGCTGATGCGCCAGGCGCACGAGCGCGGCAACGCGGCCCACCCCGGCTTCCGTTACGCCCCCGACGTCGAGGCCGCCCTGGCCGCCGGCACCGAGCTGGGCTACCCGCTGATCCTCAAGCCCACCCTGGGCGCCGCCAGCAACTTCGTCTTCAAGGTCGACGACCCCGAGGAGATGCGGGCCCGCTTCGCGGACGCCACCCGGGGCATCGAGACCATGACGTGGGCGCTGATGGAGGCCGACGGCCTGGACCTGGGGCCGCACGGGATCATCGTCGAGGGCTACCTCGACGGTCACGAGCACCTCATCGAGGCGCTGGCCTGGGACGACGAGGTGTACCTCGGCTCCATCGTGGACCGGATCACCGTCGAGAGCGGCACCTTCGACGACGACGTCCACCACGCGCCGAGCTCCCTGACCGAGGCGCAGATCGCCGCGGTCCACGAGGTGGTCCGGGACGCCGCGCACGCCCAGGGCCTGCGCCGGTCCGTGCTCCACGCGGAGGTGCGGTTCCACCAGGGCAAGCCCTTCATCCTGGAGATCGCGATCCGTCCCGGCGGCGGCGGTCTCGACCACATGGCGCGCATCAGCGCCGGCCACGACCCCATTCAGTGCGTGGTGGACGTGGCCCGCGGCGCCAAGCCCGAGGTCTCGCACTACGCGCCGACGTCCGTGCACACCGCCGCGATGTGCCTGATCAGCGGGGCGGGCACGGTCGAGTCGGTGCAGGTGCCGCAGGAGGTCCCGTCCTCCGTCTTCTTCCTGAAGATCACGGCCACGCCGGGGACGGTCATCAAGCGTCCGCCCGCGGGCAACAACATCCTCGGCTTCCTCGGCGCCACGGGCGCCTCCCTGGAGGAGGCGTTGAGCACCGCGCACATCGTGGCCAGCCGCATCCGTACCGAGATGAGGCCGGAACATGCGTGAGGCGACGAAGCGGCACTACCTGATGTGCCGGCCCACCCACTTCGAGGTCACCTACGCGATCAACGCGTGGATGAACCCGGACAAGCCGGTGGACGCCGATCTGGCGCTCGCGCAGTGGGAGCGGGTGCGGGACCTCTACCTCGGGTTCGGTCACGAGGTCTCGTACATCGAACCGGTCGAGGGCCTGGCGGACATGGTGTTCTCGGCCAACGGCGCCACCGTCGTCGACGACAAGGTGCTGATCGCCCGGTTCCGCCACCAGGAGCGGGCCCCGGAAGCCGACGCCTACCGCGCCTGGTTCGAGGACCACGGCCACACCGAGGTCCACGTGCCGGTGCACGTCAACGAGGGCGAGGGGGACTTCGCCCCGGCCGGCGGGCGGATCCTCGCCGGCGCGGGATTCCGCAGCGACCCCGGCGCGCACGAGGAGCTCCGCGAGTTCTTCGGCCTGCCGGTGGTCGGCCTGACCCTGGTGGACCCGCTCTACTACCACCTGGACACCGCCCTGTGCGTCCTCGACGACGACCTGGTGATGTACTACCCCGCCGCCTTCTGTGAGGAGAGCCGGGCCGTACTGCGGGAGCTGTACCCGGACGCGATCCTCGCCACCCGGGAGGACGCCGAGGCCTTCGGCCTGAACGCGGTCAGCGACGGACGGAACGTGGTCCTGACCGAGACCGCCACGCACCTGATCGATGAGCTGCGCGCACGCGGCTTCGTCCCGCACGGCGTGGACATGTCGGAACTGCTGAAGGCCGGCGGCGCGGTCAAGTGCATCACTCAGGAGATACGACACCGGTGATCGACTACGACGGCAGAAGCTTCCGCAACACCGGTTACGCGAAGGACGAGGACGCGCCCGTCGGCCGGTACCGCCAGGAAGGCGACCTGCTCTGGGCCGAGTTCGACGGCGGCCCCGTCCGCAGGGGCTCGCTGAACGGGCGGGTGGCAGCCGACGGACGGCTCGAATTCGCCTACACGATGGTCCTCACGGACGGCGAGGTCGTCGCCGGGCGGTGCTGGAGCACCCCCGAGCTCCTCGACGACGGACGGATCCGGCTGAACGAGCGCTGGGAGCGCTACGGAGCCCACGCGGACAGCGGCGCATCGGCATTGGAGGAGGTACCGAGATGACCCCGCCCACCACCACCCTCACCACCCCGCCCACCACCACCACCACCACCACCACCGCGGCCACGGCGACCACCGCGACCGCCGTCCCGCTCCGCGGTGGCAGCGTGACCTGGGCCTGCACCAGCGGTTTCAGCCCGGTCTTCATCTTCCCGTTCACCCCCGGCGAGTACTACGGGGTGGCCAACCTGCACGAGTTCCAGACCCTGATGTACCGCCCGCTGTACTGGTACGGCACCGGCGGCAAGCCGACCGTCGACTACGAGCGCAGCCTCGCCGAGCCCCCGGTGTGGAGCGAGGACGGCCGTACGGCGACGATCACGGTCAAGCCCTACAAGTGGTCGAACGGCGAGACGGTCAACGCCGACGACGTGATGCTGTGGATGCACCTCCTGGAGGCGGAGAAGGACAGCTTCGGCGGCTACACGCCGGGCTTCTTCCCCGACAACCTGACCGGCTACGAGAAGGTAGCCGAGGACAAGGTCAGCTTCACCTTCGACCGGGCCTACTCGCACAACTGGGTGCTGATGAACCAGTTCAGCACCATCACCCCGCTGCCCCGGGCGTGGGACCGCACCGGCGACGACCGGCCGGCCGACGCCACCCACGACCCGTCCCAGGCCTCCGCGGTCTACGCCTACCTGCGGGCCTGCAACGACGCCCGCGACACCTGGGACACCAGCCCGGTGTGGAGCGTGGTCAACGGCCCCTGGAAGCTGGACCGCTACACCATCGACGGGACCTCGGGCGAGGCCGTCCTGGTCCCCAACGAGAGCTACTCGGGCCCCAACAAGCCCCACCTCGACACGTTCCGGCTGGTGCCCACCGCCTCGGACACCGACCAGTACGAGATGCTCCGCCGCGGCCCCGACGCCGTCGACGGCGTGCAGATCGGCTTCCTGCCCTTCGACGAGGTCACCGAGCCGGCCGAGGACCCGCAGCTGGGCGGGCCCAACCCGCTCGGCGAGCACTACGACCTCGTGCCCCAGCTCACCTACAAGATCCATTACTTCCCGATCAACTTCAACAACCCCACCGTCTCCGGAAAGATCTTCAAGCAGCTCTACTTCCGCCAGGCACTGCAGTCCAGCCTCGACTCCCGGGGCGCCATCCGCGACGTCTACAAGGGCTACGGCTACCCGACCACCGGGCCCATCCCGGCCCTCCCGGACAGCCCGCTGCTCTCGCCCGCCGCGCACCAGGACCCGTACCCCTTCGACGTCGACCGGGCCCGGCGCCTGCTGAGCGAGAACGGCTGGGACACCAGCACCACCCCGGCCGTGTGCGTGCGCGAGGGGACCGGGCCCGGGGAGGCGGGCGAGGGCATTCCCGCCGGCACCCCGCTGACCTTCTCGATGCGGTACGCGGCGGGGCACGAGACCCTCACCGAGGTCATGCGCAAGTTCGCCGCCGACGCCGCCGAGGCGGGCATCGAGATCGTGCTGAGCGAGGTCGAGGCGAGCGTGCTCGTCCTGGAGGACACCACCTGCACCCCGGGGCCCGACAGCCCCTGCCTTTGGGAGTTCAGCGACTGGAACGGCGGATGGGGGTACGGCCCCGGCTTCTACCCGACCGGAGAGGCCCTCTACTCCACCGGATCCTCCGTCAACTTCGGCAGCTACAGCGACCCGAAGGCCGACGAGCTGATCGCACGCACCGTGGTCAGCGACGACCTGGAAGACCTCTACGCCTACCAGGACTACATCGCGCAGCAGGTCCCGGTCATCTGGATGCCCAACTTCCCGTTCCGCCTGCTGGAGGTCGCGGCCAACCTCCGGGGCGTGGCTCCGGTCAACCCCTTCGGGCTGATCAACCCCGAGGACTGGCACTACGTCGGCGAGGTGGCGTGATGTACCAGCGACTGATCGACCTCCTCGACGGACACCGGGCCCGCTACCGGCTGATCGACCATCCGGCGGAGGGCCGTACGGACCTGGCGAGCGTGCTGCGCGGTCATCCGCTGGACCAGGCCGCCAAGTGCATCATCGTGCGCGTCAGCATCACCAAGCGCGTCGGCAAGTACGTGCTCGCGGTGGTGCCCGGGGACCGGCAGGTCGACCTGGACGCGGTCGCCTCGCTGGTGGGCGGGGGCCGGACGGCCTTCGCCACGCCCGAGATCGCCGAACGCCTGGCCGGCAGCGTCTGCGGCACGGTGATGCCCTTCAGCTTCCACCCCGACCTGCACCTCGTCGTCGACGAGAACCTGCTCCTGACCGAAGAGATCTACTTCAACGCGGCCCGGCTGGACCGCTCCGTGGCCCTGTCCACCTCCGACTACCTCGCCATCGCCGCGCCCCAGGCGGCGGCGATCGCGACGGCCGGGGACCGGGTCCTTACCCACTCCGCGAGGTGACGGACATGACGGACGACGGCAACACGACGGACTACGCCCCCACGACGAACGACGCCTCCCCGCCCGACGACGGCGTCGTGATCCTGGTCGGCAGCGGCCAGCGCGCCTACCGCGAGTACCTCCTGGCGGGCGCGGCCCGCCGACGCCCGGTCTGGATCCTGGACGCGACCCCGGCGACCTGGCAGAACGAGTACGTCATCGGGTCCACCACGGTCCCCCTGCTCGACGCCCAACGCCTGGTGCCCGACCAGGAAGGGCTGATCGGGGCCGCCGAGGCGGTGGCCGCCGCGCACCGCGTCGTGGGCGTGTTCAGCTACGACGAGACGCTCGTGGTCACCACGGCCCTGATCGCCGAGCGGCTCGGCCTGCCCGGCCTGACCGCCCGGGGCGCGGACAACTGCCGCAACAAGCACAACACCCGCCGGCTGCTGACCGACGCCGGGCTGCCCCAGCCGCACTTCGCCTACGTGACCGACGCCGGACAGGCGCTCGCGGCGGCCGACTCCTTCGGGTACCCGGTCGTGCTCAAGCCCCGAGGCATGGGGGCGAGCATCGGTGTCATCCGGGTCGACGGCCCCGAGGGCGTCCGCTCGGCCTTCGAGGTCGCGGACAGCGCCAGCCACGGCGGCAACAGCGCCTACGAGGGCGGGGTGCTGGTCGAGGAATGCGTCATGGGGCCCGAGATCAGCATCGACGGGGCGGTCTTCGACGGCTCGTACACCCCGCTGTTCCTCGCGCACAAGGAAGTGGGCCTGGAACCCTACTTCGAGGAGACCGGGCACGTGGTCAGCGCCACCGATCCGCTGCTCGCCGACGAGGAGCTGCTGGGCGTCCTCAGGGACGCCCACCGCGCGCTGGGCGTCGGCTACGGGATCACCCACACGGAGGTGAAGCTGACCTCCCGCGGGCCGGTGATCATCGAGGTGAACGCCCGGCTGGGCGGGGACCTCATCCCGTACCTGGGTGCGCTCGCCACCGGCGTCGAGCCGGGCGAGGTGGCGGTGGAGCTGGCCACCGGCACCCGCCCCGCGTGGACCCCGTCCAAGGCCCGCACGGTCGGCATCCGCTTCCTGTACCCGCACCGCAACGGCACGGTCCGCTCGGTGGACGTACCAGCCGCCACGGACACCCCCGGGCTCCTGGAGGCCAACGCCATGGTCGCGCCCGGGACCACGCTGCTGCTGCCGCCGGAGGGATACCTCAGCAGGTACGCCAACGTGATCTGCGCCGCCGACGACCGGCCCGGCTGCGAGGAGTACCTCGCCAAGGCCGCCGCACTGACCACGATCGTCCTCGACAGCTGATCCGTCGGCTCCCGGAACACGGAAAGGAGGTGTGTGATGTCGGCGAGGGTGACGGTAGTGGGCGGCGGTGTGATCGCCCTGCTCACGGCAGTCGAGTGCGTGCTCGACGGACACAAGGTCACGGTCGTGGACCAGGGCCCCATCCCGCACAGCAGAGCCACCTCTTTCGACCAGCACCGGATCCTGCGGGCCCTGCACCCGGCGGACCCGCGGACCACGGCGGCCGCACTGCGTGCGCACCACCGCTGGGTCGAACTGGAAGAGCTCCTCATGACCCGCTTCTACGAGCAGGTCGGCGCCCTCACGGTGCTGCCGCCCGCGGCGGCGGCGGACGCGGCGGCGATGCTCGCCGACGCCGGAGGCAGCGTCAGGGAGCTGACCGCGGCCGGCCTGTCCGACCGCTATCCGCACCTGCACGTCGACGGCGCTCTCGGCGCGGTGCTGGAGGACGAGGCGGGCGTCCTGCTCGCCGAGCGGGTGCTGGCCGCCTGCGTCGGCTGGCTGAAGTGGCAGCCGGGCATCGAGCTCATCGAGCACCGGGCCGTGACCGCCGTGGACGGCGAGAGCGGCAGCGTACGGCTCGTGGACGGGCGGGTGCTGCGCGGCGACGCGGTCCTGGTGGCGGTGGGGCCCTGGTCCCGCGGGCTGATGCCCGACGGCATCGCCGAGCGGCTGACGCTCTTCCGCCAGTCCCTCCTGTACTGCAGGGTGCCCCGGCACCAGGCCCACGCCTGGGCGTCCACCCCGGCCATCCCCGCGCTCGGCACCAAGGGGGGCGCCTGGCTGATCCCGCCGGTGGCGGGCACGGCCCTCAAGCTCACCTCGGCCACCGTCTGCCGCGTGGTGGACGAGCTCACCGACCACGCCACCGATCCGTACTGGCAGCGCCGGCTGGAGAAGGAGTTCGGCGACCTGCTGCCCGGCTTCGGCCCAGCCTGGGTCACCGCCGCCAAGGACGCCTACTACTCCTCCTTCAGCGAGACCGGCGGCCCCCTGATGGTCGCGCTGGGCGGCGACGCCTACGCGTACGCGGCCTGCGGTGGCACATCCTTCAAGTTCGCACCGCTCATCGCGCGGTCGCTGGCGGACCGGCTGACCGGCCGGACACCCTCGCCGATCGGCCTCGGTGCGCTCGACGGGCCGCCGCTGGACGCCCACACCCCGCAGCTCGCGGGCCTGTGAGCGGGCGGCCGAGGGTGAAGGAGGACACGGTGGTCACGACGGAGGACGTACGGCGGCTCGCGCTCGGCCTGCCCAGGACCGAGGAGCACCTGATCCGGGACCGGGTGAAGTTCCGGATCGGCTCCCTCGTCTATCTCGCGCTGTCGCGGGACGAGACGGAACTGGGCTTCGCCTTCCCCAAGGAGGAGCGCGCGGCGCTGGTCGCCGCAGAGCCGGACAAGTTCTTCCTGCCCCGCGCGTCGGACCTGCGCTTCCACTGGGCCGAGGCGAGGCTCGCGGCCCTGGACCTCGACGAGCTGACGGAGCTGGTCACCGAGGCCTGGCGGCTGGTGGTGCCGGCCCGCGTGGCCCGCGAGCACCTGGAGCGAGCCGCGGTGCCGCCGCCTCCCCCGACCCCGTCCCTGGCCGAACTGCGTGCCTCGGCCGACGTGTTCAACGCCTTCCCGGGCGTGGACCGCAGCTGGCGGGCGCTGCGCGAGGAGACCGGATCGCGTCTCGACCTCTCCGACGCCGGGCACCGCACCGCCCTGCACCGCTGGCTGAACTCCTGGGGCTGCCGCATCCGCTACCCGCGCGAGGGCGAGCCCGACGTGTTCGGCGCCGGCCTCGCCGCGTGGGCGGCGCGCCACCCGCTGCCGGACGCGCCCCTGGCCGCGCTCACGCCCCGCGAGATCTCCCGGTTCGCCAAGGCCTACGAGGCGCTGGCGACCCTGCCCGTCGGGCGCCGCGGCCTCGGCCCGACCGCCGCGTCCAAGACGCTGTACGCGCTGCGTCCCGCCTCCGTCATGCCGTGGGACGCGGCCATCGCCGAGCGGCTCTACGGGGTCCGGGACGGCGCCGCCTTCGCCCGCCACCTCCAGATCGGCCGGACCTGGGCCCGTGCGGCGCTGGCCGAGGCCGGCGGCCCGCCCGAGGCGGCCCTGTGCGCCGATCTCGGCCGCCCCGGCGTCTCCCTGGCCAAGATCCTCGACGAACACCTCTACCTGACGATCACCTACCGAGCGAGGAAGTCCGCGACATGAGCAAGCTGACGTTTGAAGAGGCGGCCGTCCGTGGCGCGCTGCTGCGGGTGACCTCGTACGAGATCGACCTCGACCTCACCCGGGGCGCGGACACCTTCCGTTCCACGACCCTGATCCGGTTCACGGCCGACACCGGCGCCGACGCCGACCCGGCCCCGGCGACCTTCGCCGATCTGCTCGCCGAGCGGGTCCACGAGATCACCCTCAACGGGCGGCCGCTCGACCCCGACACCGTCTACCGCGGCGAACGCCTGGCCCTGGAGGGGCTGGGCGCCGAGAACGAGCTGCGGGTCGTGGCGGACTGCGCCTACACCAACACCGGCGCGGGCCTGCACCGCTCGGTGGACCCGGTCGACGGCAAGGTCTACCTCTTCACCCACTTCGAGGTGCAGGAGGCCCGGCGCGTCTTCACCACCTTCGAACAGCCCGACCTGAAGGCGCCCTTCACCTTCACCGTGACGGCGCCCGCGGGCTGGACGGTCTTCTCCGCGTCGCCGACGCCCGTTCCCGAGCCGTCGCCGGACGGCGCCCACGCCGTCTGGCGGTTCGCGCCGACGCCCCCGCTGCCCACCTACCTGACCTCGATCGCGGCCGGCGAGTACCACGTCGTCGGCGACACCTACACCTCCGCGTCCGGGCAGGAGGTCCCGCTGCGGGTGGCGGCCCGCGCCTCGGTCGCCGAACACCTCGACGCCGAGGAGATATTCGAGATCACCAAGCGCGGTCTCGACTACTACCTGGACGTCTTCGGGTCCGACTTCCCGTTCGCCAAGTACGACCAGATCTTCGTGCCCGAGTACAACCTCAGCGCCATGGAGAACGCGGCGACCGTGATCCTGCGCGAGACCTTCGTCTTCCGGTCCAAGGTCACCGACGCCGTCCGCCACCGGCGGGCCGCGACGATCCTGCACGAACTGGCCCACATGTGGTTCGGCGACCTCGTGACCATGCGCTGGTGGGACGACATCTGGCTCAAGGAGACCTTCGCCACCTACATGTCGGTGCGCGCACAGGTCGCCACCACGCGCTGGAGCGACTCCTGGACCGGCTTCGCCAACGCCGACAAGGCCAACGCCTACCGGCAGGACCAGCTGCCCTCCACCCACCCCGTCGCCAGCCCGGCCGGTGACATCGAGCAGGCCCTGGAGAACTTCGACCACATCACCTACTACAAGGGCGCCTCCGCCATCAAACAGCTGGTCACCTGGGTCGGGGACGAGCAGTTCTTCGAGGGCATGCGGAAGTACTTCGCCGCGCACGCCTGGGGCAACAGCACCCTCGCCGACCTGCTCGGCGCACTGGAGCAGGCCTCCGGCCGCGACCTGGGCGCCTGGTCGCGCGAGTGGCTCTCGCAGGCGGGCGTGAACACCCTGCGCCCGCAGTACACCGTGGACGGGGACGGCGCGTTCACCTCGTTCGCCGTGCTCCAGGAGGCGCCCGAGGAGCACCCCACCCTGCGCTCGCACCGGCTGGCCGTCGGCCTCTACTCCCGGGGGGAGCGCGGCCTGGAGCGGGTCGGCCGCGTCGAGGTGGACGTGACGGGCGCCCGCACCGAGGTGCCCGAGCTCATCGGCACGCAGCGGCCCGATGTGGTCCTGCTCAACGACGACGACCTCACCTACGCCCTCATCCGGCTCGACGAGCACTCGCTGGGCGCACTGCTCGCCGCGGCCGCCGGCATCGGGGACTTCACCGAGGGCCTGCCGCGGGCCCTGAGCTGGGCAGCCGCCTGGGACATGGTGCGCGCCGGCGAACTGGCCGCCCGCGACTACATCCGCCTGGTCCTGGCGGGCGTGGACAGCGAGAGCGACACCGAGGTCGTCCAGAGCCTGCACGCCTCCCTGCTGACCGCCCTCGACCAGTACGTGGCCCCCGCAGCGCGGACGCAGCTCACCGACACGGTGGCCGCGGCGGCCCGCCAGCGCCTGAGCACCTCACCGCCCGGCAGTGACGTCCAGCTCTCCTGGGCGCTGCTCTTCGCCCGGGTCGCGCACCGGCCCGAGGACCTGGCCCTGATCGCAGACCTGCGCGCGGGCGCGGCCACCGTCGAGGGCCTGGCGGTCGACGTCGAGCTGCGCTGGGCCCTGCTCGCCGCCCTCGTACGGGCGGGCCAGGCGGGTCCCGCGGAGATCGAGGCCGAGCGGGAGCTCGACGGCACCACGACGGGCGCCGAGAACGCCGCCGGGGCGCTGGCGGCCATGCCGGACGCGCGGGCCACGGCCGACGCCTGGGAGGCCGCCGTGCACGGCACGGTGAGCAACGGCACCCAACGCGCCCTGATCGGCGGCACCTTCAGCCCGATCGGCCTCGGCGTGGTGCAGAGCGGCCGGCGCGACCTGCTGCGCGAGCACACCGAGCGCTACTTCGCCGAGATCGGCGAGGTCTGGTCCGGGCGTTCCTCGGAGGTGGCGCGCACGGTGGTGATCGGGCTCTACCCCCGCCTGCTGGTCGAGCAGGAGACCGTCGACCGCACCGACGCCTACCTCGCGGACGCCGCGCCCGCACCGGCGTTGCGGCGCCTGCTGATCGAGGGACGGGACGAGGTGATCCGGTCGCTGCGCGCCCAGCGGGTGGACGCCGCCGCGGCCGCTGCGTAGGGGGCGACCTAGCGCAGGGCCCGCGCGGCCGGGTGCGCGGGCGCCTGGGTGCGGGCCTGCGGCGCCGGTTCCCCCTCCGTCGGGTCGGGCTGGTTCAGGGCGAAGGCCCGCGCCAGCGGCGGCATTCCGTACTGACCGGGCAGGTCGGAGTGTTCGAGCAGACCCGCGTCGTGGAGACGTTCGAGCAGGTCCTCCACCGGCTGCGCGGACCGCTCGACCAGGACGGCCAGGGCGTCCGTCGACTCGTACACGACGTTGTCCACGGAGGGCGGGCCGTCGCTGCCCGCGAACTGCCGCAGCATCAGGCGGGCCCAGGGGGTCAGGCCCTTGTAGGCCGCGTCCAGGCGCAGGGTCACGGCGTCGTCCCCGGCCCGCAGCCGGGTCAGGAAGCGGCCGGCCTCCTGCGCCCCCTCGCCGATCAGGTCCGCCACGGCGTCCTGGAGCATCCACTCGGGACGGGCGGCGATCCGCCGGCCCGCCAGGTTCAGGGCGAGCGGAAGATCGCCGCAGGCGTCGGCCAGCCGCAGGCAGGCGCGCGGTTCGGCGCCGACCCTGTCCCGGCCCAGGAGCTGGACGAGGAGCTCCATCGACTCGTCCCGGTCCAGTACGGGCATCCGGATCCGGCTCGTTCCGTCGAGGCCCAGCAGCCGGGACCGGCTGGTCAGGACGATGCGGCTCTCGGGGGCGGCGACGAGCAGGTCCCGTACCTGGCGCTCGTGCTGCACGCCGTCGAGGAATACGAGCAGCCGCCGCCGGTTCAGCAGCGAGCGGTACAGGCCGATCCGCTGCCCGGGGTCGTTCGGTATGCGTTCGGCGGGGATGCCGAGGGCCTCCAGGAAGCCGCCCGCGATCCCGGCGGCGTCCTTGCGGCCGTCGGCGGCCGGGTCCAGGTTCGCGTAGAGCTGACCGTCCGGCAGGCTCGCCGCCAGCTCATGGGCGAGCCGCAGGGCGAACGCCGACTTGCCCGCGCCCACCTGCCCGCTGATCAACAGCGGGGCGGCGGCGCGCTGTTCGCCGTAACTGGGCGCGGTCAGGGCCCGGGCCTGCTGGATCAGCTCGCCGCGGCCCACCAAGGGGTGCGGCTCCATGGGCAGTTGCGCCGGAGGGGGCAGCAGGGCACGTACGTCGGCGGCGCGCAGTTCGTTCTCCTGGTGCTGCTGGACGGCCTTGGCCGCCGGGCGGGTGGTGCCGTCGTCCCCTTCGGCGCGCGCGGCCTCGTGCCAGCGGCGCTCCCAGGTGGCGCGGTCCCCACCGCAGGCCTCCGCGAAGGCGAGGGCCACTTGGAGGGTCGGGAGGCGGTAGCCGGCGGCCGCGTCGGAGAGCACCGACGCGGAGAACATGGCCCGGGTGGCCATGTCGCGGTAGCCGGGACTGCCGGCCGCGGTCCGCAGCCTGCGCAACTCCCGGGCGAACGCGGTGACTGGTCCGGCATCGGGGGCCAGCGGTCTCTCCAGTCTTCCCACACTCTGCTCCTTTGGCACTCGCTCTGTGTGCTGGCTGCTGTGGCCTGCCCGTGAACTGTCCGCCCGGCCCTTCCCGATCTGCTACCGGATGCTTACCGCGCGCGAGGGGAAGCCCCTATGATCCGATTGACATGGCCTGGCCAGGGGCCTTGTTTATTGGGGGTGGATGTCCGATGCCGGGGGCGGATACGGAATCCGGGGAGAGACGCAGGGTGGTTCCAGTGGGAGGTCACCTGCGCTTCAACGTCCTCGGATCTCTTGAGGGATGGGTGGACCAGTCGAGGCTCAGGCTGGGGGGAGCGATTCAGGAACGCGTCCTCTGCATGCTGCTGCTCGAATCGGGCCGGGTGGTGCCCGTCGCCCGGCTGGTGGAGGCGACCTGGGAGAAGGACCCGCCGGCGACCGCGGCGCACCAGGTGCGCAAGGCCGTCGCGGACCTGCGCCGGCGGATGCCGGCCGGCAGCGCGGTGATCGCCACCGACGGGCCCGGATACCGCGTGGTGGTGGCGGACGACCAGGTTGACCTCCTGGAGTTCGACGCCCTGACCAAGGCGGCCGCGCAGGCCGTGCGGGAGGGCCGGCCGGCCGAGGCCGCCGACGCCCTGCGGACCGCCCTCGCGCTGTGGCGCGGCTCCGTCCTGTCGGGCGCGGGGGGACCGGTGATCGAGGCAGCGGCGACCGCGCTGGAGGAGCGCCGGCTGGCCGCGGCCGAGCAGCTCTTCGACCTGTGCCTGTCCCTGGGCGAGAGCGGCGAGCTCATTTCCGGCCTGCGCGAACTGATCACCCAGCACCCGCTGCGGGAGACGCTGCGCGGCCAGCTGATGCTCGCCCTCTACCGCTCGGGACGGCAGGCCGAGGCCCTCAAGGAGTACGGGGAGGTGCGCGAGCTGCTCGTCGACGAGCTCGGCATCGACCCGGGGCCGCGGCTGGCCAGGCTGTACGAGGCGATCCTGCGGGACAGCCCCGAGCTGGCGGCTCCCGAGCGGCCGGCCGCCGTACACGCGACGCCTGTGGGAGCGGCGCCCGTACACCCGGCGCCGGCCGGACCGGCGCCCGTGCGTACGGCGTTCGCGGGCCCGGCGCCCGCAGGACCGGCGCCCGTGCGTACGGCACCCCGGCCCGGGACCCCCGTACGGCCGGCGCCCGGGCCCGGTGTTCCCGTACGGGAAGGGGGCGAGGGCGAGGATCCCGCGTCCTTCACCCAAGCCGTTCCCGGGCCGCCGCAGCGCGAGCGGCAGGAGCAGCGGGAGCCGGAGGCGTCGCAGCCGGCGGAGCCGCGGGCCGCGGCGGCCGCGCCGGCCGAGGCTCCGTGCACCCTGCCGTACGACCTGCCCGACTTCACCGGCCGCGCCAAGGAACTGGCCGAACTGTTCGACTACGTCCAGGACGAGAGCCGGGCCGGCGACCGGTACTCGCGGATCGTGGCCATCGACGGCATGGGCGGCATGGGCAAGACCACCCTCGCGGTGCGGGCCGCCCACCGGCTGGCCGGCTGGTATCCCGACGGCCAGCTCCACATCGACCTGCACGGGTTCACGCCGGGCGGCATGCCCGTCTCGCCCGCCGGCGCGCTCGACAGCCTGCTGCGGACCATGGGCACCCCCGGCGACCGCATCCCGGAGGACCTGGAGGGACGCACGGCCCTGTGGCGGGCGAAGCTGGACGGCCGGCGGGTGCTGCTCCTGCTCGACAACGCCGTCGACGCCGCGCAGATCCGGCCGCTGCTGCCGGCCTCCCCCGGCTGCCTCGTGCTGATCACGAGCCGGGGAAGGCTGCTGGACCTCGACGGCGTCGAGTGGGTGTCCATCGGGATGATGGAGCCCGAGGACAGCACCAGCCTGATGACCGAGACCCTCGGCCTGAACCGGGTGGCCGCCGAGCCGGCGGCGTCCGCCGAACTGGCCGAGCTGTGCGGTCACCTGCCGCTGGCCCTGCGGATCGCGACGGCCCGGCTGCGCAACCGGCCGCGCTGGACCGTCCGGTACCTGGTCGAGCGGCTGCGCGACGAGACGCGCCGGATGGACGAGCTGAGCTCGGGCGAGCGCAGCGTCGCGGCGACCCTGCGGCTGTCCTACCTGGCGATGGACGAGGAGTACCGCACCGCGTTCCGCATCCTGAGCCTGTACCCGTGCGCCGGTACCGACGTGTACGCGGCGGCCGCGCTCCTCGGCACCCCCCTGCGGGACGCCGAGGACGCCCTGGAGTTCCTGCTCGACGTCCACCTGGTCCAGCAGCCCGACATCGGCCTGTACACCTTCCACGACCTGGTGCGCAGTTTCGCCCAGAGCCTGCGGGGACCGGCGACGGCGGACGACGACGCGGCGGCGGTCGAACGGCTGCTCAGCTACTACATGACGACCTCGGACGAGGCGTGCGAGGTGCTGTTCCCCGGCCGCGAGCGCCGCCCCACCGGCATCTCGCGCTACCAGGGCGAACGGCCGTCCTTCAGGGACGCCGACCAGGCCGTGAGCTGGTTCGACCGGGAGCAGGCCGGGCTGCTGGCCGCGGTGTCCCTCGCCGAGCGCTGCGGCCACGACCGGTACGCGGCCTGCCTCAGCCGCAATCTCGGCTTCCACCTGCACGCGCAGGGACAGCTCGACGAGTTCTGGAGCGTGGGGCACCTCGCCGTCGCCGCCTCCCGCCGCCTCGACGATCCGGCCCTCCTCGGCATCAGCCTGGCCAATCTGGGCGCCGCCTGCTGGAAGCTCGGACGCTTCGAGGAGGGACTGGGGGTGGCCAGGGAGGCGCGGGACACGGCGATACGCGCCGGGGACCGCCACACCGAGGCGAACAGCGAATCGACCATCGGGCTGCTGCTGTCGATGCTCGGGCGGTACGGGGAGGCGCTCCCGCTCCTCCAGCGGTCCGTCGCCATGGCCAGGGAACTGGGCAACCCCCGTGCGGAGGCCGAGACCCTGACCACGCTCAGCACGTTGTACGAGCGGTGGGGGCGCTATCCGGAAGCGGCCGCCGCCGCCCGCCAGGCGCTGGAGATCGACCGCGACCTCGGCTACCGCAGCAACGAGATCGCGGCCCTGACCGACCTGGCCTTCGCCCAAGTCGGCCTCGGGGAGTTCACCGAGGCCCACGAGAGCCTCCAGCGCGCCCGTGTCCTGTGCGACGAGACCAGGTCGCCGGGGGACGTCGCCCTGGTCCTGGCCCTGTCCGCCCGGGTCGCGGAGCAGCGGGGCGACAGCGCGCAGGCGCGCGCGTTGGCGGAGCGGGCCCTGGCGCTGGGCCGTACGAGCGGCGCCCCGATCCGGCTCGCGAAGGTCGTGAACGTCCTCGGCCAACTCCACATGACCTGGGGGGAACACGAGGCGGCGCTGAACCTGCACGCCCACGCCTACAAGGTCGCGGCGCCGATGAGTTTCCGTGCCGAGGAGGCGTGCGCGCTGGTGGGGCTCGGCTGGGCGGCCGAAGCGCTCGGCGATGTGCAGGCGGCCGCCGGTCACCGCCGTGCGGCGGAGACGTTATTCGACTTCATGGGCCTGCCGGCGCACCGCCGGACGTACTGACCCGCCAACGCCACGTGCCCCGCACCGGACGGACGGTGCGGGGCACGTGCGCGTGGGTGCGCGGCGAGCAGCCGGACTACTGGGCGGTGGCCGGGGACGGGGCCGGGGAGGGGAGTCCCGGGCCCTTGTCGTCCGCGACCACCTGGTACCCGGCGGGCTGACCGGCGTCCGGCGCCTGGACCGTCACACCGACCCCGATCGCCAGGGCCGCCGCGACAATCCCAATCAGTCCAGCCAGCTTGCTGCGCATTGTGTGGAACCCCCTGGTCGTGTTTCCGCTGTGCGGCCCCGTGTGGTGCGGCGGCCGCTCTCGACAAGACACAGACTGGCCGAGGCCCTTACCGGACCGTTCCCCTCTCGATCCCGTCCGCGATCCCGCGGGTGTCGGGGGTGCCGGGGGTGGGGGAAGCGCCGCGGGCGTGCCGTTCCCGGTCCGGTTCCGTGGCCGCCGCGATCCGCGATCCCCGCGCGCTGACCAGCACGTCCGTCCGCGTGGTCCCCGACTTGTACCCGGCCAGATCCAGCAGGGCCCGCACCGTCGCACGGATCTGGGCCCGGTCCGCCTCGGGAAGCGGCGCCGCGTCCCGCTCGGGGGTGATGTCGGCCACCAGGTGCATGCCGTCGACCGTCAGCGTCTCCACACGGAACTTGGCTCCCGTCAAAAGCTCTTCGACGAGATAGGGGGCCGCGTGCCGGGCGGCGGCCACCTGGTGCGCCCACCGTTCGAGACCGGGACGGTCGTGCACGGGTACGGTCCACCAACAGCCCGTCGCGTCAGCCGACTTGATGACGACGGGCAAGGGGAAGTCCGCCGCCACCGCGAGCGCCTCCGCGACGGACCGCGCCTCCCGGGCGCGCACGGCCGAGGTCCGGCTCTCGTTGAGGATGCGCCGTACCGCCACCGCGTCCGGCAGCCGGCCCGCCGGCTCGTCGCCGCCCGGGGAGAGCTCCCGCAGCACCTCCTCGGCGGCCGCCGCCGCCCCTCTGCCGAGGCCCCTCCCGAGGTCCCGCGCGAGGTAGAGGACGTGCCCGATCCCGTGCCGGACGACCGTGTCCGTCAGCAGGGCGCGCAGCGCCGCCGCGTCGTCGAACTCCACCCGCAGGAGCCGCTGCGCGGGCAGCTCGGGGGGAAGCCGCGCCTCCGGCGGCCACCCGGCGGGATCGGACACCACCCAGACGTCCAGGCCCGCCACCACCGCGGCTCGTACGAGCCCGGGTCCGGGCCTGACCAGCACGACCCGCTCCGCGGCCTGTCTGATGTTCACAGCACTCTCCTCCATCGTGTCCCACGATGCTCGCGCCGCGCCTTCCCGGTTCCTTCCCGGCGCGATACCGGAAAGATGTACGGTCCCGGCATCCCCCGGATGGCCCGGTCGCGGGGCCGCCCGGCGCCCCGTGTCAGACAGTGGGGGAAGGCACCAGCCCAGGGGGGCGAGATCACGCCGGAGGCGCACTGACATGGGACTCTTCGACTTCCTGAAGTCCGACAAGAAGTCCGACAAGAAGAAGGCATACGAGGCCGCCGAGAAGGCGAAGGAGGAGATGCAGCAGCAGGCCGGAGGCGGGCGCACCGCCGCCTCGGCCCCCCGCGGCGCCGGCGAACGCGCGGCCGCCGCAGCCCCGCCGAGGCCCGCGAGTCCGACGCCCCGATCGGCCGCGCACAAGGCCGTGCCGGTGGCACCCAAGACCGCCCCCGGGCCGCCCAAGCCCGCCGCGGCCTCCCCGACGCCCGTCCTGCCGCACACCCCGTCCCCGGCGTCGGCCGCGCACAAGGCCGTTCCGGCGGCGCCGGCCCCCGGGCCCGGCGCCGCGGCCAAGAAGCGTACGTACAAGGTCAGGGCCGGCGACACGCTCGCCGCGATCGCGCGCAGCGAGCTGGGCAACGAGGCCCGCTGGCGGGAGCTCTACGCCGTCAACAGGCGCCTCATCGGCTCCAACCCCAACCTCATCCGGCCGGGCATGGTCCTGACCCTCCCGGGCTGAGCCGGCCTCACCGCACGCGAAGGGCCCGGATCCTGCCGGATCCGGGCCCTTCGCGCGGCGACGCGGGCGCGCCGCGTGCCGGGTCGCTCAATGGCGCGTCGCTCAGTGCGGCGTGCCGTCCGAAGAAGACGGACCGGGCTTCGGCTCGGCCTCGCGCTCCTTCTCCTCCAGCTCGTCCTCGAAGCTCGCCGGCGCGGCGTCGCGCGAGGACAGCTCCGTGGCCGCCGGCGGTTCGACCAGCCAGTCCGGGTTCGACTGCCGGTCCCACCACTTCCACGCCGCGAAGGCCGCGCCCGCCATCACGCCGACCACCGCGGTACCGCGCAGCACCCGGCCGAGGCGTGCGCGCCGCTCATGGCGCCGCACCAGCTTCTGGATCTCCTTGGCCGACACCTGGCCGCGCAGCGCGGCCAGCGCCGCGGCGGACCGCGACGCGGCCTCCCCCGCCATCGGGGTGGCGGCCGCGATCGCGCTCTCGATCCGCGGCTGCGTGTACTCGGCGGCCTGCCGCGCCGCCTGGCGCGTCTGCCTGACCGCCTTCGTCGCCGCACGGTCCACGTTCGGAGGCACGTGCGTGCGCGCGGCCCTGAGCCGCGGATGCAGGTGGCTGTCGTAGGTCGTACGGGCCTGGCGCGCGGCCTCGTTGGCCGCGTGCGAGAGCTTGGGGGCGAGCAGTCCGTTCATCTCGTGCGCGTAGTGCGCCATGGCGTCCTTGGCGGTCCCTGCGTACGGTGCCACCACTTCCGACGCGTGCCGCGCGGTCTCCTTGGCGCTTTCGGCTGCCGCGAGCACGCTGTCCTTGCGGGTCACAGGATTCCTCCTTCTCGGTGGCGGACACAGTTCACCTTTCCACCCTTTGTCGGATCATGCCTGCCACCGCGCTGAGCGGCATGCGTGACAGGGCATACGGGTGGACGATTTCTGTGCTGTGGAGCGCTCCGTGCGACCATCTGGACCGACAGTGATGACTATGGAAGGCAGATCCGTGGCCGAGAAGCTCTACGCCACCCTGAAGACGAGCCGAGGCGACATCCAGATCGAGCTTCTGGAGAACTTCGCTCCGAAGACCGTCCGGAACTTCGTCGAGCTCGCCACCGGCGCCCGCGAGTGGACCCGTCCCACCGACGGCCAGAAGACCACGGACCCGCTGTACGACGGCACCGTCTTCCACCGTGTCATCAGCGGCTTCATGATCCAGGGCGGCGACCCGCTCGGCAACGGCACCGGCGGTCCCGGCTACCGGTTCGCGGACGAGTTCCACCCCGACCTGGCCTTCACCAAGCCCTACCTGCTGGCCATGGCCAACGCCGGGCCGGGCACCAACGGCTCGCAGTTCTTCATCACCGTCGCCCCCACCGCCTGGCTGACGCGCAAGCACACCATCTTCGGCGAGGTCACCGACCCGGCCAGCCAGAAGGTCGTGGACGCCATCGCCGCCAGCGCCACCAACCCGCGCACCGAGCGCCCCGTCGACGACGTGACCATCCAGTCCGTCGTCATCGAGCGGCGCTGACGGACCCGGGACCGGTCCCGCGACCCGTCCGCGCGACCCGGCGCGGCGCCGGGACCCGACCCGGGAACCTTCCGCCCCGCCCGTCCGTCCTGCATGCGTACCCCGTGCGGGGCCGAGCCGGACCGGCGGGGCGCACCCTTTGCCGCGCCGCTGATCGAGGGGACCGATGGACACCGACCGTCTGCCGGGCTGCTACCGCCACCCGGACCGCGACACGGGGATCCGCTGCACCCGCTGCGAGCGCCCCATCTGCCCCGAGTGCATGATCAGCGCCTCGGTCGGCTTCCAGTGCCCCGAATGCGTCCGCGCGGGCTCCGGCACCGGGCACTCCCCGGCCGCCAACGCGCCGCGCACCCTCGCCGGCGGGGTGGTCGCCGCCGATCCGCACCTGGTCACCAAGACCCTGATCGGGATCAACGTCGCGGTGTTCCTCGCGGCCCTGGCGGCCCCGGCGCTCGCGGTCCGGCTGGCGCTGCTCGGCCGGTACGTCGAGTACCTCGGCGCCCCCGTCGAAGGGGTGTCCACAGGGGAGTACTACCGGCTCATTACCTCGGTGTTCCTGCACACCGAGTGGTGGCACATCATCAGCAACATGATCGGCCTGTGGGTGATCGGCGGCCCGCTGGAGGCGGCGCTCGGCCGGAGCCGCTACCTCGCCGTCTACCTGCTCTCGGGCCTGGGCGGCAGCGCCCTGGTCTATCTGCTGACCGAGCCGTACGCCGCGACCCTCGGCGCGTCCGGCGCCGTCTTCGGCCTGCTCGGGGCCACGGTCGTGCTGGCCCGGCGGCTGCGGTACGAGATGCGGCCGGTGATCACCATGGTCGTGCTGATGCTGGTGCTGACCTTCGTGCCGATCGGCGGCCACTTCACCGTGTCCTGGCAGGCCCACGTGGGCGGCCTGATCACCGGGGCCCTGGTGGGCCTGGGCATGCTCACGCCCGCCGCCGGCAGGAATCGCACAGTCATCCAAGGAGTGACCTGTGCGGGCGTGTTCCTGCTGGCAGCGGCGGTGATCGTGCTCCGTACGGCGGAACTCACCTGATCACACCGGCGTCAACTCTCCACAGAGTTATCCACAGATCTTCTGTCTTTTCCTCAGGTGTGGATGACGCTGTGGATAACTCATGGGGAGAGCTTCCGTCAGCCGCCGGAGCGTGCTACTTCCACTGCGTGGAAACGCCGAATCCCGCGGCGATGAAGCCGAAACCGACCACGATGTTCCAATTGCCCAGGGCCTCGATCGGCAGCTGGGTCTCGGTCACGTAGAAGACGACGATCCACGCGAGTCCGATCAGGAAGAACGCCAGCATGACCGGGGCCACCCAGCTGCGGGTCGTCAGCCGGATGGCCTGCGGCTGCCGCGTGGGCGGCGGCGTGTAGTCGTCCTTCTTGCGGATACGTGACTTCGGCACGAGGGGCTCTCCTGTCGATGCGCTGGGGACCTGGCCTGCCCCGGGCGTCCGTTAGCGTAGTGGACCTGTGGCGTAGAAGGAGAAGGGTACGTTGAGCGATTCCGACGACTCCTCCGCGGGTCCCCGTCGCCGGGCCAGACCGGTCCGGCTGCTGAGCGCCGCCGTCTTCGCCCTGGCCGGGCTGCTCTTCGTCACCAGTTTCAACACGTCCAAGGGTACGAACATCCGCACGGACGCCTCGCTCCTGAAGCTGTCGGACCTCATCGAGGAGCGCAGCCAGAACAACGCGGCGCTGGAGGAGAGCACCGGAGCGGTCCGCAGCCGGGTGGACGCCCTCGCCGAGCGCGACGACGGCAGCACCAAGGCCGAGGACGCCCGGCTGGCCGCCCTGCGCAAGGCCTCGGGCACGGAGGAGCTGTCCGGCAAGGGCCTGACGGTGACCCTCAACGACGCCCCGCCGAACGCCACCGCCCGCATCCCCAACGTGCCCGAGCCCCAGCCCAACGACCTGGTGATCCACCAGCAGGACCTCCAGGCCGTGGTGAACGCCCTCTGGCAGGGCGGCGCCCAGGGCATCCAGGTCATGGACCAGCGGCTGATCTCCACCAGCGCGGTCCGCTGCGTGGGCAACACCCTGATCCTCCAGGGCCGCGTCTACTCGCCGCCGTACAAGGTGTCGGCGGTCGGCGACCCGGGCGCGCTGCGCAGGGCCATGGCCGCCTCGACGGCCCTGCAGAACTACCAGCTGTACGTGAACGCGTACGGGCTCGGCTGGAAAGTGGACGAGCACAAGGCGCTGACACTTCCCGCCTACTCCGGCACAGTGGACCTCCACTATGCGAAGCCGGTGGCAGCCACCCCGTGAACGGGCCCGTCCCGATGACGTCCTGCGCCTGGTGGTACGGACGTTCAGCGAGGTGTGCCTGACGGCCGGCACACTGATCGTGCTGTTCGTGGCCTACGTCCTGCTGTGGACCGGGGTCAAGGCCGACCGGGCCATGGACGGCGAGATGGACCGGCTGCGCGACCGCTGGGCGGCGGCGGACCGGGCGAGCGCGCCGGGGTCCCCGCAGCCGGCGCCCCCGTCGGGGCCGGCGCCCGTGGAGCGCTACCCCGCGGGCCGCGCCTTCGCCGAGATGTACATCCCTCGCTTCGGCCCCGGCTGGAACAAGCCCGTCCTGGAGGGCACGGACCCCGAGGTGCTGAAGAAGGGTCTGGGCCACTACGTCGCCACCGCCCGCCCCGGCGCGCCCGGGAACTTCTCGGTGGCCGGCCACCGGCGCACCTACGGAGATCCCTTCAAGGACTTCCCGCAGCTGCGCGAGGGGGACGAGGTGATCCTCAAGGACGCGAGCGCCTGGTACACGTACACGGTCCGCGGCGGGCCCCTGCGCACGCTGCCGACCGACACCGGGGTGGTCGACCCGGTCCCGCGCAAGTCGCCGTTCACCGCTCCCGGTCGCTACCTGACCCTGACGACCTGTGACCCGGAGTGGGGCCACAGCCACCGGCTGGTCGTCTGGGCGGAGCTGACCGGCACGCGCACCGTGGGACAGGGCCGGCCGGACGGTTCGTCCGGGTGACCCACCCCGCCGGGCCGCTGGCTTTAGTCTGTTCGCGTACCGCTCCTGCGGTGCGTGGGACGATCGTGGACGGAAAAGGGAAACAGACGGCATGTACGGCTGGATCTGGCGGCATCTGCCGGGCAACGCGTGGGTACGCGCGCTGATCTCACTCGTACTGGTCCTCGCGGTGGTCTACGTGCTCTTCCAGTACGTCTTCCCGTGGGCCGAGCCGCTCCTTCCGTTCAATGACGTGACGGTGGACGAGGGATCGGGAGCCACTCCGTGAGCGCGCGCATTCTGGTCGTGGACAACTACGACAGCTTTGTCTTCAACCTGGTCCAGTACCTCTACCAGCTCGGCGCCGAATGCGAGGTGCTGCGCAACGACGAGGTCGAGCTGTCACACGCGCAGGACGGCTTCGACGGCGTGCTGCTGTCCCCCGGCCCCGGCACGCCGGAGGAGGCGGGCGTGTGCGTCGACATGGTCCGGCACTGCGCGCGGACGGGCGTCCCCGTCTTCGGCGTGTGCCTCGGCATGCAGTCGATGGCGGTCGCCTACGGAGGGGTCGTGGGCCGGGCGCCCGAGCTGCTGCACGGCAAGACCTCGCCGGTGGTCCACGAGGGCCTGGGCGTGTTCGAGGGCCTGCCCTCCCCCTTCACCGCGACCCGCTACCACTCCCTGGCGGCCGAGCCGCAGACCCTGCCCGACGTGCTGGAGGTCACGGCGCGGACCGAGGACGGGATCATCATGGGGCTGCGGCACCGGGAGCACGAGGTCGAGGGCGTGCAGTTCCACCCTGAGTCCGTGCTGACCGAGTGGGGCCACCGGATGCTCGCGAACTGGCTCGTCCGGTGCGGTGACGCGGGCGCCGTGGAACGCTCGGTGGGGCTGGCCCCGGTGGTGGGCAAGGCCGTCGCGTGACCGCGATCGCGCCGTCCGCGCCCACGGAGGGCCGGGCCGCGCGACGCAGGGCAGCTCAGGAGGCCGCGAAACGGGCCGCCAAGGCCAGCCGCAGACGGGGCGGCCGGCGGCGCAGGCGGCCCGCCTCCGGCGGCCCGGTGGTCATCGCGAGCCGGCTGGCCGGAGAACTGTTCATCACGCTGGGCCTGGTGATGCTGCTGTTCGTCGCCTACCAGCTCTGGTACACGAACCTGCTGGCGGAGCGGGCGGCGGACGGGGCGGCGGGCTCGCTGCGCCAGACGTGGGAGCGGGATCCCGGCGGCGGGAGCGCCGCGCCCGCCCCGACGGCCTTCGAACCGGGCCAGGGCTTCGCGATCCTCTACATCCCGAAGCTGGACGTGAAGGTGCCGGTCGCGGAGGGCATCAGCAAGCCGAAGGTGCTGGACCGGGGGATGGTCGGGCACTACGGCGAGGGCTCGCTGAAGACGGCGATGCCGGCCGACCCACAGGGCAACTTCGCGGTGGCGGGACACCGCAACACCCACGGCGAGCCGTTCCGCTTCATCAACCGGCTGGTGCCCGGGGATCCCGTGGTCGTCGAGACCCGCGACGCGTACTACACGTACGAGATGACCTCGGCGCTGGCGCAGACCTCGCCGGCGAACGTGTCGGTGATCAAGCCGGTGCCGGAGGGCTCGGGGTTCACCGGGCCCGGCCGGTACATCACGCTGACGACCTGCACCCCGGAGTTCACCAGCACCTACCGGATGATCGTATGGGGCAGGATGACCGATGAACGCCCCCGCAGCCAGGGCCCGCCGCCCGCGTTGACCAGCCCGTAGCCGCTCTAAGGACGCATCAGCAGTGTCTCGTTCCCGCCGCCGCGCTGCGGCCCCGCCCGCCGGCAGCCGCAGTGTGCTCGCCGGGTTCCTGAGCCTGTTGGGCGAGGTCCTGATCACCGTGGGCCTGGTCCTGGGCCTGTTCGTCGTCTACTCGCTGTGGTGGACCAACGTGCTCGCCGACCGGCAGGCGTCGGCGCGCGGCGACGAGATCCGCCAGCAGTGGCAGGCACCGGCGCCCGCTCCCGCGGAGCCGGGGGCGCTGGACACGGCGGGCGGCGTCGGCTTCCTGCACGTGCCGGCGATGAAGAACGGCGAGGTCCTGGTCAAGGCGGGGACGACGCCGGGGGTGCTCGACGACGGGGTGGCCGGGTACTACACGGAGCCGGTGAAGTCGGCCCTGCCGTGGGACCCGAAGGGCAACTTCTCGCTCGCGGCGCACCGGGACGGGCACGGGGCGAAGTTCCACAACATCGACAAGGTGAAGAAGGGCGACGCGATCGTCTTCGAGACGCGCGACACCTGGTACGTCTACAAGGTCTTCGCGGAGCTGCGCCAGACCTCGAAGTACAACACGGACGTGATCAACCCGGTCCCGAAGGAATCGGGCAGGACGGCCGAGGGCCGCTACATCACCCTGACCACGTGCACCCCGGTCTACACGTCGAAGTACCGGTACGTCGTATGGGGCGAGCTGGTCCGGACGCAGAAGGTGGACGCGAAGCGAACGCCTCCGGCGGAACTGCGCTAACGCAGCACCTGAAGCCGGACCCCCGCGCTCCACGCCTCAAGAAGCCCCCTGTGGACGGCCGTGACGCCTCCCTGGGCGGAGATGGCCAACGCCTCCCGGGTAAACGCGCACGTGGCCACGTAGAGGGCCACGTCGGCCCGGTGGAGGACCTTGGACGCGCCGAGGAACTTCTGCATCTCGCCGCTGAGCACGTGCCGGAAGGGCGCGAAGTTCTTGCACTGCACGGCGACCGAACGTCCGTCGGCGGTGCGGGCGGTGATGTCGACCCCCCGGTCGCCGCCGTGCCCGCCGTACACCTCCACGTCGGTGCACCCGTCGCGGCGCAGCAGCCCGGCGACGTGCTGCTCGAACTCCCGCCAGTTCATGGCGTCGATGGTCCCGATGACCCCGGTGAGGGCCTTCACGTCCTGGCCGCGCTGGAGCCGGCTGAGCTGGAGGTCGTGCTCGACGAGCCTCATCTGGATCTGCTCCACGTCATTGCGGAGGCTGAGGAGGTCTTTGCGCTGTTCGCCGGAGGCCTCGACGAGGGCGTTGAGCATCGGGACGACGGTCCTGCCCAGCAGCTTGGTGAAGCTCGCCTCGCTGAGCCGGGTGATCCGGTCGTCGAGCGATTCGATGTCGTGGGGGACGGGGCGAGGGCGGGACGACTCCTCGCGGTCCAGCAGGTAGGTGCGGACACTGCGGGCGATCTCGCTGTCGCGCAGCAGCATGGCCACGTTGAGGATGGTCCGGCGGGTGTAGACGGCCAGGTGAACCCGTCCACCACGCCCCTGTGGATAACTCTCGTTTGAAAGAGACAGGTTGTCTCTTTCAAAACTTTCCAGGTCAGCGCCTTTGAGGGTGCGCATGCCGTTCCCCGTGAGTTCCTCGCGGTGGCGCTGGCGCAGCCGGTTGACGACTTCCTCCGCTACCTCGAAGTACGCGGCCACCATCGCCGTCGTCACATGAAGCCCGTCCGGCAACAGCGAGAGGGCCTTCACCTTGTCCAGAACGTGTGACCGTTCCAGAACGCTCTCGCGCAGGGTCCTGGACTCCAGTAGCACGGTTTCGTCGATCACGGCTCGCCCCTCTCCGGCGGAGCACGCTGCCCCACCCCAATCGGGTCAACGACTCCCGACATATGAAGACACGATCGGGTTTCGTTGAAATGTGCGCTGGCGGGGGGCGCGAAAAAGGTCCGGCCCCTCTCCGAGGAGAGGGGCCGGACCTCGTTCTGGTCTGCGGGCCGGGCCGGAGGCTAGCGGCGGCCGCCGCCGCCCGTCAGGCCCGCGATGATGCCGCCGTCCTGCTGGCCCCCCGTGGTCCAGACGTTGACCGTCTGGCCCGAGACGCCGGGGGTGTTCGGCGGCGGGTCGGAGTTCACCACGAGCGCGTTGTCGTCCGTCGGGCCGCTGATGATCCCGAGCTTCAGGTTGGCGCGCTTGAGGTCGTCCTTGTACTGGCCCAGGGTCTTGCCGACGAAGCTCGGGACGACCGTCGCCTGCGCGACCTTGGCGATGGTGATGTTGACCGTCTTGCCCACTTCGAGCTGCTGGCCCGCCGCGTACTGCTGGAGGACGACCGTGCCGGGGGCCGCTCCGGGCTGCTCGGCCTCCGTCACACTGCCGAGCTTGAGCTTGGCGTCGGTGAGGGCCTTGGCCGCCTCGTCCCTGGTCTTGCCCTTGAGCTCGGGGACCTCCGCCTTGGACAGTTCCTTGGCGACGGTCAGCGTGATCATGCTGTTCTTCTCCGCCTCGCTGCCCGCCTTCGGGTTCTGGTCGATGACGGTCCCGGGCGTGCGGTCGGACTCCTGGAGCTTGCGGTCGACCTGGAAGCCCTTGTCCTTCAGCGCCCGTTCCGCGTCCTCGTACTTCATGTTGAGCACGTCGAGGACGGGGATCTTCTGGGCGCCCGAGGAGATCGTCACTGCGACCGTGGAACCCTCGTCGACCTTGGTGTCGGCCACGGGGTCCTGCTTGCAGACGGTGCCCTTGGGCTGGTCGTCGCAGGGTGCGTCGGCGCCCTTGACCACCTTCAGGCCCACGTTGTCGCCGCTCTTCTGCGCCTGCTCCAGGGTCTGACCGAGGAGCTTGGGCACGGAGGGCCGGTTGTCGGCGCCCCCGCTGAAGAGGGAGCGGCCGATGAGGATCGCGCCGACGAGGACGAGGACGCCGGCCGCCACGAGCAGGACCGTGGAGGCCTTGCTCTTCTTCTGCTGGCGGCGGTGCGGGCCCTGGTCGTAGCCGCCGTGCCCCTGGTCGCCGTAGCCGTAGCCACCGTCGCCCGGGGGCATCGGCGGCATCATCGAGGTCTGGCCGGCGTCGGTGGTGCGCAGGGCGGTGGTGGGCTGGTCATAGCCCGCCTGCCCGTAGCCGTGGTTCTGGTCGGGGTAGCCGTAGCCGCCCGTGCTCATGGTGGCGGCGACGGGCTGGCCGTCGAGGCAGGCCTCGATGTCGGCGCGCATCTCGTCGGCCGACTGGTAGCGGTAGTCGGGGTCCTTGACCAGTGCCTTGAGGACGATCGCGTCCATCTCGGGCGTGATCTCGGGGTCGAAGTTCGACGGCGGCTGCGGCTCTTCCCGTACGTGCTGGTAGGCGACGGCCACGGGGGAGTCGCCGACGAACGGGGGCCGGACGCTGAGGAGCTCGTAGAGCAGGCAGCCCGCGGAGTAGAGGTCGGAGCGCGCGTCGACCTGCTCGCCCTTGGCCTGCTCCGGGGAGAGGTACTGGGCGGTGCCGATGACGGCCGCGGTCTGCGTCATGGTCATGCCGGAGTCGCCCATGGCGCGGGCGATGCCGAAGTCCATGACCTTGACCTGGCCGGTGCGGGTCAGCATCACGTTGGCGGGCTTGATGTCGCGGTGCACGATGCCGGCGCGGTGCGAGTACTCAAGGGCCTGGAGGATGCCGATGCACATCTCCAGGGTGCGCTCGGGCAGCAGTTTGCGGCCCGAGTGCAGCAGCTCGCGCAGGGTTGATCCGTCGACGTACTCCATCACGATGTACGGGATGGAGATGTTGTCGACGTAGTCCTCGCCGGTGTCGTAGACGGCGACGATCGCCGGGTGGTTCAGCGACGCGGCCGACTGGGCCTCGCGCCGGAACCGGGCCTGGAAGGACGGGTCGCGGGCGAGATCGGCACGCAGGGTCTTGACGGCGACGGTACGGCCGAGCCGGGTGTCGTGGGCGAGGTAGACCTCGGCCATGCCACCACGGCCGAGCACGTGGCTCAGCTCGTACCGGCCGCCGAGGCGACGCGGCTCTTCCATAACGTTGCAGCCCTCTCCGTCAGTCCCGACCGCACCTGTGTGTGGTCCGGCGGTGTGCTGTTCGCGCAAAGGCTACCGGCCGATCGTCCGTGATCGGTTCGTGGCCACAGCCTGATACTGGACCGGTACCGTACGCTCGGATCCGGGCGGAATTCAGTGATGTGAGTCACTCCGCTCCGGTCCGTTATTCCCTGGTCACCCCTGGCTCTTGAGCACCGCTTCCATGACGGCCTTGGCCACGGGGGCGGCGAGACCGCCACCGCTGATGTCGTCACGGGCGGTGCCTTCGCTGTCCTCGATGACGACGGCGACGGCGACGGGCGAGGTGCCGTCGGCGTTCTCGGCATAGGAGATGAACCAGGCGTACGGGCGCTTCTTGTTGCCCTCGCCGTGCTGGGCGGTGCCGGTCTTGCCGCCGACCTTCACGTCCTTGATCTTGGCCTTCTCGCCGGTGCCCTTCTCGACGACGTTGACCATCATCTGCTGGACCTTCTGCGCGTTGGCAGCGGACAGCGGCCGGCTCATCTCCTGCGGCTCGTGCTTCTCGATGACGTCCAGGTTGGGCGCGGTGAGCTGGTCGACCATGTAAGGCTTCATCAGCTTGCCGTCGTTGGCGATCGCCGCCGTGACCATGGCCATCTGGAGCGGGGTGGCGGCGGTGTTGAACTGTCCGATGGCGCTCTGGGCGTTGCCGTCCTTGCCCATCTTCTTGTCGTAGATGCTGGCGAAGGCGCGGACCGGGATGTCGATCTTGTCGTTGTTGAAGCCGAACTTCTCCGCGGTCTCCACCATCTTGTCGCGGGTGACCTTGTCGCCCATGTTGGCGAAGACGGAGTTGCAGGAGATGCGCAGCGCCTCGTTGAGGCTGGCCTTCTCGCACCCGGCGTGGGAGTTGGGCAGCTGGGTCTTGGTGCCCGGCAGGATGTACGGCTCGGGGGTGTCCGTCGGGTCGTCGATCTCCTTGACGACGCCGTGTTCCAGGGCGGCCGCGGCGGTGAGCACCTTGAAGGTGGAGCCGGGCGGGTAGGTCTCGCGCAGGGCGCGGTTGACGAGGTTCTTGTCCTCGCTGTCCTTGAGCTCGACCCAGGCCTTCTCGTCGTCCTTGGAGTTGCCGGCGAAGCGGGAGGGGTCGTACGAGGGGGTGGAGACCAGGGCGAGGATGGCGCCGGTGCGCGGGTCGATCGCGGCGACCGCGCCCTTCTTGGTGCCGAGCTTCTCGAAGGCCGCCTTCTGGGCTTCGGGGTTGAGCGTGGTGACGACGTTGCCGCCGGCCTTCTTCTCCCCGGTGAACATGCCGATGGTGCGGTCGAAGAAGAGCCGGTCGTCGTTGCCGGTCAGGATGCCGTCTTCGAGGGATTCGAGCTGGGTGGAACCGAAGGCCTGCGAGGCGTACCCGGTGACGGGGGCCCACAGCTGGCCGTCCTTGTAGGTCCGCTTGTACTTGTAGTCGCTGCCGTTGGTGACCGCGGAGCCGGTGATCGGCTCGCCCGCGACGATGATGTTGCCGCGTTCGGTGGCGTACTGGGCGATCTGGACCCGGCGGTTCTCCTTGCGCGTGCTGAGTTCCTCGGCCTGGACGTACTGGAGCCAGTTGGTGCGGATCAGCAGGGCGAGGACGAGCAGCCCGCAGAACAGCGAGATGCGGCGCAGGGGCTTGTTCATGACGGGCGGACCACCTGGGTCATCTCGGAGTCGGGGGACGGGGCGGGGGCCGGGGCCGGGCGGCGTGCGGTGTCGCTGATCCGGATGAGGATGGCGATGAGGATCCAGTTCGCGAGGACGGAGGAGCCGCCGGACGCGAGGAAGGGCATGGTCATGCCGGTGAGGGGGATCAGGCCCATGACTCCGCCGGCGACGACGAAGATCTGGAGCGCGAAGGCTCCGGAGAGGCCGATGGCGAAGAGCTTGCCGAAGGGGTCGCGGGCGGCGAGGGCGGTGCGCACGCCCCGCTCGATGATGAGCCCGTAGATCAGCAGGAAGGCCATCACTCCGGCGAGGCCGAGTTCTTCGCCGACGGTGGAGAAGATGAAGTCGGAGTTGGCGGCGAAGCCGATCAGGTCGGAGTTGCCCTGGCCCCATCCGGCGCCCAGGACGCCGCCGGAGCCGAAGCTCATGATCGACTGGCCGACCTGCTCGCAGGCGCCCGAGGTGGTGTAGCAGGCGAAGGGGTCGAGCCAGGCGGTGACGCGGGCCTTGACGTGGCTGGCGGTGGCGCCGACGACGGTGGCGCCGCCGACCGACATGAGCAGGCCGATGACGATCCAGCTGGTGCGCTCGGTGGCCACGTACAGCATGATCACGAACATGCCGAAGAACAGCAGCGAGGTGCCGAGGTCGTTCTCGAAGACCAGGACGAGCAGGCTCATCGCCCAGATCATCAGGATCGGGCCGAGGTCGCGGCCGCGCGGCAGGTAGAGGCCCATGAAGCGGCGGCTGGCGAGCGCGAGCGCGTCCCGCTTCACCATCAGGTAGCCGGCGAAGAAGATCGCGATCACGATCTTCGCGAACTCTCCCGGCTGGATGGAGAAACCGCCCACGCTGATCCAGATCTTCGCGCCGAAGACGTCGGCGCCCAGACCCGGTACGACGGGCAGGATCAGCAGGATCAGTGCGCCGGCCATGGAGATGTACGTGAACCGCTGCAGGACGCGGTGGTCCTTGAGGACCAGCAGGACGGCGGCGAACAGCGCGACGGCCAGGGCCGTGTACATCATCTGGCGCGGCGCGGAGGGGGTGAACGCGCCGAAGGACCGCTTGGCGAGGTTCTGCAGCCGCTCGGACTGGTCCAGGCGCCAGATCAGGACGAGGCCCAGCCCGTTGAGGAGGGTGGCCAGCGGCAGCAGCAGCGGGTCGGCGTACTTGGCGTACCGGCGTACGACGGCGTGCGCGATCCCGGCGAGGGCGCCCAGGCCGAGGCCGTAGGTGAGCATGCCGGGGGGCAGCTTCCCGTGGATCGACAGGCCCACGTTGGCGTAGGCGAAGATCGGGATGACCACGGCGAAGACGAGCAGCAGGAGCTCGGTGTTCCGCCGGCTCGGCAGCTCGATGGCGCCGATGGTGGTCGTGTTGGTGACAACGCTCATGGTGTGGCAGGCCCCCTGTGCCCGCGGGTGTCTACTGCTTGCCGCACAGGCTGACCACTTGCTGCTCCGCGGGAGTCAGGGTGGAGCCCGGTGTCTGGTTCTGCGCCTCGGCGTTGCGGCGCTCTTCGTCCTTCTTGCAGGCGGACACCTGGACGCCGAGCTCGTCGATCTTCTCGCGGGCGGCGTCGAAGCTGCCTTCGCTGATGGTGGCCTCGACCAGCTTGCGCTTGAAGGGCGGCAGGTACTTCAGTTCGATGTCGGGGCGGTCGGTCTCCACCTTGGAGAGCTCCAGCGGGCCGAGCTTCTGGCTGATCCCGCGGAAGAGCGCCACGTGCTCGCCCTTGACGCCGACGTAGTACTGGGTCTGCGTCCAGCGCCAGCCCGCGTAGCAACCGCCGCCGATGACGCCGGCGACGAGGAGCAGGAGCAGCGTGCGGGTGGTCCACTTGCGCCCTTTGCCGCGGCGCCGGCGGGGGTGGTCGTACGTGTCCTCGTAGCCCGAGTCGCCGTCGTAGCCCTCGGCTTCGCCGAAGCTGCCGTACGCGCCGCCCTGGCCCTGGTCGCCGTACCCGTAGCCGGGCGCGTCGCCGCTGCCGGGGGGCCCGAAGGCGCCCGCGGGCGGGGGGGCCTGGCGGCCGAGGCCGGAGGCGCGGCCGGCCGGGGTCTGCATGGCGTTGCCGCCGTCGAAGAGCTGGTGCTGGTTCTCGGCGACCGCACCGACGACCACCGGGGTGTCGTTGACCTGGGCGGCGAGGGTGTCGCCGCTGTCGGTGTCGAGGACGTCGGCGACGATGCAGGTGATGTTGTCGGGTCCGCCGCCGCGCAGGGCGAGCTGGATCAGCGACTGCACGGTCTCGCGGGGGCCGTGGTAGTCGGCGAGGGTCTCCTCCAGGGTCTGGTGGGAGACGACGCCGGACAGCCCGTCGGAGCAGATCAGGTAGCGGTCGCCGGCGCGGACCTCCCGGATGGAGAGGTCGGGTTCGACGATGTCGCCGCTGCCGAGCGCGCGCATGAGGAGCGAGCGCTGCGGGTGGGTGGTGGCTTCCTCTTCGGTGATGCGGCCCTCGTCGACGAGGCGCTGCACCCAGGTGTGGTCCTGGGTGATCTGCGTGAGGACGCCGTCGCGGAGCAGGTAGGCACGGGAGTCGCCGACGTGGACGAGGCCGAGGCGCTGGCCGGTCCACAGCAGGGCGGTCAGGGTGGTGCCCATGCCTTCGAGCTGGGGGTCCTCCTCGACCATGACGCGCAGCTGGTCGTTGGCGCGCTGCACGGCCGTGGCGAGGGAGGTGAGGATGTCGGAGCCCGGGACGTCGTCGTCGAGCTGCACGAGGGTGGAGATCACCTCGGAGCTCGCGACCTCGCCGGCGGCCTGGCCTCCCATGCCGTCGGCGATCGCGAG
Source organism: Streptomyces sp. NPDC045695 (assembly GCF_056432025.1). Classification (NCBI taxonomy): domain Bacteria; kingdom Bacillati; phylum Actinomycetota; class Actinomycetes; order Kitasatosporales; family Streptomycetaceae; genus Streptomyces; species Streptomyces sp. NPDC045695. The sequence goes on from NZ_JBWKJU010000011.1 coordinate 191,454, forward strand.
GAGACGGGGACCGGCGTAACCGGAGTCCTCGTTCCCCTCACGGATCATGCCCTTGTGGGATCCGGCGGCGAACCGCAGGGACAGACTCATGCGCACCTGCCCTGTCGACGAAGCTTCCTCCGGGTACAACCGGTCTCGAGCCACACTGCCCACCCTCCGGTCGGGAGCGCGCTCGGGTCCGTGTCCTCGGTGGGACGGATCGCCGCCGCGCGCTCGCTCCGCTCGCTCATTCTCGTACTACTTCCGCAGCTCGATGACGGTCTTGCCGATGCGGATCGGTGCGCCCGGCGGAATGGGCGTCGGGGTGGTCAGCCGGGTCCGGTCGAGATACGTGCCGTTGGTGGACCCGAGATCCTCGACGATCCACTGCCCGTCACGGTCGGGATAGATCCTGGCATGGCGGCTGGACGCGTAGTCGTCGTCCAGCACGATCGTGGAGTCGTGGGCGCGGCCCAGCGTGATCGTCTGGCCGGCGAGGGCCACCGTGGTTCCCGTGAGGGTGCCCTCGGAGACGACGAGCTTGGTCGGCGCACCACGGCGCTGGCGCTGCTGCGGCGGAGCGGCCTGGCGGCCCGCCTGCTGCGGGGCGCCGGCGGCGCCGCCGCGGCGGGAGCCGCGCTGGGTCACTCGCGTCCCGAAGAGATCGCTGCGGATGACCTGGACGGCCACGATGACGAACAGCCACAGAACGGCTAGGAAACCCAACCGCATGACCGTCAGGGTCAGCTCTGACATTGCCCCCGCTTCACCCTTCGGCTTGCCGGTAAATGATGGTGGTACTGCCCACGACGATCCGCGAGCCGTCGCGGAGCGTAGCGCGGGTGGTGTGCTGCCCGTCCACCACGATGCCGTTGGTGGACCCGAGATCCTGGATCGTCGAGGGCGTTCCGGTCCGGATCTCACAGTGCCGGCGCGAGACGCCGGGGTCGTCGATCCGCACGTCGGCTTCCGTGCTTCGGCCGAGTACGAGCGTGGGGCGCGAGATCTGGTGGCGGGTGCCGTTGATCTCGATCCAGTGGCGCCGGGGCGCACCGGAGTTGGCCACGGGGGCCACGCCGACGGGTCCGCCGGGGGCGGGCCGCCGTGCGCCGGGACCGCCGGGCGGCGGGGCACTGGGCATGGGCGGGGCGGCGACAGCAGGGGTCCCCCCGCCGTAGGCAGGGGGTGGGTAGCCGTAGCCGCCCTGCGGCGGGCCCTGGGGGGCCTGGCCGTGCGGGGCGCCGCCCGCCTGGGGCTGGGAGGTGCTGGAGGCGAGGGTGCGACTGCGGACCCGGTAGAGCCCGGTGTCCAGGTCGTCCGCCTTCTCCAGGGTGACCTTGATGGGGCCCATGAAGCTGTAGCGCTGCTGCTTGGCGTAGTCGCGGACCAGGCCCGCGAGCTCGTCGCCGAGCTGCCCGGAGTACGGGCTCAGCCGGTCGTAGTCACCGGCGCTGAGCTCGACGATGAAGTCGTTGGGGACGACGGTCCGCTCGCGGTTCCAGATGGTGGCGTTGTTGTCGCACTCCCGCTGGAGGGCTCCGGCGATCTCCACCGGCTGCACCTCGGACTTGAACACCTTGGCGAAGGTGCCGTTCACCAGACCTTCGAGTCGCTGCTCGAATCGCTTCAGAACTCCCATGGGGCACCTCCTCCGTCGTTGTCGCCCTGTACTGCTTACTGATCGTATCCACGCGTGGCGGATTCGGGTGGTTCCCCATCGGTCCTGTGAGGACGAGTGTTGGTCCTCACAAGGGATCGTAGGGGCGCCCCAGGGACAGTGTCCCGCACCTGGGGCGGAGTGCGGGAGTGGCCGTCCGTGCCGGGGCGGCGGGGCGGCGGGAAAGCGATGTGAATCCACCCCGTCCGCCGTGCTAATGTTTCGACGTCGCCAGGGGAACGGCCCGAAAGGGAAGAACCACTGGGGCGCTGCTCGGGCGAGTGGCGGAACGGCAGACGCGCTGGCTTCAGGTGCCAGTGTCCTTCGGGACGTGGGGGTTCAAATCCCCCCTCGCCCACATCGACGAAACGGTCGTCATCGCGAAAGCGGTGGCGGCCGTTTCGCGTTTCCCCGATGCTCCCTGATGTTCCGTGATGTTCCGTGGTGATCCGGGGCAGGTGATCCAGGACACGTGCCCCGTCTCGCGGCCGCCGTCCGACTTTCGTCGTACGGGCCGCGACGAAAGAGGGCGGCCCGGCGGGGGTGCGGGTGTCTAGGGTCGGTCGCGTGGATGTGAAGGCGAAGACGCGTGCGGGCTGGGACTGGCTGAAGGGGCCGGAGCCGTGGACCGGGCGGATGCTGGCGGGGGACCTGCTGCTCGCCTCGGTACTGGCCCTGCTCGGGCTGGGGGTCGAGGAGCTCGACCACGGCTCCGGGAAGCGGATGCTGGTGAGCGCCGCGGCCGTGCTGGTGCTGACCTTGCTGCGGCGCAGGCTGCCCGCGACGACGCTGGTGATCGCATCGGCGGTGAGCCCGTACCTGCCCGGGTCCTTCCTGGTCACGGGCCTGCTGGGCTGGTCGGCGGGGCGCCGGGTCGTCGGGGTGGGCCGGGCGCTGGCCGCGTTCACGATCGCCTTCCTCGCGGCGGTCGGCTTCAGCGTCCTGCACGAGTGGTCGCAGATGAAGCTGCTCCTGGTGATCGTCTTCTCGACCCTGATGTTCCTGGCGATGACGGTCATGCCGGGCCTGGCCAGCCGGTACTGGCACCAGCGCCGTACGCTGCTGCGCGCCCTCCAGGAACGCAACGGTCAGCTGCTGCGCGAGCGCGCCATGGTCGCCGGACAGGCCAGACTGCGCGAGCGGCAGCGGATCGCCCAGGACATGCACGACAGCCTCGGTCACCAACTGGCGCTGATCTCGGTGCACACCGGCGCGCTGGAGGTGGATCCCAAGCTCACCGACCGCCAGCGCGAGGCGGTGGGCGTGCTGCGCCAGGCCTCGGTGGCGGCCATGCACGAGCTGCGCGAGGTGGTGGGCATCCTGCGCGACGGGGTCGAGGCGCCGCTGCCCGCGGAGGAGGCGGCGCAGCCCGCCGCGCGGGGGGTGGCCGGGATCCCGGGGGTCGTGGAGGCGGCGCGGGGTGCGGGGACCGACGTACGGCTGACCGCGTCGGGGCACCCGCGGCCGCTGGTGGCGGCCTGCGACCACGCGGCGTACAGGATCGTGCAGGAGGCCCTGACGAACGCGTACAAGCACGCCCCGGGGGCGCCGATCGCGGTGGAACTGCGCTACGAGGACGACTCGTTGGTGGTGGAGATCTCCAACGGGCCGGCGGCGGGGCCGGGCGCGGGCGAGGTGGTCTCCGGCGGCCAGGGGCTGACGGGGCTGCGCGAGCGGGCCCGCCTGGTCGGCGGGATGGTGCACGCCGGGGCGACCGAGGGCGGCGGGTTCCGCGTGGCCGGGGTGCTGCCGTACGGGACCGAGCCGGCCGGGGTGGCGGACGTCGCGGACGACTTCGGGCAGCAGGCGCAGGCCCAGCCGCCGCTCGGGGCGCCGCCGATGGACTGGGCGGCGGTGGACCGGGAGCTGGCGGTCCGGGGGCGCAACCGGACCGGCGGGGTCGCGCTGGGCTGCGGGATCGCGGTGGCGGCGGTGGTGCTCCTGGTCATCGTGATCGGGGCTTTCGCCGTCATGGTGATCGGCTCGGTCGACGACGCGATGCTCGACAGGGACGAGTTCGACGCCGTCCAGGTGGGGGACTCGGAGCAGGAGGTCCGCGGCCGGCTGCCCTCCGGGGAGAGCATCCTGACGTCGGGCATGGACCGCAAGGGGCCGCCGAGGCCGCCGCGTTCGAGCTGTGTGACCCTGCTCTCGACGGAGGAGACGGAGCTGACCACCGACAGGGTTTTCCGGTTCTGTTTCCGGGACGGCAAGCTCGTGGACAAGCAGGCGTACGAGGTCAAGCAGTAGGAGCACGGGTGACAGCCGAAGTGATCCGCGTGGTGATCGCCGATGACGAACCGCTGATCCGGGCCGGGATCAGGATGATCTTGACCTCGGCGGCGGACATCGAGGTCGTCGCGGAGGCGGCGAACGGCCGCGAGGCGGTGGAGCTGGCCCGCTCGCACGCCCCGGACGTGATGCTGCTGGACATCCAGATGCCGGTGATGGACGGGCTGAGCGCCCTGGGTGAACTGCGGCGGGCGGCGCCGGAGGTGCGGGCGCTGATCCTGACCACCTTCGGGGAGAAGGAGAACGTGCTGCGGGCGCTGGGCCAGGGCGGTGCGGGCTTCCTGCTGAAGGACTCGGCGCCGGGCGAGCTGATCGGGGCCGTGCGCGCGGCCGCGGCCGGGGACGCGTACCTCTCGCCGGGGGCGACCCGGCACGTGGTGGACCAGCTGGCGTCGGGGACGGCCGCCGCGCGCGGCGAGGAGGCCCGGCGCCGGGTGGCGGAGCTGAGCGAGCGCGAGTGCGGGGTGCTGGCCCTCCTGGGCGAGGGCCTGTCCAACGCGGACGCGGGCCGGCGGCTGCACATGAGCGAGGCGACCGTGAAGACGTACGTGAGCCGGATCCTGGCGAAGCTGGGCTGCGAGAACCGGGTCCAGGCGGCGTTGCTGGCCAGGGACGCCGGGCTGTAGATACGGTCAGCCCGTTCTGGAAGCGATCAGTGAACGGGTGGGGGCGGCGCCGATGGCGGCGGTAGCGGGGCAGCGGATTGCGGACGTGGCGGGCTTCGCGCCGCGGGTGGCGGCGGATTCGCCCAAGGCGGAGGGCCGGGCGCTGCGCACCCGCGTGCCGCGCGCGGCCCACGCCGCCTTCGTGGCGCCGGCCGGGCGGCCGGACGCCGTGCGGGCGGTGGAGGAGTCCAACGTCGGGCGGGTCGCCGAGCTGGCTCCCATACGGGTGGGCCGGATGGCGGCGAACCCCTTCGCCTTCCTGCGCGGGGCGGCCGGCCTGATGGCCCACGACCTGTCCGGCGGCCCGGTGACCGGGATCGGCGCGCAGATCTGCGGCGACGCGCACGCGGCGAACTTCGGCCTGTACGGCGATGCGCGCGGGCGCCTGGTCATCGACCTGAACGACTTCGACGAGACCGTGTTCGGTCCGTGGGAGTGGGACGTGAAGCGGCTGGCCACCTCGCTGGTGCTGGCCGGCCGGGTGGCCGGCGCGGACGAGGACACCTGTCGGGCGGCCGCGCTGGACGCGGTCGGCGCCTACCGGCGGACCCTGCGGCTGCTGGCCAGACTGCCCGCGCTCGACGCGTGGAACGCCATCGCGGACGAGGAGCTGGTCTCGCACGCCGACGCCCACGACCTGCTGGGCACGCTGGAGCGGGTCTCGTACAAGGCCCGCAACAACACCTCCGCGCGGTTCGCCGCCAAGTCGACGGAGATCGGGGAGGACGGGGGCCGCCGCTTCGTCGACGCGCTGCCCGTGCTGCGGCGGGTCGGGGACGCGGAGGCGGCGGCCGTGTCGGCCTCGCTGGGCCCCTACCTGCAGACGCTCCAGGGGGACCGGCTGGCGCTGCTGGCCCGGTACGCGATCCACGACGTGGCCTTCCGCGTGGTGGGCACCGGGAGCGTCGGCACCCGCTCGTACGTGGTGCTGCTGCTGGACCACCGGGGCGAGCCGCTGGTGCTCCAGGTGAAGGAGGCGCGGCCCTCGGTGCTGCTGCCGCACCTTCCCGGGCTGGGCTTCGCCCCGCCGGCGCAGGAGCACGAGGGCCGCCGGGTGGTGGCCGGGCAGAAGCGGATGCAGGTGGTCTCGGACATCATGCTGGGCTGTACCACCGTGGAGGGCCGGCCGTTCCAGGTGCGGCAGTTCCGCAACCGCAAGGGCAGCGTGGACCCGGCGGCGCTGGCCGTCGGCGAGCTCGACGACTACGGGCGGATGACCGGGGCCCTGCTGGCCCGGGCGCACGCGCACAGCGCGGATCCGCGGCTGCTGGCCGGGTACTGCGGGAAGAACGAGGAGCTGGACGAGGCGATGGCGGCCTTCGCGGTGGCCTACGCCGACCGGACCGAGGCCGACCACGCGGACCTGGTGTCGGCGGTGCGCGGCGGCCGGATCGCCGCGGAGTCCGGGGTCTGATCGGGGCGGCGGCCGGTCGGGGCGGGGCCTTCGCGGCTCGGATCCGGGCGGGCGTGGCGCAGGCGCGGTTGCCGCCCGGCCGGTGGCGCCCGGCCGGTGGCGCGCCCCGGTTCGGCGCCGCCCGCGCGGGCGGGCCGTAGGCTGGCCGGGTGAGCGAGCACACCGAGCAGAACGTCCCCGACGATTCCGCCGTCACCGAGGAAGAGCGCCCCGAGGCGCGCCTGGAGCGGGCCGTGCGGGCCGCCGAGCAGGCCCTGATCGAGTTCGAGATCGCGGTGGAGACCTTCCGGGTGGAGGTGGAGAACTTCTCCCGCCTGCACCACCAGAAGCTCGGCCCGATGTACTCGCGGCTCGACGAGCTGGACGCGCTGATCGCCGAGGCGAAGGCGGCCCGCACCGGGGATCCCGAGGACCTCCAGCGGGCGAAGGACGCGCGGGCGCTGGTCATGCCGATGCCGGGGGTGGAGGAGCTGTTCCACGACTGGCTGGGCTCGGACGGGATCTCCGACGACGCCTCCGCGATGCTCACCGACCGGCCCGTGCGGCCGCCGGAGCGGGTGCGCCCCTCGGAGGAGGTACGCCGCCTCTACCGCGAGCTGGTCCGCCGGGCCCACCCCGACCTCGCCCAGGAGGACGGCGAGCGGCAGCGGCGCGACGCGTTCATCGCGCGGGTCAACGCCGCGTACGGGCGGGGCGACGAGACGCTGCTGCGCGAGCTGGCCGAGGAGTGGGCGGCCGGGCCGGCGCCCGAGGCGGCCGCGCCGGGCGAGAGCGAGGAGCTGTACGCCCGGCTGGAGTGGCTCTCGCGCCGCAAGGAGCTGCTGGCGCTGGTGGCGCGGGAGCTGGAGGAGAGCGCGATCGGGTCGATGCTGAGGATGGCGCCCGACGACCCGGACCGGCTGCTGGAGGAGATCGCCGAGCAGCTGCTGGCCCAGGTCGGCGAGCGGGAGGCGGAGCTGGCCGCCGCGCTCGCCGCCGGGTGACGCGGGCCACCGGGCGGTGCGGGCCGTCGGCTAGGTTGGACGCACCATCTGCGAGGAGAGAAGGCGACGTATGAACTTCGGACCGCTTCCCTCGGTGGACGCCGCCGCGGTGCCCTCCGAAGGCTTTGTGCTTGACGTCCGCGAGGACGACGAATGGGCGGCCGGTCACGTCGAGGGCGCTCTGCACATCCCCATGAGCGACTTCGTGGCGCGCTTCGGTGAGCTGACCGAGGCCATCGAGGACGGCCGCCGCGTGTACGTGATGTGCCGGGTCGGCGGGCGTTCCGCGCAGGTCACCCAGTACCTGGTGCGCCAGGAGATCGACGCCGTGAACGTCGACGGCGGGATGCAGGCCTGGGAGGGTGCCGGACGCCCGATGGTGACGGACAGCGGGAGCCCGGCCTTCGTCCTGTAACCGCGGCTCAGGCGAGGGGGTGGGCGGCCAGCAGGTCGCCCAGGGCCTCCTCGTGCGCGGCGGCCGGGCCGAGCTGGAGTTCCAGCTGCTTGGCCCAGGCGTGGTAGCGGTGGAGTGGGTAGTCGGTGTCGGCGCCGAAGCCGCCGTGCAGGTGCTGGGCGGTCTGCACGACCCGGCGTACGCCCTCCGAGGCCCAGATCTTGGCGACCGCCACGTCACCGGAGCTCGGCAGCGGACCGCCGGCGGCGCCGGTCGCGGCGTCGAGCCGCCAGGCGGCCTGCCAGAGGGTGACCTCCATGGCGCGCAGGTCGATGTAGCGGTCGGCGGCCTGGACGGCGACGGCCTGGAAGGTGGCCACCGGGAAGCCGAACTGCTCGCGCTTGCTCGTGTACCGGCTGGTCATGGCGAGGACGCCCTCGCCGAGCCCCAGGGCCAGTGCGCAGGTCCCGGTGGCGAGGAGCTGGCGCAGCCGCTCCCAGGCTCCCGGGGCCTCGATGAGGTGGGCCCGGTCCACCCGTACGCCGTCCAGGGCCAGTTCGGCGAGCCGTTCCCCGCTGGTGGAGACCTGCTCGGCGAGGGCGAGGCCCTCGGCGGTGCGCGCGACGAGCGCGAGGACGGCCTCACCCTCGCCGGTGTGGGCCGGTACGGCGATCCAGTCGGCGCTCTGCGCCCACGGGACGGCGGTCTGCGTGCCGTCCAGGATCCAGGCCTCGCCGTCGCGGCGGGCCATGACGGCGAGTTCGGCCGGATCGTGGCCGGAGCGGCCGTGCGCGGCGGCGGTGAGCACGAGCGTGCCGCGCCCGGCGCCGGGCAGCAGGGCGGCGGCCAGTGCGGGGCTGCCGTGGGCCTGGACGGCCATGGCGGTGGCGCAGTGCTCCAGGAGCGGCACGCGCGCCAGTACCCGGGCGGCCTCGCGCAGCACCAGGCACAGGGCGATGGCGTCCAGGCCGGCGCCGCCGTGCTCGGGCGCGAGGACCAGGCTCAGCAGGTCGGACCCGGCGAGCCTGGCCCACAGCGGGCGGTCGAAGTCGTCGGCGACGGCCCCCGGGGTGAGCGCGGGACTGGGGACGCCGTCGGGTGCGACGTCCGCGAACACCGCCCTGGCCGCCTCGACGGCGGCCCGCTGCTCCTCGGTGAAGGTGAAGTCCACTGCCTGTCCTCCCGCGCGCGTTCAGATCTGACGGTGCGTCAAGATAGAACAGCTTCTGGGAATTGGACAGAGGAGCTCCACCGCTCCGGACGAGCGTCCGGCTCCGGCCACCGCCTAGCGGTCGAAGTCGATCTCCACTTCCTCGGTGACGGGGTGCGACTGGCAGGCCAGCACGAACCCGGCCTCCGTCTCCTCGGCCTCCAGGGCGAAGTTGCGGTCCATCCGGACCTCACCCGACACCAGGAACGCCCGGCAGGTGCCGCAGACCCCGCCCTTGCAGGCGTACGGGGCGTCCGCGCGGTTGCGCAGCACCGCGTCCAGCAGGGATTCGCCGTCCTGGACGGGCCAGGTGCCCGAGCGTCCGTCGAGCCGCGCGGTGACCCGGCCGTGCGAGGCGGCCGCCGAGGTCGCCCTGCGGACCGGCGCCGCGGTGTCCTCGACGTGGAAGATCTCCTCGTGCACCCGGGTCCGTGCGACGCCGAGCGCGCCGAGGGCCCGCTCCGCGCCCTGTACGAGGCCGTAGGGCCCGCACAGGAACCAGCCCGTCACCTCCGTCACCGGCAGCAGCGCGGGCAGCAGGGCGGTCAGCCGCTCCTCGTCGAGCCGTCCGGAGGGCAGCCCGGACTCCTGCTCCTCGCGGGAGAGGACCGTCACCAGCTGGAACCGCGCCGGATAGCGGTCCTTGAGGTCGGCGACCTCCTCCAGGAACATCGTCGAGGCCGCCGTACGGTCGCTGCGCACGAGGCAGAAGCGGACGTCGGGCCGGGCGGCCAGCACGGTCGCGGCGATCGACAGCACGGGGGTGATGCCGCTGCCGCCGACGATCGCCGCATAGTGCGCCGAGGCCGGTGCGGCGGCGGGGTCCAGCACGAACCGCCCGGCCGGGACCATGACGTCCAGCACGTCCCCGGCGGCGATCTCCTTGTGCGCGAAGGTGGAGAACTCCCCGCCCTCCACCAGCCGCACGCCGACCCGCAGCGCCGCCGGGCCCGGGCCGTCCGCCGCCGGGGCGGGGGAGCAGATCGAGTAGGTGCGCCGGACCTCGCCGGCCGTATCGGGGGCGGTACGGCGCAGGGTGAGGTGCTGGCCGGGGGCGTGCCGGTATTCCTCGCGCAGTTCCTCGGCGACCCGGAGGGTCAGTGCCACCGAGTCGTCGGTGAGCCGGTCGACTGCCGCCACCGTCAGCGGGTGGAACGCGCCGTGGCGGGGTGCGGCCATCTACAGCTCCTTGAAGTGGTCGAACGGTTCGCGGCAGGCGGTGCAGCGGCGCAGCGCCTTGCACGCGGTGGAGGAGAACCGGCTGAGCAGCTCGGTCTCGGTCGATCCGCAGTGCGGGCAGCGGACGGACAGGGTCAGCGGGACCGGCCCGCCGGCCGCGTGCGGGCGCGGCGGGGCGATGCCGAACTCGGCCAGCTTGCGCCGGCCTTCGGCGCTGATGTCGTCGGTGGACCATGCGGGGGCCAGCACGGTGGTCACCCGCACCTCGGGTATGCCGTGGCCGGTCAGGACCCGCTCGATGTCGGCCGACATCGCCTCGATGGCCGGGCAGCCGGTGTAGGTGGGGGTGAGGGTCACCTCGGCGTGGCCGTCCTCGTGCATCCGCACTCCGCGCACCACGCCGAGCTCGCCGAGGGTCAGCACGGGCAGCTCGGGGTCCGGGACGGAACCGGCCAGCTCGGCCAGCTCCGCCTCCAGGCGGGTCGTCCCGGCGTCGGCGGTCACCACGACGCCCCCGGGTGGCTGCGGTGCAGGTGCTGCATCTCGGCGAGCATCCGTCCGAAGGACTCGGTGTGCAGGCCCTGCCGGCCGGCTCCGGCCGCCCAGGCGCCGGTGCGCGGCCCCTCGGGAAGGGTGAGCCCGGCCTGCTCCAGTACGCCGGTCAGCGTGGCCAGCCAGCGCCCTTCCAGGGCGGCCCAGTCCAGGCCGTCGAGGCCTTCCACCGGCTGGAACATCTCCCCGGTGTACTTCCACAGCGCGTCCAGGGCGGCCTGCATGCGGCCGTGGCTCTCCTCGGTGCCGTCGCCGAGCCGCAGGGTCCACTGCTCGGCGTGGTCGCGGTGGTACGCGGTCTCCTTGACGGCCTTGGCCGCCAGGGGCGCGAACGGGCCGTCGCCGCGGGCGAGTTCCCCGTAGAGCTCGTGCTGGTGGAGGGAGAAGAAGAGCTGGCGGGCGATGGTGTGGGCGAAGTCGCCGTTCGGCTGCTCGACCAGCTGGAGGTTGCGGAAGGACCGCTCCTCGCGCAGGAACGCCAGCTCGTCCTCGTCGCCGGCCATGGACAGCAGGATGCGGGCCTGGCCGAGCAGGTCGAGCGCGATGTTGGCGAGGGCGACCTCCTCCTCCAGGACGGGGGCGTGCCCCGCCCATTCGCCGAGGCGGTGGGAGAGCACCAGGGCGTCGTCGCCGAGGGCGAGGGCGGCCGACAGGGTGACATCGGTGCTGGTCACAGGTGGCTCACCCCCTCCGGGATGTCGTAGAAGGTGGGGTGGCGGTAGGGCTTGTCGGCGGACGGGGCGAAGAACGGGTCCCGCTCGTCCGGCGAGGACGCGGTGATCTCGGTGGAGGGCACCACCCAGATGGAGATGCCCTCGCCGCGCCGGGTGTACAGGTCGCGGGCGTTGCGCAGGGCCATCTCCGCGTCGGGGGCGTGCAGGCTTCCCGCGTGCGTGTGCGAGAGGCCGCGCCGCGAGCGCACGAACACCTCCCACAGGGGCCAGTTCTGCGTCATACCCGTGCCTCCTCGTTCTTCTTGTTCACGTGCTTGTCCGCATACGCCGCGGCCGCGTCCCGCACCCACGCGCCGTCCTCGTGGGCCTTGCGCCGCTGGCTGATCCGCTGGTCGTTGCAGGGGCCGTTGCCCTTGAGCACGTTCCAGAACTCGGACCAGTCGATGGCGCCGAAGTCGTGGTGCCCGCGCTCCTCGTTCCACTTGAGGTCGGGGTCGGGCAGCGTCAGGCCGAGGGACTCTGCCTGCGGGACGGCGATGTCCACGAACCGCTGGCGCAGCTCGTCGTTCGAGTGGCGCTTGATCCGCCAGGCCATCGACTGCGCCGAGTGCGCCGACTCGTCGTCCGGCGGGCCGAACATCATCAGCGACGGCCACCACCACCGGTCGACGGCGTCCTGGGCCATCGCGTGCTGGGCCTCGGTGCCCTTGGAGAGGGCCATGAGGAGCTCGAAGCCCTGGCGCTGGTGGAAGGACTCCTCCTTGCAGATGCGGACCATGGCGCGGGCGTAGGGACCGTAGGAGCAGCGGCAGATCGGCACCTGGTTGGTGATCGCGGCGCCGTCCACGAGCCAGCCGATGGCGCCGACGTCCGCCCAGGTCAGCGTGGGGTAGTTGAAGATCGAGGAGTACTTCTGCTTCCCCGAGTGGAGCTTGTCGAGCAGCTCGTCGCGGCTCGTGCCCAGCGTTTCGGCGGCGCTGTAGAGGTACAGCCCATGGCCCGCCTCGTCCTGGACCTTGGCCATCAGGATCGCCTTGCGGCGCAGCGAGGGCGCGCGGGTGATCCAGTTCGCCTCGGGCTGCATGCCGATGATCTCGGAGTGCGCGTGCTGGGCCATCTGGCGCACCAGCGAGGCGCGGTACTCGTCGGGCATCCAGTCGCGCGGCTCCACGCGCTCTTCGGCCGCCACGGCCGCGTCGAATGCCGCCAGGAGCTGTGCGCCCAGGTCAGCGGTCATGCCTGTGCCGTCCGTCCCGTCTGTCCCGAGGGCCGCGTCCGGTCCCGTTTCCGGTGTCACTGCCACCATTGCGGCCCCCTGTGAGAGTCTGCCGTCCGCCCGACCGACCGATCGTTCGGTTCATCCGCTTCAATGGTCGGTCGACGGCCCGTAGGGTGTCAACCTCTGTGGTCAACCCTGTGGACGCCGGACGGTCGGGGGCGGGATGGATTCGAACACGCGCGAGCCCGCCGAAGGGGCTGCCGCGCCGCCCCCGCGGGCGCCCGGAATCGCCGGCCTGTCCACCCCGTACCGCGTGGTCGCGGCCCTGGCCCTGGGCGCGGTCGCCGTGGCGGCCTGCACCCACCTGGCCCTCGTCTTCCTGCACGTCGCCCCGTCGAACACGGTCAGCAAGCAGCACGCGCGGACCGTCGACGGCTGGATCTACCCCGAGTTCGAACAGAACTGGAAGCTCTTCGCCCCGAACCCGCTCCAGCAGAACATCGCGGTCGAGGCGCGCGCGCAGCTGCGGACCGACGACGGAGCGCTGGTCACCACCGACTGGCGCGACCTGAGCGCCGAGGACGCCGCCGCCATCCGTCACAGCCTGCTGCCGAGCCACACCGAGCAGAACGAGCTGCGCCGGGCCTGGGACTTCTTCACCGGCTCCCACGACGAGGACAACAAGCCGAACGGCGAGCGCGGCGAGCTGTCCGAGGAGTACCTGCGGCGGATCGCGGTGGCCCGGCTGTCCCCGGAGCAGCGCGCCGGGCGCGTCCTTCGGATCCAGCTGCGCTCGGCCACGACGGCGCTCGCCGCCCCGGAGTGGAGCACCGAGACCACCGACACCGAGACCTACTACCGGGAGCTGCCGTGGTGGACGGTGTGAGGCGGGCCCGTGAGGCGCTCGGGCGGGCGGCCGCGCAGGTCACCGGGCGGGCGCTGGGCCCGTACCAGAGCGCGGTGGTCCGCATCGGCTTCGCCGGTACCTGGCTGTTCTTCCTGCTGCGCGAGTTCCCCCACCGCGCCGAGCTGTACGGGCCGGACGGCCCCTGGAGCTGGGGGATGGCGGAGCGGCTGACGGCCTCCAACGGGGCCTTCACGGTGCTGATGTGGTCGGACTCGACGCTGTGGTTCGAGATCGTCTACGCGGTGGCGGTGCTGGCCGCCGCGGGCCTGCTGCTGGGCTGGCGGACGCGGGCGACCTCCGTGGTCTTCATGATCGGAGTCCTGTCGCTGCAGAACCGCAGCGTGTTCATGGGTGACGGCGGGGACAACGTCATCCACCTGATGGCGATCTACCTGGTGCTGACCCGGTGCGGGCAGGTGTGGTCGCTGGACGCGCGCAGGGCCCGTACCTGCGGCTCGGCGACGGCAGGGGCGGCCGGCCCGGTGCTGTGGGGCGTGCTGGGGCTGTTCTTCGCGTGCGGGGCGGCGACCGGGCGGTTCGGCGCGGGCTGGCTGACGGCGTTCGCGGCGGTCTGGGTGGGCTGCGGCCTGTGGTGGATGGCCGACCGCTACGAGCCCGGGGGCCAGGGGCGGGCCCTGCTGGACGTGCTGGCCAACGTGCTGCACAACGCGGGAATGCTGGTGATCATGGCCGAGGTCTGCCTGATCTACGCGACGGCGGGCTGGTACAAGATCCAGGGCTCGCGGTGGCAGGACGGGACGGCCCTGTACTACCCGCTGGGGCTGGACTACTTCACGCCGTGGCCGGCGCTGTCCGCGCTGCTGGCGGGCAGCGGGACGCTGGTGATGCTGCTGTCGTACGGGACGGTCGCGGTCCAGGTGGCGTTCCCCTTCACGCTGTTCAACCGCCGGATCAAGAACGTGCTGCTCGGCGTGATGATGCTGGAGCACGCCGGGATCGCGGTGCTGCTGGGCCTGCCCTTCTTCTCCCTGGCGATGATCGCCGCTGACGCCGTCTTCCTGCCGACGGTGTTCCTGGTGTGGCTGGGCGCGCGGGTGGGCGCGCTGCGGCCCGGGGCGCGAGCGGTGGCCGCGGACCCGGTCCCGGTGGCCGCGGAGCCGAGCCCGGTCGCGCTGACCGTGCCGCGCGACGCCGTTGCCCGGGGCGGGGGCCCCCGAGGCCCTCGCGCCTCGACGGCCGGCGGGGCCGAAAACGCCCCTTAGGCTCGTCGCATGAGCGAGGACGACAGCCCCGAGGAGATCGCGCGGCAGTGGCAGGAGGCCGCCGGGGCGGGGGACCTCGTTCTGCTGGACGGGTTCCACGCGCTGAAGCACGCCCTGCGCTTCGGGGCCGGCGTGCGCATGGCCGTCGCCGGTGATCCGGGCGCGGTACGGGCCCTCGCGCGCGAGCTGGCCCCGGACGTCGAGGCCGATGTGGTGCGGCTGGTGCGGCGGGCCGTGCTGAAGGACTTCCTGCCCCGGGTGCATCCCACCGGCGTCGCGGCCCTCGCCGTGCGGCCGGACCGGGCCGCGGGTCTCGCGGGGCTCGCCCGGATGCCCAGGTCCGCGCCGGTCGTCGTGCTCGACAACCCCCGCAACCTCGGCAACGTCGGAGCCGTCGTCCGGCTCGCCGCCGGCTTCGGCGCCACCGGCGTGGTGACCCGCGGCGACCTCGACCCCTGGCACCCGAACGTGGTCCGGGCGGGGGCCGGGCTGCACTACGCCACCACCGTCGAACGCCTCGCCCTGGACGAACTGCCGCCCGGGCCGCTCTACGCGCTCGACCCGGAGGGCGAGGACATCCGCGCCCTCACCCTCCCGGACGACGCCCTGCTCGCCTTCGGCTCGGAACGCCACGGCATCTCGCCCGAGCTGCGCGCCCGCGCCGACCACCTGGTGTCCCTGCCGATGCGCCCGCAGGTCTCCAGCTACAACCTGGCCACCAGCGTGGCCATGACCCTCTTCCACTGGGGCCGGCCCGACCCCTCGCGGTGACGGGTGAAGGCCGTCCCTTCCGGATCTTGCCGGGCCGACAAGATCCGAAAGAGACGACCTACGCCTGGCGGCGGACCTCCACCACGCGGAAGCGGTTCGCGACGAAGGCGCCGTCGCAGAGGGCCGCGTTGGCCGCCGGGTTGCCGCCCGAGCCGTGGAAGTCGGAGAACGCCGCGGTCTGGTTGACGTAGACCCCGCCGGTCAGGTTCAGGGAGAGCTGCGCGGACTCCTCCAGGCAGACCTCCTCGATCGCCCGCTCGGTGTCCGCCGACGTCGTGTACGCGCCCACCGTCATGGCGCCCTTCTCCCGCACCGTGCGGCGCAGCAGGTCGAGCGCGTCGGCCGTGGTGTCCACGGCCACCGCGAAGGAGACCGGGCCGAAGCACTCCGAGAGGTACGGCGCGTCCGCGTCCGCCGCCTCCCAGTACTTGCGCGCCGCGTCCAGCTTGACCATCACCGGGGTGCGGACCACCGCGTCCGGGAACTCCGGGTTCGGGACCTCGCGGGAGGCCAGCGCGACCTCGCCGAGGGCGGCCGCCGCCTCCAGGCGGCTCTTGACGTCCGGGTTGACCAGCGCGCCCAGCAGCGCGTTGGCCCGGGCGTCGTCGCCGAGCAGGCCGCCGACCGAGGCGGCGAGGTCGGCGACGACCTCGTCGTACGTCTTGTGGCCGGCGTCGGTGTCGATGCCGTCGCGCGGGATCAGCAGGTTCTGCGGGGTGGTGCACATCTGGCCGCTGTAGAGGGAGAGCGAGAAGGCCAGGTTGGACAGCATGCCCTTGTAGTCGGAGGTCGAGTCGATGACGACGGTGTTGACCCCCGCCTTCTCCGTGTAGACCTGCGCCTGGCGGGCGTGGGACTCCAGCCAGTCCCCGAACTCCGTCGACCCGGTGTAGTCGATCACCTTGATCTCGGGTCGGACGGCGAGGGTCTTGGCGATGCCCTCTCCCGGGCGCTCGACGGCGAGCGCGACCAGGTTCGGGTCGAAGCCCGTCTCGGTGAGGACCTCGCGGGCCACCTGGACCGTGAGGGCCAGCGGGAGGACGGCCCGCGGGTGCGGCTTGACCAGCACCGCGTTGCCCGTGGCGAGGGAGGCGAACAGGCCCGGGTAGCCGTTCCACGTCGGGAAGGTGTTGCAGCCGATCATGAGCGCGATGCCGCGCGGGACCGCCGTGAAGCTCTTGCCGAGCGCCAGCGGGTCCTTCTTGCCCTGAGGCTTGGACCAATCGGCCTGCGCCGGGACCCGGGTCTGCTCCTCGTACGCATACGCCACGGCCTCCAGGCCGCGGTCCTGTGCGTGCGGGCCGCCCGCCTGGAACGCCATCATGAAGGCCTGGCCGCTGGTGTGCATGACCGCGTGCGCGAACTCGTGCGTGCGGGCGGAGATGCGGGCCAGGATCTCGATGCAGACCAGGGCGCGCGCCTCGGGTCCCGCGTCGCGCCAGGCGGCCATGCCGGCCTTCATCGCGGGCAGCAGCACGTCCGGGTCCGCGTGCGGGTACTCCACGCCGAGCTCGGGGCCGTACGGGGACACCTCGCCGCCCGTCCAGCCGTCGGTGCCGGGCTGCCCCAGGTCCAGCCGCGTCCCGCGCAGGGCCTCGAAGGCGGCGAGCCCGTCGGCCGGGGCGTTCTCCCCGTAGGCCTTGGGGTGCTCGGGGTGCGGGGACCAGTAGGCACGGCTGCGGATCGCCGACAGGGCCTGGTCCAGGGTGGGCCGGTGCTTGGCGGAGAGGGCGGACAGCTGGGGGACGGTGAGATCGGCGGCCATCAGGGACCAACTCCTCGTTGAGCCGGGCGAAGGAGAGCAGACTGGAGTTAGAGTAACCGAACGATCGGTCGGGACAAGAGGGCCCGGCGGACCTGTGGATAAGTCGGTGCGGGAGGATCAGGACATGACAGCAATCGAGCGGTCCCGCACAGTGGCGGTCGTCGGCGCGGGCACCATGGGGCAGGGCATCGCCCAGGTCGCCCTTCTCGCAGGTCACCGGGTGCTGATCTACGACATCAACGCCTCCCTCGCCGCCGACGGGGTCTCCTTCGTGCAGGACCGCGTCGAGCGGATGGCCGCCAAGGGCCGTCTCGATCACGCCGAGGCGGAGTCCGCGATCGGCCGGATCGCTGCGGCCGACGGTCTGCCGAGCCTGGCCGGCGCCGCCCTGGTGATCGAGGCGGTCGTCGAGGACGCCGGCGTCAAGCGCGCTCTGTTCACCGCCCTCGAAGAGGTGGTGGGGCCGGACGCGCTGCTGGCCACCAACACCTCCTCCCTCTCCGTCACCGAGCTCGCGGCCGGGCTCGCGCACCCCGGCCGCTTCCTCGGCCTGCACTTCTTCAACCCGGCCCCGCTGCTCCCGCTCGTCGAGGTGGTCAGCGGCTCCGCGACCGACCCGGCCGCCGCCGAGTCCGCGTACCGCACCGTCCTCGGCTGGGGCAAGACGCCGGTCCGCTGCGCCGACACCCCCGGCTTCATCGTCAACCGGATCGCCCGCCCCTTCTACGCCGAGGCCTTCGCGGTGTACGAGGAGCAGGGCGCCGACCCGGCCACCATCGACGCCGTGCTGCGCGAGAGCGGCGGCTTCAAGATGGGCCCGTTCCAGCTGACCGACCTGATCGGCCAGGACGTCAACGAGGCCGTGACCCGCTCCGTGTGGGACTCCTTCTTCCGCAGCCCCAAGTTCACCCCCTCGCTCGCCCAGCGCCGGCTGGTCCAGTCGGGCCGCCTCGGCCGCAAGTCGGGGCACGGCTGGTTCCCGTACGGCCCGCAGGCCGCCGCCCCGCAGCCCCACACGGCCGGCCCCGAGGAGGCCCCGGACAAGGTCACCGTCGTCGGCGACCTCGGGCCCGCGGCGGAGCTGGCCGCGCTGCTGGAGGAGGCCGGGATCGCGGTCACCGCCACCGAGCACGGGGGCCCGTACATCCAGCTGCCCGGTGAGGGCCAGCTGGTCCTCGCGGACGGCAAGACCTCCGTCGAGTTCGCGGACGTCGTCTACTTCGACCTCGCGCTCGACTACCGGGGCGCCACCCGCATCGCGCTCTCCGCCAGCGAGGACACCAGCGAGCGGACCCTGTCGGAGGCGATCGGCCTCTTCCAGAAGCTGGGCAAGGCGGTCTCCGTCATCGGTGACGTCCCTGGCATGATCGTCGCCCGCACCGTCGCGATGCTGATCGACCTCACGGCCGACGCCGTCGCGCGCGGCGTCGCCTCCCGCGAGGACATCGACACCGCGATGAAGCTCGGCGTCAACTACCCGCTCGGCCCGGCCGAATGGCACGACCGGCTCGGCCGGGACTGGGCCTACGACCTGCTGCACCACCTCGACGAGCGGGTCCCCGGCGGTCGCTACGCGCCCTCGCTGGCCCTGTTCAAGCTGGGCTACGCCGCGGGCGACGACGAGGAGGAGGGGCGGTGACCACGGTCAAGCGGGACACGTACACCCCCGAGACGCTGCTGTCCGTCGCCGTCCAGGTCTTCAACGAGCGCGGTTACGACGGCACCTCGATGGAGCACCTCTCCAAGGCCGCGGGCATCTCGAAGTCATCGATCTACCACCACGTCGCGGGCAAGGAGGAACTGCTGCGGCGGGCCGTCAGCCGCGCCCTCGACGGGCTCTTCGCGGTCCTGGAGGAGCCGGGCGCGGTCCGCGGCCGGGCGGTCGACCGCGTCGAGTACGTCACGCGCCGCACGGTGGAGGTGCTGGTCGCCGAGCTGCCGTACGTGACGCTGCTGCTGCGCGTGCGCGGCAACACGCGGACCGAGCGCTGGGCGCTGGAACGCCGCCGCGAGTTCGACCACCAGGTCGCCGAGCTGCTCAAGGCCGCCGCGGCCGAGGGCGACCTCCGCGCGGACGTGGACATCCGGCTGGCCACCCGCCTGCTCTTCGGCATGGTGAACTCCCTGGTCGAGTGGTACCGCCCCCACCCGGCCACGGGCCCCGACCAACTCGCCGACGCGGTGGTGCACATGGCCCTGGACGGCCTGCGGACGGTGCGCCGGGATCCGGGGGGACCGGCCTGAGAGGCCGGTGAGCGGCTCTGTACGCTGAGTGGGATTTCCATCCTGAGCGCGTTCAAAAAGCCGCGTCTTAACAGAAAATGGGGGGCCGGTGCGCCACCGCAACCGCCGTCTCACGATGTCCGCCGCCGCTGTCGTCATCGCGGCCGGAGTCTGTTTCATACCGGCCGTGGCATCGGCCGCGGATCCGTCCGCGCCTGCCGCCCGCCGCGCGGCCACGACCACCGACCCGGCCAAGGCCGCGGCGGCCGGCTTCACGACCTACACGAGCCCGGCCGACAAGACGACCCGCCGCACCCTGCCCGCCGCGAAGGACAAGGCGGCCGCGGCCCCGACGGGCCAGGGCACGCTCTCCGCCGCCGGCAACCCGGACCTCGCGCTCTCGCTCAACGCCAAGAGCCACAGCGCGCACGGCCTGGAGGTGAAGACCACCATCACGAGCGCGCCCGCCTCGCTCAAGGTCGTCGTCGACTGGGGCGACGGGAACACGGAGACGGCGGACGCCGCCGGTTCCGCCGTCTTGAACCACGCGCACACCTATGCCGAGGTCGGCGAATACATCCTCAAGGTGACCGTGACGGACGCCGCGAACAACGTCACCGCCGAGAACGAGATCTACTACACCACTCCGGGCTCGGACTTCACCCCGTACACCCCCACCCGCCTCCTGGACACCCGGGACGGCACCGGCGCCGTGCAGGGCAAGGTCCCCGCTTACGGCACGACGCGCGTCCAGGTCGAGGGCAGCGGCTCGATCCCGGACAACGTCACCGCCGTGGTTCTCAACGTCACCGTCACCAACGCCACGAGTGCCGGGCACATCACCGCCTACGCCAAGGGCGACGAGCGGCCGACCACGTCGAACGTGAACTACGAGGCGGGTCAGACCGTCCCGAACCTGGTGATCGTGCCCGTCAGCCTGGACGGTTACGTGGAGCTCGCCAACCGCGGCTCGCAGTCGGTCGATCTGATCGCCGACATCACCGGCTACTTCACGCGGACCGAGTCCAGCGGCTACACCCCGATGACCCCGGCGCGCTTCGTCGACACCCGTGAGGGCCTCGGCGCCGCCCGGGGACCGCTGGCCGGGCGGACATCCTTCTCCACCCAGATCAGCGGCCTGCGCGGCGTGCCCCAGGACATCAAGGCCGTTGCGCTGAACGTGACGGTCACCAACCCGAAGCAGGCCGGCCATCTGTCGGTCTCCCCGAGCGGCGCGGCGACCCCCACCGCGTCCAACCTGAACTTCACCGCGGGCCAGACGATCGCCAACTCGGTCATCGTGCCCGTCGGCGCCGACGGCAAGATCAACGTCTTCAACGGCGCGTGGTCCTCGACCGACGTCATCGTCGACGTCGTGGGCTACTACAGCCCCGCCGGCAAGGGCGCCTACCTTCCGCTCAGGCCGCAGCGCCTGGTCGACACCCGCGACCCCGACGGCGCTCTGTACGGGCCGCTGGCGGGCCGCAGCTACGTCTACATCCCGCTCGGCTACGACGAGCCCGGGGTATCCGGCTTCGTGCTGAACACCACGGTCACCAACACGAACGGGGACGGGTACCTCACGGTCGCCCCGGACCCGAACACGCTGGACCAGTACCACCAGGGCACCGAGGCCAGGCCGACCCCGCCGAACTCCTCGAACCTGAACTGGACGAAGGGCAAGACCGTCCCGAACCTGGTCCAGGCGAGCACCGGGAACAACGGCATCATCGACTTCTGGAACCAGGGCTACAACCCCATCGATCTGGTCGTCGACCTCTTCGGGCTCTACGACACCAAGTGACGCGCGGGTAGCCCCCGCGCTCCCACGCTCCGCGCACGCACGCAGCGCCCCGGGAACGGCCTCCAGGCCCGTCCCGGGGCGCTGTCGCCCGTACGGCCTATTCCTCCGTGAGCGGCGGGGCGCCGTTCGGGCCCGGGACGCCCAGGACGGCCGTGCCGGAGTCCAGGAGGTCCGTTTCCTCGAAGACCAGCAGCGTGCGCGTGGACAGCACCTCCGGGATGGCCTGGAGGCGGGTCAGGACCAGCTCGCGCAGGGTCCGGTTGTCCGGGGTGTGGACCAGGAGCAGTACGTCGAAGTCCCCGCTGACCAGGGCGATGTGGGCGGCGCCGGGGAGCTCGCGCAGCTGTTCGCGGACCGTGCGCCAGGAGTTCTGGACGATCTTCAAGGTGATGTAGGCGGAGGCGCCCTGGCCCGCGCGTTCGTGGTTGACGCGGGCCGTGAACCCGCGGATCACACCGTCGTCGATGAGCCGGTTGATGCGCGCGTAGGCGTTCGCCCGCGAGACGTGGACCTGCTCCGCCACCGACCGTATCGACGCGCGGCCGTCCGCCTGGAGCAGCCGCATGATCGACCGGTCGATCGGGTCCAGGGGACGGGGCGCCGCGGCTGGGACTCCGGGGGCCGCCGGTGCACCCGGTGCTCCCCCCGACGGGACCGGCGCCGAACCCGCTCCGGCCATTTGTTCATCCGGCATTGCCCGATGCCTCCCTCTCCTGGACGTCCTGCATCCATCCCAGGGCCCCGACGCCCGTTTGTCCACAGCCTGGAGTCGCCTGTAGCCAAATTGCGCGGACAACCGAACAATCGGTAGGTGAGGGGCCTCACACTCCCCCAGCCACCGCTGGGGTCACCCCGGGGTCCCCCCGACTACTTCCCACGAGGAGGTGTACGCCGCCATGACGGTCCAAGAGCTGCCCGGTGCCGGTGCGTCCCACCGTTCCACCCCGCCGCCCGCCTGGAGGCCCCGCACGGACGCGGCCCCGCTGCTGCCGGACGCCGAGCCCTACCGGGTCCTGGGCACCGGGGCCGCCGACCGGCTCGACCCCGCGCTGATGCTGCGCTGCTACGCGGAGCTGGTGCGCGGCCGTCGGTACAACGCCCAGGCCACCGCACTGACCCGGCAGGGCCGGCTCGCCGTCTACCCGTCCACCGTCGGCCAGGAGGCCTGCGAGATCGCGGCCGCCATGGTCCTGGAGGACCAGGACTGGCTCTTCCCGAGCTACCGCGACACCCTGGCGGCCGTGGCGCGCGGCCTGGACCCCGTCCAGGCGCTGACCCTGCTGCGCGGCGACTGGCACACCGGGTACGACCCGCGCGAGCACCGCATCGCCCCCCTGTCCACCCCGCTCGCCACCCAGCTGCCGCACGCGGTGGGCCTGGCGCACGCGGCCCGGCTGCGCGGCGACGACGTCGTGGCCCTCGCCATGGTCGGCGACGGCGGCACCAGCGAGGGCGACTTCCACGAGGCGCTGAACTTCGCCGCCGTGTGGCAGGCCCCGGTGGTCTTCCTCGTCCAGAACAACGGCTTCGCGATATCCGTCCCGCTCGCCAAGCAGACCGCCGCCCCGACGCTGGCCCACAAGGCCGTGGGGTACGGCATGCCCGGCCGGCTGGTCGACGGCAACGACATCGCAGCGGTGCACGAGGTGCTGGCAGAAGCGGTCCGGCGGGCCCGGTCCGGTGGTGGTCCGACCCTGATCGAGGCCGTCACCTACCGGATGGAGGCCCACACGAACGCCGACGACGCGACCCGCTACCGCGGTGACGCCGAGGTCGAGGCCTGGAGGGCGCACGACCCGATCGACCTCCTGGAGCGCGAGCTGACCGCCCGCGGGATCCTCGACGAGGCTGGCATCCAGGCGGCGCGCGACGACGCCGAGGTGATGGCGGCGGCGCTGCGCGAGGGGATGAACGCGGATCCGGTGGTGGATCCGATGGACCTGTTCGCGCACGTCTTCGCGGAGCAGACCGACAGACTGCGCGAGCAGGCGGCGATGCTGCGCGCCGAGCTGGTGGCGCAGGACGACGCGGAGAACGAAGCGGAGAACGGCGGATGACCACGGTGGCGGCGAAGACCGCGAAGTCGGGGGTCAAGCCCGCGACGATGGCGCAGGCCCTGACCCGGGCGATGCGCGACGCGATGGCCGAGGACCCGACGGTCCACGTCATGGGCGAGGACGTCGGGACGCTGGGCGGTGTCTTCCGGATCACGGACGGGCTCGCGAAGGAGTTCGGCGAGGAGCGCTGCACGGACACCCCGCTCGCCGAGGCCGGGATCCTGGGCGCGGCGGTCGGCATGGCGATGTACGGGCTGCGGCCGGTGGTCGAGATGCAGTTCGACGCCTTCGCGTACCCGGCCTTCGAGCAGCTGATCTCGCACGTGGCGAAGATGCGCAACCGCACGCGCGGCGCGATGCCGCTGCCGATCACCATCCGCGTGCCGTACGGCGGCGGGATCGGCGGTGTGGAGCACCACTGCGACTCCTCCGAGGCGTACTACATCGCCACGCCCGGCCTGCACGTGGTGACCCCGGCGACGGTCGAGGACGCGTACGGGCTGCTGCGCGCGTCCATCGCCAGCGACGACCCCGTGGTCTTCCTGGAGCCCAAGCGGCTGTACTGGTCGAAGGCCGACTGGTCGCCGCAGGCGCCGACGGCGGTGCCGGGCATCGGAAAGGCCCTGGTCCGGCGCACGGGCACGAGCGCGACCCTGATCACCTACGGGCCCTCGCTTCCGGTGTGCCTTGAGGCGGCCGAGGCGGCGCGCGAGGAGGGCTGGGACCTGGAGGTCGTGGACCTGCGCTCGCTGGTCCCCTTCGACGAGGACACCGTCGTGGAGTCCGTACGCCGCACCGGGCGCGCGGTGGTCGTCCACGAGGCCGGCGGCTTCGGCGGACCGGGCGCGGAGATCGCCGCCCGCGTCACTGAGCGGTGCTTCCACCACCTGGAGGCGCCGGTGCTGCGGGTGACGGGCTTCGACATCCCCTACCCGCCGCCGATGCTGGAGAAGCACCACCTGCCCGGTGTGGACCGGATCCTGGACACCGTGGCCCGCCTGCAGTGGGAGAACTGATGCCGCAGGTCATGGAATTCAAGCTGCCGGACCTCGGCGAGGGACTGACCGAGGCCGAGATCGTGCGCTGGCTCGTGGCGGTGGGCGACGTCGTCGCCATCGACCAGCCGGTCGTCGAGGTCGAGACGGCCAAGGCGATGGTGGAGGTGCCCTGCCCGTACGGCGGCGTGGTCACCGCCCGGTTCGGCGAAGAGGGCCAGGAGCTGCCGGTCGGGGCTCCGCTGATCACCGTCGCGGTGGGCGTGGAGTCGGCGCCCGCCGCGGAGCCCGAGGCGCAGGCCACGGGCTCCGGCAATGTCCTGGTGGGCTACGGGACGGACGCTTCGCGCCCGGCGCGACGGCGACGGGTGCGACCCGTCTCCGCAGCGGTGTCGGCGCCGGTGGCCGTACCCGTGGCCGCGCCCGTGGCCGCGCCCGCGCCGGTGCCCGCGCCCGCGCCGGCTGCGGCGGGGCCGGTGCCCGTGATCTCGCCGCTGGTGCGCAAGCTGGCGCGCGACGGCGGGGTCGACCTGCGCGCGCTGACGGGATCGGGGCCGGAGGGGCTGATCCTGCGGGCGGACGTGGAGGCGGCGCTGGCCGCGCTGCGGGCGCCCGAGCCGGCGCCGGTCGCGTCCCCGGTCGCGGCGGGCGAGCGGATCCCGCTCAAGGGCGTGCGTGGGGCGGTCGCCGAGAAGCTGTCGCGCAGCCGGCGCGAGATCCCGGACGCCACCTGCTGGGTCGATGCGGACGCCACCGAGCTGATGGCCGCCCGGACCGCCATGAACGCGGTGGGCGGGCCCAAGATCTCGGTGCTCGCGCTGCTGGCACGGATCTGCACGGCCGCGCTGGCCAAGTACCCCGAGCTGAACTCCACCGTGGACCTCGCGGCCAAGGAGATCGTCCGGCTCCCGTCGGTGCACCTGGGCTTCGCCGCGCAGACCGAGCGGGGCCTGGTGGTCCCGGTGGTCCGGGACGCGCAGCACCGCAACCCGGAGTCCCTGTCGGCGGAGTTCGCCCGGCTGACCGAGCTGGCGCGGGCCGGGAAGCTGGCTCCGTCCGACCTGACCGGCGGGACGTTCACCCTGAACAACTACGGGGTGTTCGGGGTCGACGGCTCCACGCCGATCATCAACCACCCGGAGGCGGCGATGCTCGGGGTCGGCCGGATCATGCCGAAGCCGTGGGTCCACGGCGGCGAGCTGGCCGTACGGCAGGTCGTCCAGCTGTCGCTGACGTTCGACCACCGGGTCTGCGACGGCGGCACGGCGGGCGGGTTCCTGCGCTACGTCGCGGACTGCGTCGAGTCCCCGGCGGTCCTGCTGCGCAGCCTGTAGCGCGAGCCGGGCCAGGCTGAAGCGCGTGGCGGGGGGGGGGGGGGGGGCGGCCCCCCCCCCCCCCCCCCCCCCCCCCCTCCCACCCTCAGGCCAGAAATTTCCCCCCTAGCAGGTCACCCCAACACCCACGAGGAGTACTGCCCCCCCCCCCACGCGCAAACCCCCCCCCC
>NZ_JBWKJU010000012.1:0-213348 GCF_056432025.1 Streptomyces sp. NPDC045695
CCGAAGTGGACGGGGTATCAACTTCTGGCGTTGATTTTTGGCACGCTGTTGAGTTCTCAAGGAACGGACGCTTCCTTTGTACTCACCCTCTCGGGCTTTCCTCCGGGCTTTCGTTCTGTTCTTGCGTTTCCGACTCTATCAGAGCCAGTCCCGCTCGCTTTCCAGGTTCTCGCTTTCGCGTTTCCCTTTCCGGCGATTCCGACTCTATCAGATCCTTTCGGGCCTGACCCCCGGTCAGCGGGGTTTGCGTTCCGGGCTGTTAGGCCCTTCCGGCGAGTGAGACAGTAGCGGATTCCTTGCCCCCGAACCTAATCGGCGGCTGCGTCCAGTGGACGCGGATTCCTCATTCGCAAATACGCATGAAAACGAGACGACACGGTGCGTCGTTCGTTCGAATGTGTAGTGCGGGATGGTCGTCCGGGGACCGACCGGGGGTCGGCGCTCACTTCGGACAACTCGAAGAACCTTACGGATCAGGCACACCTGTGTCAACCCCCGGCTGACCTGCCCCACGAGATGAAAGAACTTCCCCCCGTCCTCCTGCCGATCCGTCTACGCTGGGTCCCATGACGACGCATGCGCTCACGCTCGACCTGCGCTGGTGGCCCGCCTGACGGCGGCCCAGCTTCTGCGCGAGCACGCATGCGCTAACGGCCGCCGCTACGGCGGCCGTTTTTCTTTCTCCCCTCCCGGGAGCGGCTCGGTCGCCGCACACAGTGGCCTCGGCACGACTCACACGGGACAGAGGAGAGCGGGACATGACGAAGAGGATCTTCAGCGGGATCAAGCCGACCGGGCACCTGACGCTGGGGAACTACCTGGGGGCCGTGCGGCAGTGGGTCGCCGCCGACCGCGCGCCGGACGAGGCGCTGTTCTGCGTCGTCGATCTGCACGCGCTGACCGTCGAACACGAGCCGGCGCGCGTACGGCGGCTGAGCCGGCAGGCCGCGACGCTGTTGCTCGCCGCCGGGCTCTCACCGGAGAAATGCACCTTGTTCGTGCAGAGCCATGTCGACGAGCACACGCGGCTGGCCTACCTGATGGAGTGCACCGCCACCGACGGGGAGCTGCGGCGGATGATCCAGTACAAGGAGAAGGCGGCGAGGGCGCAGGCCACCGGGGAGGGCGTGCGGCTGTCGCTGCTGACCTATCCCGCGCTGATGGCCGCCGACATCCTGGCGTACGGGGCGTCGGAGGTGCCGGTCGGCGAGGACCAGCGCCAGCACGTCGAGCTGACCCGGGATCTGGCCGTGCGTTTCAACCAGCGCTACGGGCACACCTTCACCGTGCCCAAGGCCACGCTGCCGACGGTGGCCGCGCGGGTCATGGACCTCCAGGACCCGACGTCGAAGATGGGGAAGTCCCACGAGAGCGGGGCGGGGATCGTCTACCTGCTCGACGAGCCGGCGGTCATCGCCAAGAAGGTGATGCGGGCGGTCACCGACAGCGGGGACGGTGCGGTGGTCTACGACCGGGAGGCGCGGCCGGGGGTCGCGAACCTGCTGGACGTCCTGGCGGCGTGCTCCGGGGGTGATCCGGCCGTGCTCGCCGACGGGTACAGCGGGTACGGGGCGCTCAAGCGGGACGTCGCCGACGCGGTGGTGGAGCTGCTGCGGCCGTTGCAGGAGCGGCACGCCGGGCTGGCGGCCGATCCGGGCGCCGTGGAGAAGGTGCTGCGGGAGGGCGCCGAGCGGGCCCGGGCGCTGGCGCGGCCCGTGGTGAACCGGGCGTACGAGGCCATCGGCCTGCTCGCGCCGTAGGGGGTACGGGGTACGGGCTCCGCGTGCCGGGGCCCGTACCCGTGGGGGTCAGTTGTTGCCGGAGGCGAGCTCGCGGCTGCGGTCGCGGGCCGCTTCGAGGGCGGCGATCAGGGCCGCGCGTACGCCGTGCTTCTCCAGCTCCACGATCGCGTTGATCGTCGTACCGGCGGGGGAGGTCACCGCCTCGCGCAGCTTGACCGGGTGTTCGCCGCTGTCGCGGAGCATCACGGCGGCGCCGACGGCGGCCTGGACGATCAGGTCGTGGGCCTGGGCGCGGGGCAGGCCGAGGAGGATGCCGGCGTCGGTCATGGCCTCGACGAGGTAGTAGAAGTACGCGGGTCCCGAGCCGGAGAGGGCGGTGGCCGCGTCCTGCTGGGACTCCGGGACGCGCAGGGTCTTGCCGACGCCGCCGAAGATCTCCTCGGTGTGGGCGAGGTGCTCGGCGGTGGCGTGGCTGCCGGCGGAGATGACGGACATGGCCTCGTCGACGAGGGCGGGGGTGTTCGTCATGACGCGGACGACGGGGGTGCCGGGGGTGAGCCGCTCCTCGAAGAAGGAGGTGGGGATGCCGGCGGCGCCGCTGATGACCAGGCGGTCGACGGGGACGTGCGGGGCGAGCTCGTCGAGGAGCTTGGCCATGTCCTGGGGCTTGACGGTGAGGATGAGGGTGTCGGCGCGCTTGGCGGCCTCGGCGTTGGAGACGGCCTCGACCCCGTAGCGGCTGCGGAGTTCCTCGGCGCGGTCGGCGCGGCGGGCGGTGACGAGGAGTTTGGAGGCGGGTCGGCCGCCGCGGATCATTCCGCTGAGCAGGGCCTCGCCGATCTTGCCGGTACCGAGGACTGCGACTGTCTGGGTCATGCCCGATTCACCTCGCCGAACTGTTCTTGCGCGTGAGCTGCGTATGCGTCCTCATCCTCCCACCCGGGCCGGGGGGCGGGCGGAGTTGTCCGGAGTGCGGTCAGGCGGTCAGGTGGTGCGGCGGCGGAGGGTGGCCGCGCCGAGGACGAGGACGAGCAGGGCGCAGGCGGCGACGACGATCGCGTCGCGTACGAAGTCGGCGGTCATGTCGGTGTGGGTGAGGACCTGGTTCATGCCGTCGACGGCGTAGGACATGGGCAGGACGTCGGAGATCGACTCCAGGACCGGGTGCATGGTGTCGCGGGGCGCGAAGAGTCCGCACAGGAGCAGCTGGGGGAAGATCACCGCCGGCATGAACTGGACGGCCTGGAACTCGGAGGCCGCGAAGGCGGAGACGAAGAGGCCGAGCGC
Organism: Streptomyces sp. NPDC045695; assembly: GCF_056432025.1. Classification (NCBI taxonomy): domain Bacteria; kingdom Bacillati; phylum Actinomycetota; class Actinomycetes; order Kitasatosporales; family Streptomycetaceae; genus Streptomyces; species Streptomyces sp. NPDC045695. The sequence goes on from NZ_JBWKJU010000012.1 coordinate 3,030, forward strand.
GGTGCCGAGGAGTGCGTCGAGGAGCGCGACGAGCAGGAGCAGCCAGGGCGAGCCGACGACGTCGAGGCCGAGGAGCCAGAGGGCGAGGCCGGTGGCGAGGAGGGACTGGACGACGGCGACGGCGCCGAAGGCGAGGGCGTAGCCGGCGATGAGGTCGCCTTTGCCCAGCGGCATGGCGAGGAGTCGTTCGAGGGTGCCGGAGGTGCGTTCGCGCAGGGTCGCGATGGAGGTCACCAGGAACATGGTGATGAGGGGGAAGATCCCGAGGAGTGACGCGCCGGTGCCGTCGAAGGTGCGGGGGCTGGCGTCGAAGACGAAGCGCAGCAGGGTGAGCATCAGGACGGGGACCAGCAGCATCAACGCGATGGAGCGCGGGTCGTGGCGGAGCTGCCGTAGCACGCGGGTGGCGGTGGCGAGGGTACGGGCGCCGCTCATCGCGGTCACGGCGGTCATCGGGCGCTCTTTTCTGCGGTGGCAGTGTTCGCGGTGGTGTCGGCGGCTCGGGCGCCGGCCTCGTCGACCAGGCGCAGGAAGCCCTCCTCGACGGTGGCGCTGCGCGTACGGGTGCGCAGCGCGTCGGGTGTGTCCTGGGCGAGGATGCGGCCCTCGCGCATGAGGAGCAGGTTGTGGCAGCGCTCGGCCTCGTCCATGACGTGCGAGGAGACGAGGAGCGTGGCGCCGCGGGTGGCGACGATCTCGTGGAAGAGGTTCCACAGGTCGCGGCGCAGGACGGGGTCGAGGCCGACGGTGGGTTCGTCGAGGACGAGGAGCTCGGGGGTGCCGAGCAGGGCGACGGCGAGGGAGACGCGGCTGCGCTGGCCGCCGGAGAGGTTCCCGGCGAGGGCGTCGGCGCGGGAGGTGAGGTCGACGTCGGTGATGGCCCGGTGCACGGCCGCGGCGCGACGGTCGGCGGCTCGGCGGCTGGGGTCGAGGATCGCGGCGAAGTAGTCGAGGTTCTGCCGCACGGTGAGGTCGTCGTAGACGGAGGGCGCCTGGGTGACGTAGCCGATGCGGGAGCGGAGCGTGGGGTGGCCGGCGGGGCGGCCGAGCACGTCGAGGGTGCCGGTGACGTGGGCCTGGGTGCCGACGATGGCGCGCATGAGGGTGGATTTGCCGCAGCCGGAGGGGCCGAGGAGGCCGGTGATGCGGCCGCGGGGGACGTCGAAGTCGATGGCGTCGATGACGGTGCGGGGGGCGCGGCCGGCGCCGCGGCGGACGGTCAGGCCGTGGGCGTGGACGGCGGCCGGGTCTCCCTCGGGCTGGTTATTCATCATGTGATGAATAATGCTCCTGGCGGTGCCCGGGCGTCAATCACCTGGAGGCGGGAGTGTGGGCCCGCGGGGCCGCGGTCCCTACTTCTTGCGCTTGGGGCGGCGGGCGGCCGGGTTGCCCGTACGGGTGCTGCGGCGGCGGGCGAATTCGGCCTTCGCGCGCTCGTACTCGGCGCGGCGGAGCTTCTCGCCCGGGGCCTCGCCGAGGCAGCGCAGGAAGTACGCGATGAGGGAGCCGATGAAACCGATCGCCTTGAGGCCCTTGAGGGCGGCCTCGTCGGAGGACGGGGCCGGGCGGCGGCTGTAGGAGTCCCAGGTCTTGGCGAAGGCGATGGAGCTGGCGATCGCGAAGAGGATGACGACGGAGATGCTGAGGAAGGGGCCGACGTTGCCGATCTCCAGGCCCTCGTAGGAGAGCCGGAGCAGGACGGCCGCGGCGACGGCGGTGACGAGCGAGCCGACGGCGACGCCGGCGCGGCGCAGGGCGTAGCCGCCGTCGTGGTCCACCCAGGTGGTGCCGAAGAACCGGATCGGCTCGGGCTCGGGGCCGGTGGGAACCGGGGCCGGGCCGGGGGCCGGGGCCGGGGCGGCGGGGGTCTGGTCTCGCTGGTCGTCGTCGCTCACACCGGCGATTATCACCCCCGGTGACGTCGCGACCCCCGCCGCCGGGCGCCGGTGCGTCAGCCGCAGCGGTTGGCGACGTAGCCGTCGCTGCCCGTCTTGACGTACGCGTCGGAGACGAAGAGGCCGTTGCCGATGCAGTCCCAGATGTCGGTGGTGCCGTAGGGGCCCGAGACGGTGGTTCCAGGGCACTGGCAGCGGATGCCCACGGTGGCGTCGTAGGGCAGCACCTTCATGATCGAGTACTGGGTACCCGGGCCGCTGCGGACGTTGACGCGGTAGCCCGGGGCGACCGGGAAGTACTCGATGCCGTCCTCGGCGAGGCTCTGGACCAGGGCCGCCTCGGGCTCCACCAACGCCTCGACCGACGCCTCCACGGGCGCCTCCATCGACTTCTCAACCGACATGCAAAATCTCCCCCTTGCGCATGACGCTCTGCAACTCGCGCAGGGTAGCAGGACCTTACCGATTCATATGCGCCATCGACTAGGCTCCGGCGGGGGTGGTCGGCAGTGCATTCGCTGTGCGCGGAACGGGCCGGATTTCCGGAATACGCCGGGCAGTACCGGCTGGAGTCCGTGCTGGGATCCGGCGGCATGGGGGTGGTGCATCTGGCCACCTCGGCGTCCGGCCTGCGCCTCGCCGTGAAGGTCGTACACGCTCAGCACGCGGTCGATCCGGAGTTCCGGGCCCGCTTCCGGCAGGAGGTCGCCGCCGCCCGCCGGGTGAGCGGGGCGTTCACCGCGCCGGTCGTGGACGCCGACCCCGACGCCGAACGGCCGTGGATGGCCACGCTGTTCATCGACGCCCCGACGCTCGCCGAGCGGGTACGGGAACGGCCCCTCGACGCGGCCGAGGCGACCCGGCTCGGCGCCGGGCTCGCGGAAGCGCTGCGGGACATCCACCGGGCGGGCGTGGTGCACCGGGACCTGAAGCCCAGCAACGTCCTGATGGCGCCCGACGGGGTACGGGTCATCGACTTCGGGATCTCGCGGCCGGTGGACAGCGACCTGCGGACCGAGACGGGAAAGCTGATCGGGACTCCGCCTTTCATGGCGCCCGAGCAGTTCCAGCGGCCGAGGGAGGTCGGGCCGGCGGCGGACGTGTTCGCGATGGGCGCCGTACTGGTCCACTCCGTGACGGGACGCGGGCCCTTCGACTCCGACAGCCACTACCTCGTCGCCTACCAGGTGGTGCACAGCGAGCCCGATCTGACCGGCGTGCCGGACGTGCTCGCGCCGATCGTCGAGCGCTGCCTCGCCAAGGACCCCGCCGACCGCCCCACCCCCGGCGCCCTGCTCGGCGAGCTGCGGGCCGCCGCGTATCCGACCGGCGACGAGACCCGCGCCTTCATCCCGCAGCCGCGCCGGCCCCTGGCCGCCGAGGCGAAGCCGGCGGCCGAGGAGGAGACCCACCGGCGGGTACGGGTGGAGGCGCCGCCCCGGCGCACGGCGCGCCCGCGGCCGTGGCGCACCGCCGCGGCGCTCGCCACGGGCCTGCTGCTCGCGGGGGGCGCGGTCGGCGGGTACCTCCGGATGCACGAGGTGGATCCCGGGCCGGCCGTACGGACCTCCGCCGCCGAGCCGTCGCGGCAAGGACAGCCCGTCAGCGCCTGGGCGACCTCCCTGGAGAGCCAGGGCCGCGCGAACCTCGTCGTGTCCTGCTCCCCGGCGGCCGGCGCCCTGTACTGCTCGACGCCCGCCCTGGCCGCCGCGCAGCTGAACCCGGCGGACGGCGCCGTCACCTGGTCGGTGCGGGCGACGGCGCCGGGCGCGGACAGCCAGGCCCCGCTGCACATCGGCGGGCTCGTCGTGACGGCGACTCCGGGCAGCGGGACGGTGCAGGCCCTCGACCCGGCGACCGGTGCGCGGCGCTGGCAGAAGCCGATGCCGGGCGGCGGGCGGATCCTGCCCGCCGCCGGGACCGTCCTGGTGACCGGCGGGGACGGAAGGGCGAGCGCACTCGACGCCGCCACGGGAGCCACCCTGTGGACGAAGCAGATCGGTGGCGTGGGGTCCCTCTGGCTCGCGGGCCCCGAGGGCCCCGACGGCTGCGTCCTGTACGTGGCCACCCCGGCGGGTGACGGCCGCTCGACCCAGGTCTCGGCCGTGGACTGCGCGAACGCGACGGTGCGGTGGCAGCAGCGCACGCCGGGCACGGCCGAGCCGGTCGGGGTCGCGCAGGGCGCGCTGCACCTGCTGCGGACCGACTCCGACGGGCGGACCCGAGCGGTCCTGCGGGTCGACCTGCGGACGCGAGCCGTGAAGGAGACGCCGCTGCTGGGACTGCCGCAGGCGCAGGCGGCGGTCGACGCCCACGGAACGGTGTACGTCTTCGGCATGTCCGGCGCGCTGGCGGCGGTCGGCGCGGAGACGGAGGAGTGGCGGCTGGAGACCGGGGTGTCGGTCGCCTCGCGGCCCGTGGCCGACGGCGGCCGCGTCTACCTGAGCGCGGTGGACGGGCGGCTGCTGGCGGTGGACGGGGCCGCCGGGCGGCTCATCGGCCAGACGAAGCCCCGTATGGGCACGGGGCACGCCTACACGGCGACGGTGCCCGCCCCCGTCGTCGCGGACGGGCGGGTCTTCGGGAGTGCGCCCGACGGGTCCGTCTTCGCGGTGGACGCGGTGGACCCCGCCGGCTGGTGAGCGCGGCGGGGTCCGTGGTCCGGCGTCGGCCGGTCGTCGCGGGCGGGGCCCCACCGCGCCGGTGAGGCCGGTTCAGCCCAGGCGGGAGACGTCGCGGACCGCGCCCTTGTCGGCGCTGGTGGCCATGGCGGCGTAGGCGCGCAGGGCGGCGGAGACGGTGCGCTCGCGGTTCTTCGGGGCGTAGACCCCGCCGAGGGCCGCGTGGCGTGCGGCGAGGGTGGCGTCGTCGACCAGGAGCTCGATCGAACGGTTCGGGATGTCGATGCGGATCAGGTCGCCGTCCTCGACGACGGCGATGGTGCCGCCCGAGGCCGCCTCCGGGGACGCGTGGCCGATGGAGAGGCCCGAGGTGCCGCCGGAGAAGCGGCCGTCGGTGACCAGGGCGCAGACCTTGCCGAGGCCGCGGCCCTTGAGGAAGGACGTCGGGTAGAGCATCTCCTGCATGCCGGGGCCGCCGCGCGGGCCCTCGTAGCGGATCACGACGACGTCACCCGCCTTGATCTCCTTGCGGAGGATCTTGTCGACGGCCTCGTCCTGCGACTCGCAGACGACCGCCGGGCCCTCGAAGGTCCAGATCGACTCGTCGACGCCCGCCGTCTTCACGACGCAGCCGTCGACCGCGATGTTGCCGCGCAGGACGGCGAGGCCGCCGTCCTTGGAGTACGCGTGCTGCACGGAGCGGATGCAGCCGCCCTCGGCGTCGAGGTCGAGGGTCTCCCAGCGCTCGGACTGGGAGAAGGCGGTGGCGGAGCGCTTGCAGCCGGGGGCGGCGTGCCACAGCTCCATGGCCTCCTCGCTGGCCGTGCCGGAGCGGGCGTCCCACTTCGCGAGCCAGTCCTCCAGGTTCGCCGAGTGGACGGTGGTGACGTCCTTGTTCAGGAGGCCGCCGCGGTGGAGCTCGCCGAGGATGGCGGGGATGCCGCCGGCGCGGTGGATGTCCTCCATGTAGTACGTGCCGCCGGGTGCCACGTTCGGGGCGACCTTGGACAGGCACGGGACGCGGCGCGAGACGGCGTCGATGTCGGTGAGGTCGTAGTCCAGGCCCGCTTCCTGCGCCGCGGCCAGCAGGTGCAGGATCGTGTTCGTGGAGCCGCCCATCGCGATGTCCAGGGCCATGGCGTTCTCGAAGGCCTCACGGGTGGCGATGTTGCGCGGCAGGACGGACTCGTCGCCGTCCTCGTAGTAGCGCTTGGTGATCTCCACGACCGTGCGGCCGGCGTCCTCGTACAGGGCGCGGCGGGCGGTGTGGGTGGCCAGGACCGAGCCGTTGCCGGGCAGGGCCAGGCCGATGGCCTCGGCGAGGCAGTTCATCGAGTTGGCGGTGAACATGCCCGAACACGAACCACACGTCGGACAGGCGTTCTCCTCGATGCGCAGCACGTCCTCGTCCGAGACGTTCTCGTTGGAGGCGTCGACCATGGCGTCGATCAGGTCGAGCTTGCGGACGGTGCCGTCCACCAGCGTCGCCTGCCCGGCCTCCATCGGACCGCCGGAGACGAAGACCACCGGGATGTTCAGGCGCAGGGCGGCCATGAGCATGCCGGGGGTGATCTTGTCGCAGTTGGAGATGCAGATCAGGGCGTCGGCGCAGTGGGCCTCGACCATGTACTCGACGCTGTCCGCGATGAGGTCGCGGGAGGGCAGGGAGTACAGCATGCCGGCGTGGCCCATCGCGATGCCGTCGTCGACGGCGATCGTGTTGAACTCGCGCGGGATGGCGCCGGCGGCCCGGACGGCGTCGGAGACGATCCGGCCGACGGGCGCCAGGTGCGTGTGGCCGGGGACGAACTCGGTGAAGGAGTTGGCGACCGCGATGATCGGCTTGCCGATGTCCTCGCTCGCTACGCCCGACGCGCGCATCAGCGCACGAGCGCCTGCCATGTTGCGGCCGTGGGTGACGGTGCGGGACCTCAGCTCGGGCATGCGGTTTCACTCCCCATGAGTGCGGCTGTACGGGGCAGCCGCGACTGCGGATATGGCTCAGGTACGAGGCTACGCCCCCTGCCCGCGATCCGGACGGCTCGTCCGGATGCCGGGACGAAGGGCTCATTCCTCGGTCAGGCCTCGGTCAGGTAGCGCTGGAGCGTGGGCGCGACCAGGGCCACGATGTCCTCCGGGTCCGCGGACGCGAGGGGCTCGACCTGGACGACGTAGCGCAGGATCGCGATGCCGACCATGTGGGAGGCGGCGAGCTCGGCGCGGAAGGTCGGGTCGGGGACGTCGAGGTCGGCGGCGACCCGCTCCAGCACCCGCCGCAGGACCAGCCCGCGCAGGACCTTCGCGGCGGCCTCGTGCGTGAGCGCCGAGCGGATGACGGCGAGCAGCGGAACGCGCGTGACCGGGTTCTCCCAGACGCCCAGGAAATAGCGGGCGAGCCGCTCGCCGATGCCGTCCGGGCCCTCCCCGAGGATCGCCGGGACCACCAGGGCGGGCTCCAGGCTCACCTCGACGGCGGCGGCGAAGAGGTCGTCCTTGCTGCCGAAATAGTGGTGGACCAGGGCCGGGTCCACACCGGCCACCTTCGCGACGCCGCGCACGGACGTCTTGTCGTACCCGCGCTCCGCGAACACCTCACGCGCGGCGAGCCGGATGCGCTCCTGCGTGCCGGGCCCCTCGTCGGCCTCGTCCTGGCGGGGCCGCCCGGGCCCGCGCCGACGCGGCTTCGCGGGCGGTACGGGTCCCACGGACTCCGCGGACTCTGCGGGCTCCGTCACGGCCGGTGCGCCCCGTCGCGCTCGTCCCGCCCGGCGCGCGCGGCGGTGGCGAGGTGCAGCCGCGTGAAGGCCAGGGCCTCGGCGAGATCGGCCTCGCGTTCGGCGGAGGACATGGCGCGCCGGGTGTTCACCTCTATGACCACGTGCCCGTCGAAGGACGTACGGGCCAGCCGCTCCAGCAGCTCGGCGCAGGGCTGCGTACCGCGCCCCGGGACGAGGTGCTCGTCCTTGGCGGAACCGTTCCCGTCGGCGAGGTGGACGTGGGCCAGCCGGTCGCCCATCCGGTCGATCATGGCGAGGGCGTCCGTACGGGCGGTCGCGGTGTGCGACAGGTCCACGGTGAAGTGCCGGTAGTCGTCCTTCGTCACGTCCCACTCGGGCGCGTACGCGAGCACCTCGCGGTCGCGGTAGCGCCACGGGTACATGTTCTCGACGGCGAACCGGACGTCGGTCTCGTCGGCCATCCGCCAGATGCCGCTGACGAAGTCCCGGGAGTACTGGCGCTGCCACCGGAACGGCGGATGCACGACCACGGTGGACGCCCCGAGCCGCTCGGCCGCCGCCTTGGCGCGGCGCAGCTTGGTCCAGGGGTCGGTCGACCACACCCGCTGGGTGATCAGCAGGCAGGGCGCGTGGACGGCCAGGACCGGCACCTGGTGGAAGTCCGAGAGCCGGCGCAGGGCGTCGATGTCCTGGCTGACCGGATCCGTCCAGACCATGACCTCGACGCCGTCGTACCCGAGGCGCGCGGCGATCTCGAAGGCGGTCGCGGTGGACTCCGGATAGACGGAGGCCGTGGAAAGGGCGACTTTCGCGGTCGGGACGCGGACTGGTTCTGCCACGGAGACAGGGTACGGGCCCGCCGCCCGGGCGGTACGTGACGACCGCCACGCGGGCCCGGCCCGACGGCGTCAGGTGAGCTTGAAGAAGAGGGTGTCCTGCGTGTACCAGCCGACGTTCTTCGTGGCGAACTCCCACTCGCGGTGCTCGAAGTCGAGCTTCTCGATCAGCTCCTGGACGTCGTACCGGAAGTCCTGGTCCATCCGCTGCAGGACGGCCCGGTAGGCGTCGGCGGCCGGCTTGGTCTTGGCCAGCGGCAGGTGGCCGATGGCCGGGTACCCGTCCATCGGGAAGGGGACGTACGGGAACTCGTCGGGCGGCCCGCCGTAGAGGAACCCGTGGGGCAACAGGTCGGCGGGCACGCCGAGGCGGCGCATCTCGTCGTCCACCAGAGCGAAGAAGGTGCTGGGCTTGGAATACGTGCCCAGCTGGCTCTGGGGTCCGAGGCGTTGTGGTCGATGACGTGCTGCAGGGCGGCGTGGTACGCGTTGCCCGCGCACGGCGCGTCCGAGTCGGTGCGCCCGGCGATGAGGTGTTCGAGGGCCTCGGGGACGGACAGGCCCCAGTCGACGTCCTGCCGGTCGAGGTCGTCCTGCTGGACCTGGGCGGCCCTGCGCATGTGCCCCAGAAGGCGCTGCTGGTCCGCCGTCAGGTTGCCGTTGCTGCCCAGGAAGGCCAGCACGTGGGCCTTGTCCGCCGTCGAGTAGGCGATGTTGTGACTCATGATCACAATGGTGCCCACCGGCACTGACAGCCGCTGTCAGGGGTCGGCCCTACGATCCGGGCAGGATCCAACGGAGGGCACGGCATGGGTTTTTCGGGTGAGCTGGTCTTCGGCCGCAGCGCGCGTCCGCTGCTGGAGGCGCCGGTGTTCGGTGGCGCGCAGGAGGACGACGGGGGCGGCGTCACCGCCTGGTGGCCGAGGCCGGGCGGCTGGCAGACGCTGCAGTTCCACGACACGCTGCCGGCCGACCCGGCCGACGTCCTGCGCGCGGTGGTCGAGTGGACCGGCGCACCGGCCTGCGTGGCCCGCGTGCACGACAGCGACGTCGCGCTGGTGAGCGGCCTGGAACCGGGTGGCGACCGGTGGCAGACCTGGCTGAACCTTGAGATCGCCGCCGAGATGACCGACCGCCCGCCGGCCGAGCTGGACGCCCGCGTCCCCGGCGACGCCGCCCGCATCCTGGCGTGGGCCTGGGACGCGGATGCCGGGGAGGGCGTGGAGTCAGCGGCGGTCGCCCAGACCCTGCGCTCCCGAGAACCGTTCGTGGAAGACCTCTTCAGCGCCCTCCTGGACCGCCTGGGCTTCCCGCCCGCCACGGACCCGGAAGCCCAGGGCTGACGGCCGCCGCCCTCGCGAGGCGCCTACCCGTCTGCGGCGGCCTGTTCCCAGCCCCGGACGGCCGCCGGACGCTGAGACGCGAGAAGCACGTAGCGATCTGACGCGCCCGCCCCCCGAAGCGAAACCGCTACGCCTACGCCCCCGCCGTCGGCAAGTGGTCCAGCCTCCGCAGGATCACGCCCTCCCGCAGCGCCCACGGGCAGATCTCCAGCTCATCGACGCCGAAGAGGTCCATCGCCCCCTCCGCGACCAGCGCCCCCGCCAGCAGCTGGTTCGCCCGGCCCTCCGAGACGCCCGGAAGGGCCGAGCGCTGGGCCGTGCTCATCGCGGCCAGGCGCGGGACCCACTCCTCCAGCGATTTGCGGCTCAGGTCCCGCTGCACGTACAGGCCGTCCGCCGAGCGGGCCGCGCCCGCGATGCGAGCCAGCTGCTTGAAGGTCTTCGACGTCGCCACCACGTGGTCCGGGGCCCCGAAGCGGCGGAACTCGCCGACCGTGCGGGCGATCTCCGCCCGCACGTGCCGCCGTAGCGCCCGGACGTCCAGCGAGTCCGGCGGGTCGCCCGGGAGCCAGCCCGCCGTCAGGCGACCCGCGCCCAGCGGGAGGGAGACGGCCGCGTCCGGGTCCTCGTCGATGCCGTACGCGATCTCCAGCGAGCCGCCGCCGATGTCCAGGACCAGCAGTTTCCCGGCGGACCAGCCGAACCACCGGCGCGCCGCCAGGAACGTCAGCCGGGCCTCGTCCTCACCGCTGAGCACCGGCAGCTCGATGCCGGTCTCGCGCTTCACCCGCGCGAGGACCTCGTCCGAGTTCGTGGCCTCGCGCACGGCACTGGTCGCGAAGGGCAGGACGTCCTCGCACCCCTTGTCCTCCGCGGCCTGCACCGCGTCGGCGATGACGGACACCAGCCGCTCGACCCCCTCGGGGGTCACGGCGCCGCCCTCGTCGAGCAGCTCCGCCAGCCGCATCTCCACCTTGTGCGAGTGCGCCGGCTGCGGGCGCGCGCCGGGGTGCGCGTCCACCACCAGCAGGTGGACCGTATTCGAACCCACATCCAGGACACCGAGTCTCATAGGGGGAAACGCTACTGCGGCGAACGCGCGGGGGTTGAGGAAGGGGCGCTTACGCTTGGGTTTGTGCCACATACGAAGAAGGCCAACAAGACCCGCTCGAAAAACGACACGGACACGGTCGTGGCCAAGGACGACACCAAGGTCACGGCGAAAGCCTCCAAGGCCGAGGCCAAGACCAAGGTCAGGACCAAGACCAAGAGCACCACCGTCGTCGACGACGAGAAGGGCCTCGACTTCCCCCGGGCCTGGGTGGAGTTCCCCGACCCCGCCGACGACGAGCAGGTCTTCCGCTGCGACCTGACCTGGCTGACCTCCCGCTGGACGTGCATTTTCGGCAGCGGCTGCCAGGGCATCCAGGCGGGCCGCGCCGACGACGGCTGCTGCACGCTCGGCGCGCACTTCTCCGACGAGGACGACGAGAAGCGCGTCGCCGAACACGTCGCCCGGCTGACGCCCGAGCTGTGGCAGTTCCACGACGTCGGCAGCGAGACCGGGTGGACGCAGCTCGACGACGACGGCGAGAAGCAGACCCGTCGCTGGGACGGTGCGTGCATCTTCCTGAACCGGCCCGGCTTCCCCGCCGGGGCCGGCTGCTCCCTGCACATCCTGGCGTTGAAGAGCGGCCAGGAGCCGCTGGAGACCAAGCCCGACGTCTGCTGGCAGCTGCCGATCCGCCGGACGTACGACTGGATCGACCGGCCCGACGACACGCGCGTGCTCCAGGTGTCGATCGGCGAGTACGACCGCCGCGGCTGGGGGCCCGGCGGCCACGACCTGCACTGGTGGTGCACGTCGGCCACCTCCGCGCACGGCGCCGGCGACCCGGTGTACGTGTCGTACCGGGCCGAGCTGACGGAGCTGATGGGCAAGGAGGGGTACGAGGCGCTCGTGAAGCTGTGCGAGCAGCGGCTGTCCTCGCTCCTCCCCATGGCACCGCACCCCGCCGACCCGGCCTGAGCCGCGCAGCACACGACCGGCGGCCGTACGGTACGACGACGCTAAGCCTGTGACGCCGACGCCCCCGGCCCCGGCGCATCCGTTCCGCCCGAGCCCTCCGTCGGCGACGGCGCAGGCGTCGGGGACGGCGGCGGGATCGTCGGTTCCGTCGCCGTGGGCGTCGGGGTGGGGCTCGGGGTCTGCGGCTCCGTCGGCATCGGCGTCGGCGTCGGCGTGGCCGGCTGCGTCGGCTCCGGCGGCGGCGTCTGCGCGGGGCGGCCGCGGCCCTGGATGGAGACCACCGCGCCGCTCGGGTCCACCCCCACCCGGGCCTTCCACGCGCCCACGGGCTGCGCCTCGCGGTCCACGGCGATCCGCAGGGTGACCGATTCTCCGGGGGCCAGCGTGCCCGCGGTCCGGCTCGCGCGCAGCCAGGGGGCGTCGGACCACAGCCGCCAGTGCACCGGGGCGCCGCCCGCGGCGGTGAGGGTGATCAGGGTGCTGGACCCGTAGGAGGTCGCGCTCACGGTGAGGTGGCCGGCGACCCCCGCGGGGTCGGGGGACGCCGGGCCGCCGGCGCTGATCACCTCGACGGAGACGTCGGGCGCCCCGCTGTCCTGGAGGAAGCCGGGGCTGCCGGTGGTGCTGGCGGTGTTCCCGGCGATCTCGAAGGCGGTCAGCGGACGGCCGTCGGTCCGCGCCGCCGGCATCTCGGACTCGCTCGCGGAGATGCGCGACGCGTCGCCGCCGATGGGCTCGCCCGTACTGGGCGCCCCCCGGTACGCCGCCCACAGCGCCAGGACCGGAGCCGCGACGACGGTGGCGACCACGGTGGTGGTCACCGCCCGGGCACGGAGCCGGTCGCGGCGGGCCGCGCGGTCCCTCGGGTCCATCGGGAAGCCGGTGCGGTCGAAGCGCGGTCCGGGCCGGCGGCCGCGGCCCCGGCCGGAGCGGAGCATCGCGGCGTGGACGGCGGTGCGGGGGGCCGGTACGAGGGGGAGCGCGGCGGTGTCGAGGCCGCCGGAGCCCGGCCAGGGGGACGCGGCGCCGACCCGTTCGGCGACGCGGCGGCACCGGGGGCAGTCGTCGACGTGGCGGACGAGCTCGGCGCGCAGGGTGGTGGACAGCAGGACCTGCCCGTCTCCGGTGAGCCGGGAGACGGCGGGGCAGCTGCCGGTCTCCACGACGGCGAGGGCGGTACGGGTGCGCTCCACCTCGCAGGCGGCGCCGGACAGCAGCTCCCGGGCGGAGGCCGGCGGGGTGCCGAGGACGGCCGCGAGTTCGGGGACGCCGAGGCGGTGGCGGACGGCGAGTTCGAGGGCTTCGCGCTGCTCGGGGGTGGTCCCGGCGGCCTCGGGCCAGGCGAGCCGGGCCAGCTCGGTACGACGGTACGCGTTCACGTCAAGGGCGCGACGGGCCGTGGGGGCGCGGCTGGTATCGGGATCGGCGTCCCGGTCACCACCCGGCGCACGGCCGTCCTCGGTGTGCTCCGGCGTGCGCTGGGCGGAATGCGCTCCCTGTCGCGCGCGCCTCCGCTCCGCGAGCTGGCGCAGACAGCCCCAGCGGGCGAGGGCGTAGAGCCAGGCCCGCCGGTCCCCCTCGTCGGGGCAGCGGCCTGGGTGCCGCTCGGCCACGGCGAGGACGTCGCCGAGCACGTCGGTCGCGGCGTCGTGGTCGCACAGGACCGAAAGGCAGTAGGTGAACAGACCGTCGAGGTAGGGCTCGTGCCGGAAAGGAGGCGGGAGCGCCCCCTCACGGGGTGTGCGCCCGTGCGCCCGGTGTGCGCCGGTGCGCGCTGAGGGGTGTGCCTGGCTGCTGCTGTTCACCTGGCGACCGTAGGCGGCACGCCGGTGGCGCCCCGGAAGCCTTCAGCACATTTAGTCCTTACGGGTGAACAGATCGGCGGTGCGCTGACCCGGGCCCTGACGCGGGACGCCCCGTAGCCCCCTCCCGCCTCCTCCCACCCCCCTGCCCCCTCCCCCACGCGCACCACCGCCGCCCCCGCTGTCAGTGCGGGCGGCTACGGTGAACGCCATGGCTGCCCGCACTGCTCGTTCATCCGCCAAGGACCGGCCGTCCTACCGCTGTACCGAGTGCGGCTGGACCACCGCGAAGTGGCTCGGGCGGTGTCCCGAATGCCAGGCGTGGGGCACCGTCGAGGAGATGGGCGCGCCCGCCGTGCGGACCACCGCCGCGGGCCGGGTGTCGACCGCCGCGGTGCCGATCGGGCAGGTCGACGGCCGGACGGCGACCGCGCGCAGCACCGGCGTGGACGAGCTCGACCGCGTCTTGGGCGGCGGGCTCGTGCCCGGGGCCGTCGTCCTGCTCGCCGGCGAGCCCGGTGTCGGGAAGTCCACGCTGCTGCTGGACGTCGCGGCGAAGGCGGCCAGCGACGAGCACCGCACGCTGTACGTCACGGGCGAGGAGAGCGCGAGCCAGGTGCGGCTGCGCGCCGACCGGATCAGCGCCCTCAGCGACCACCTCTACCTGGCCGCCGAGACCGACCTGTCGGCCGTGCTCGGGCACCTCGACGCCGTGAAGCCCTCGCTGCTGATCCTGGACTCCGTACAGACCGTCGCCTCCCCCGAGATCGACGGCGCGCCCGGCGGCATGGCCCAGGTGCGGGAGGTGGCCGGGGCGCTGATCCGGGCCTCCAAGGAGCGCGGGATGTCCACCCTCCTCGTCGGCCACGTGACCAAGGACGGGGCCATCGCCGGACCCCGGCTCCTGGAGCACCTCGTCGACGTGGTGCTCAGCTTCGAGGGCGACCGGCACGCCCGGCTGCGGCTCGTGCGCGGCATCAAGAACCGGTACGGGGCCACCGACGAGGTCGGTTGCTTCGAGCTGCACGACGAGGGCATCACGGGGCTCGCCGACCCGAGCGGGCTGTTCCTGACGCGGCGCGCCGAGGCCGTGCCGGGGACCTGCCTGACCGTGACCCTGGAGGGCAAGCGTCCGCTGGTCGCCGAGGTGCAGGCGCTGACCGTGGACTCGCAGATCCCCTCTCCTCGGCGGACGACCTCCGGTCTGGAGACCTCGCGCGTCTCGATGATGCTGGCGGTGCTGGAGCAGCGCGGCCGGATCACGGCGCTCGGCAAGCGCGACATCTACAGCGCCACCGTGGGCGGGGTGAAGCTCACCGAGCCGGCCGCCGACCTGGCGATCGCGCTCGCCCTGGCCTCCGCGGCCAGTGACGTCCCGCTCCCGAAGAACCTCGTGGCCATCGGGGAGGTCGGGCTGGCCGGCGAGGTGCGGCGGGTGACCGGCGTCCAGCGACGGCTCGCGGAGGCGCACCGGCTGGGCTTCACGCACGCCCTGGTGCCGTCGGATCCGGGGAAGGTGCCGGCCGGGATGAAGGTCATCGAGGTGGCGGACATGGGCGACGCGCTACGGGTCCTGCCGCGCGGGCGGTCCCGTACGCCGGCCAGGGAGCGGGCCACCGAGTAGCCCCGCCGGGGCCCTGTACGGGCCCCGCCGTAGACCCGCCGGGCCCTCTCGGGACCGGCCTGGTCAAGCCACCGCGGGCTCACAGCGCACGCCGGTAGACTTCTGGATGGTCCGCCCGGCCGTACGCACTCCCTCGTGCCCGCGTCGCAGGGCGGCGCAACCCGCGACCGGAGGAGTGCAGTGGCAGCCAAGGACGGGGCAGCAGCATCCGGCAAGTCGGGCGCCGGCTCCAAGCAGGAGGCCATGATGCGCGCCTCGCTGAGCGCGGTCGCGCCTGGTCAGCCGCTGCGTGACGGCTTGGAGCGGATCGTCCGCGGCAACACCGGCGGGCTCATCGTCCTCGGCATGGACAAGAGCGTCGAAGCGATGTGCACCGGCGGCTTCGTGCTGGACGTGGAGTTCACCGCGACCCGGCTGCGCGAGCTGTGCAAGCTCGACGGCGCGCTCATCCTCGACAAGGACATCACCAAGATCCTGCGGGCGGGCGTGCAGCTGGTGCCGGACGCGTCGATCCCGACGGAGGAGACCGGCACCCGGCACCGTACGGCCGACCGCGTCTCCAAGCAGTGCGGCTTCCCGGTCGTCTCGGTGTCCCAGTCGATGCGGCTGATCGCGCTGTACGTGGACGGGGAGCGCCGGGTCCTGGAGGAGTCCGGGGCGATCCTGTCGCGGGCGAACCAGGCGCTGGCGACGCTGGAGCGGTACAAGCTGCGCCTCGACGAGGTCGCGGGCACGCTGTCGGCGCTGGAGATCGAGGACCTGGTGACGGTCCGCGATGTGACGGCGGTCGCGCAGCGGCTGGAAATGGTCCGCCGGATCGCGACCGAGATCGCCGAGTACGTGGTCGAGCTGGGCACCGACGGGCGACTCCTGTCGCTCCAGCTGGACGAGCTGACGGTCGGGATCGAGCAGGAGCGCGAGCTGGTCATCCGGGACTACGTGCCGGAGCCGACGGCGAAGCGTTCCCGCACGGTGGAGGAGGCGCTGCCCGCGCTGGACGCGCTGTCGCACCCGGAGTTGCTGGAGCTGGCGATCGTGGCGAAGGCGCTCGGGTACACGGGGTCGCCGGAGACGCTGGACTCGGCGGTGTCCCCGCGGGGTTACCGGCTGCTGGCGAAGATCCCCCGGCTGCCGGGGGCCATCATCGAGCGGCTCGTGGAGCACTTCGGCGGCCTGCAGAAGCTGCTCGCCGCGAGCGTCGACGACCTCCAGACGGTGGACGGCGTGGGCGAGGCCCGTGCCCGCAGCGTCCGCGAGGGCCTGTCGCGGCTCGCGGAGTCCTCAATCCTGGAGCGGTACGTCTAAGAGCCGTCCCGCTCGCGCGCCGCTGCCGGGGCCCCGGCCCTAAGGGCTGTCCCGTAATCCCCGGCGGGCGCGCGACGCCGGCTACGGCGCCTCGCCGCGTTGTCGGAACGCCCCCATACGCCCAGTATGAGGACGCTCCTCCGCCTTGCGAGGCACCGCATCCGACGCCGCACGCTGATCCACCGGCGATTACGGGACAGCCCTTAGTTCGGCTTCAGGACGAACGAGGTGCGGGCCACCGGCATGCCGGGCGCCTTGACCTCGACCACGTACGTGTCCGCGGCCGCCGACCCCGCCGGAGGCGCCTGGCACTGGTCGGCCGCGCTGAACCTGCGGTCCCACTCCAGCGACTGCTTCGTCTCGCCCTGCGCCGGGACGCGGTAGAAGGCGTTGCCCGCGCCCGTCGGGCAGTCCGCCGAGGACCACACGGCCTTGCTGCTGCTCGCCTGAAGAATGGTCAGGACCGCCTGCTTGGGGCCGAGATCGACCTTGCAGGTGGTTCCGGAGACGTTGCGGGCGACCAGTTCGAGTCGGGGCTTCTCGTTCGCCTCGTACTCGTTCTTGACGCTCTTGACCTCCCACTGCAGCGCGGCCGGCGCGCACGTGGGGAGCGGGGAGTCCGCCGGGACCGGTGCCGGACCGGCTCCGGCGCCGCCGGCAGCCGCGGCGCCGCCCGCACCCGCCGCGCCACCCGAGCCCGCGGCGCCGCCGGGTTCGCCGTTCTTGCCGGAGCCGCCCGTGGAGGCGCCGTCGGAGCCGCCGCCGGAGCCCGCGGCCGCGCCGCCGCCCGACTCCGCGCGCCCGCCGGGTGCCGCGCTGATGGCCGGTCCCGTACCGGACGGGCCCGGGGTGATCGAGGCGACGGGGTCGGGGCCGCCCCGGCCCTTTCCGTTCGTACTCGTCTTCCCCCCGCCGGAACTGACGGTCCATACGGCGAGGAGCGCGAGGAGCGCGACAACGGACGCCAGCACAGCCCTCCGTCGCCAGTAGATGGAGGAGGGGAGCGGCCCGACCGGATTGCGCAGAGATCCCACGGACGGAACTTTACGAGAGTTCGCGGCCCGATCAGTGCCCCCCATGCCGCACGGCAGGCTCGATTTGCCGATGATCATCTCGGTGGCGTACTCGGGACGCCGAAAATCAGCCAGGGACCGGATGCGTAGATCATCCGCTTTGAGTATTTTTAATGACCATGAACACCTCCGGCCTCTACCGCGGCGTCACCGGCTTCGCCCACTCCGCGCCCACCTGGGTGCAGTCGGCGTTCCAGGCCTGGACGGCGTACGGGCTCCTGCTCTTCGGCGTGCTCTTCACGGCCGTCTGGTGGCGCTCGCGCGGCCGGGGCGGCCCCCGCCCGGTGGCGCTCGCCGTCCTCGCGCCGTCGGCCACCGCCGCCGCCTACGCGACCTCGGAGGTCGTGAAGAACACCGTGGACGAGGAGCGGCCCTGCCGCGCGCTCGCCGGCGCCGCCGCCTCGCTGGTCCCGTGCCCGGCGTCCGGCGACTGGTCCTTCCCCAGCAACCACGCGGTCATCGCGGGCGCCGCCGCCGTGGCCCTGGCCATGGCCGTACCCCGGCTCGCGCTGCTGACCGTCCCGCTCGCGCTGCTGATGGCCTTCTCCCGCGTGTTCGTGGGCGTGCACTACCCACACGACGTGGCGTGGGGCCTGCTGCTGGGCGGTGCGGTGGCGGCGCTCCTCGTCCTCGCACTCACGGGGCCGGTCAGCGCGGTCATCGCCTCCGTGCGGGCGAGGGGGCCCCGCGCCGTTGTCTGGTTCACGGGCCCGTAGGTCCGAAACGTGCCAGGATGCCGTCTGCCATGACTGCATCTCCCGTACCCCCCGCCACCGAGTCCCCCGACGCCTCCCCCTCCTCCCACGCGCTGCACTCCCCCGTCATCGCGTGGTTCGAGGAGCACGCCCGCGACCTGCCTTGGCGCCGCCCCGAGGCCGGCCCCTGGGGGGTCATGGTCAGCGAGTTCATGCTCCAGCAGACCCCCGTCAGCCGAGTCCTGCCGGTCTACGAGCAGTGGCTCGCCCGCTGGCCCCGCCCCGCCGACCTGGCCGCCGAGACCCCCGGTGAGGCCGTACGGGCCTGGGGGCGCCTCGGCTACCCCCGCCGGGCCCTGCGGCTGCACGGCGCGGCCGTCGCGATAACGGAGCGGCACGGCGGCGACGTACCGAGGGAGCACGCGCAGCTCCTCTCGCTGCCCGGGATCGGGGAGTACACGGCGGCCGCCGTGGCCTCCTTCGCGTACGGGCAGCGGCACGCCGTCCTCGACACCAACGTCCGGCGGGTCTTCGCGCGCACCGCCGCCGGCGTCGAGTACCCGCCGAACGCCACCACCGCCGCCGAGCGGCGCCTGGCCCGGGCCCTGCTGCCCGAGGACGAGCACACCGCGGCCCGCTGGGCGGCGGCCTCGATGGAGCTCGGCGCGCTGGTGTGCACCGCCAAGAGCCCGGACTGCGCCCGCTGCCCCGTGGCCGGGCTGTGCGCGTGGCGCCTCGCCGGGAAACCGGCGCACGAGGGACCGCCGCGCCGCGGGCAGACGTACGCCGGGACCGACCGGCAGGTGCGCGGCAGGCTCCTCGCGGTGCTCCGGGAGGCGGTGGGGGCCGTTCCGCAAGCCGTGCTCGACACGGTCTGGGACGAGCCGGTGCAGCGGGCCCGTGCGCTGGACGGGCTGGTCTCCGACGGCCTCGTGGAACCGCTCGACGGAGGCTTCTACCGGCTCCCGCAGAGCACACCGCAGAGCTCGGCCCGGATCGCACCCCAAAGCCCGTCGCACAGCTGATCGCACTGCTGATCGCGGAGCCGATCGCGCGGACGGCCGGCGCACGGCCCGGTGACCGCCGGGCCGCGTCCCGGGTTACGCCTCCGCGACGACTCGTCAACCGCTCGTAGTCGACCTTGGAACTGACGCCCTGATTCCGCTTTTCGCCGCTAAACCCCAGCTCACGACACTGTTACACAACCTATGGGTGTCCGTGCGCCCACCGAAGGCTGGCCCGCACAGGCCCGTGACAACCCCTCCGTACCTTCAGATCCGTAAGGCAGGGGATGAACGGGTGGACGGTAGCGGAGGCGGTCTGAGATGGCGCACGGCGAGGTACTCGAATTCGAGGAGTACGTACGCACCCGGCAGGACGCGCTGCTGCGCAGTGCCCGGCGCCTGGTCCCGGACCCGACCGACGCGCAGGACCTCCTGCAGACCGCCCTCGTGCGCACCTACGGCCGCTGGGACGGCATCGCCGACAAGTCCCTCGCCGACGCCTACCTCCGCCGGGTCATGATCAACACGCGCACCGAGTGGTGGCGCGCCCGCAAGCTCGAAGAGGTCCCCACCGAGCAGCTCCCGGACGCCTCCGTCGAGGACGGCTCCGACCAGCGCGCCGACCGCGCCCTGCTCATGGACATCCTCAAGGTGCTCGCGCCCAAGCAGCGCAGCGTGGTCGTGCTGCGACACTGGGAGCAGATGAGCACCGAGGAGACGGCCGCGGCGCTCGGGATGTCGGCGGGAACCGTGAAGAGCACTCTGCACCGCGCGCTGGCCCGCCTCCGGCAGGAACTGGAGAGCCGGGACTTGGACATGCGGGCGCTGGAGCGCGGTGACCACACCAGCCGGCACGAGGGGCGTGAGCGGTGCGCGGCCTGAACGGCCAAGGTCCGAACGGCAGGAGCTCTCCCCTGGCCGGCGCCGCCAGAGGCCCCCTGGTACTGATGTCGGCGGGGACGGTCGTCCTCGTCGGCGTCGCCGTGTTCGCGGTCGGCTGCGCCACCGGCGGCACCGGTCTGCGCGACGGCGGCCCCGCCCGCAGCAGCGAGGCCGTGGCCAGGGCCACCCCGAACGCCCCCTCGCCCGACGCCTCCTCGGCCTCCTCCTCCGGCGCCGCCCTCAAGAAGGTCGACCCGGTGGCGCTGCTCAAGGCGGACCCCAAGGTCAGCTCCGAGATCAAGCGGGACCTCAAGCCCTGCACGGGCAAGGAGTACCCGGTGGACGTGAGCTACGGGAAGGTCACCGGCAGCCCCGTCGTCGACGTCGTCATCAACGTCCTGTCCTGTGCCGACGCCCTGGGCCGCGGCAGCTTCGTGTACCGAGCGGACGGCGCGAAGTACGAGAATGTGTTCTCGGACGAGCAGCCACCCGTCTACGCGGAGATCGACCGGGGCGACCTGGTGGTCACGAAGCAGGTCTACGGAAAGAGCGACGCGCTCGCCTATCCGTCGGGCGAGGACGTGATCACGTACCGCTGGAACGGGGAGAAGTTCACCGAGCAGGACCGAGTGCACTCGGAGTACAGCAACGTGGCCGACGACGGGGTGCAGCCCGCCCCGGCCACGAGTCAAAAGAACTGAGCACAGCAGAGAAGAACTGAGGCGAGGCTTCCGCATGGCCGAGACCCATGTCCTGTTCGTGGAGGACGACGACGTCATCCGTGAGGCCACGACCCTGGCGCTGGAGCGCGACGGGTTCGTGGTCACCGCCATGCCCGACGGCCTGTCCGGCCTGGAGTCCTTCCGCGCCGACCGCCCCGACATCGCGCTGCTCGACGTGATGGTCCCGGGCATGGACGGCGTGAGCCTGTGCCGCCGCATCCGCGACGAGTCCACCGTCCCCGTGATCATGCTGTCGGCGCGCGCCGACTCCATCGACGTGGTGCTGGGCCTGGAGGCGGGCGCCGACGACTACGTCACCAAGCCCTTCGACGGCTCCGTGCTCGTCGCCCGGATCCGGGCCGTGCTGCGCCGCTTCGACCATTCGAGCGGGCCGCGCAACGGCGGACCGGGCGCGGCGGGCGCCGCCGACAGCGGTCCGGACGCGGAGCGCGGGGTGCTCTCCTTCGGTGACCTGGAGGTGGACACCGAGGGCATGGAGGTGCGCAAGGCGGGCGCCGCCGTGGCGCTGACGCCGACCGAGATGCGGCTGCTGCTGGAGTTCTCCTCCTCGCCGGGCACCGTACTGTCGCGCGACCGCCTGCTGGAGCGGGTCTGGGACTACGACTGGGGCGGTGACACCCGCGTCGTCGACGTCCACGTCCAGCGGCTGCGCACCAAGATCGGGCAGGACCGGATCGAGACGGTCCGAGGCTTCGGATACAAGCTCAAAGCATGAGACGGTTCACCCTGCGCACGGGGATCCGCTGGAAGATCACGCTCGCCATCGCCGCCGTGGGCGCCCTCGTGACGGTCGCGCTGAGCCTGGTCGTGCACAACGCTGCCCGCGTGTCGATGCTGGAGAGCGCCCGCGAGGTGCAGCTGGACCGCGTGCAGTTCATCTCCCGCAACGCCGAGGCCGGGCGCAAGCCGCCCATGGGCGCCAAGCTCAACGACCCGGAGCTGCCCGCCGAGCTGCGGCGCAAGGTGCAGTCGGGGCGGCGCGGTACGTACATCCAGGAGCCGGCGCACGGGCGGCCCGAGGTGTGGGCCGCCGTGCCGCTCGGGAACGGGCAGGTGCTCTCGCTGCACACGCAGTTCCAGAGGAACACCGATCTGATCCCCGACCTGGACCGCGCCCTGCTCGTCGGCGGCCTCGCCGCCGTGATCGGCGGTTCGGCGCTCGGCGTGCTCATCGGCGGGCAGATCTCCAGCAGGCTGCGCAAGGCGGCGGCCGCCGCACGGCGGGTGGCGCACGGCGATCCCGACGTACGGGTGCGGGACGCGGTCGGTGGCGTCGTACGCGATGAGACGGACGACCTCGCGCGGGCCGTGGACGCCATGGCCGACGCCCTCCAGCAGCGGCTCGAAGCCGAGCGGCGGGTGACTGCGGACATCGCGCACGAGCTGCGCACGCCGGTGACGGGCCTGCTCACGGCGGCGGAGCTGCTGCCTCCGGGGCGGCCGACCGAGCTGGTGCGGGACCGGGCGCAGGCCCTGCGCGCGCTGGTCGAGGACGTACTGGAGGTGGCCCGGCTGGACAGCGCGTCCGAGCGGGCGGAGCTCCAGGACGTGGCCCTGGGCGAGTTCGTGAGCCGGCGCGTGACCTCGCTGATGCCGGAGGCGACCGTGCGGGTCGTGGCGGACGAGATAGTCAGCACCGACCCGCGGCGCCTGGAGCGGATCCTGGGGAACCTGCTGGCCAATGCCGCGCGGTACGGCCGGCCGCCGGTCCAGGTCGACGTCGAGGGCCGGGTCGTACGGGTCCGGGACCACGGGCCGGGCTTCCCGGAGGCGCTTCTGCGCGAGGGGCCGAGCCGGTTCCGGACCGGGTCGACGGACCGCGCGGGCGTGGGCCACGGGCTGGGGCTGACGATCGCGGAGGGCCAGGCGCGGGTCCTGGGCGCCCGGCTGACCTTCCGCAACGTGGCGGCTCCGGGCGGCATCGACCGCGAGGGAGCGGCGGCGGGCGCGGTGGCGGTGCTGTGGCTGCCGGAGCACGCGCCGACGGCCACGGGCAGCTTCCCGGTGATCAAGCTGCCGCAGGGCTGAGGGGTCCGGTCCGGGGGCCGCAGCGGACCCGCCGCGGACCCGCCCTGGCATGCGGGGCCGGTACCGGGCGGTTCGGTCCGGCGGGTCGTGTTTTAGCATCCGTGGCATGACCGACGCCGTGAACCCCCCGAGCAACCCGCAGCCCGAGCCCGCTCCCGGGAGCGGCGGATACGGGTTCCCGCCGGGACCGCCCGCACAGGGCGGCGGCTACGGCTTCCCGCCCGGCCCGTCCGCACAGGGCTCCGGCCAGGGCGGCTACGGCTACCCGTCGGGCGGCGCCGGCTACGGCTACCCGCAGCCCGGCCAGCAGCCGAACCCGTACCAGCAGGCCTCCGCAGGCCAGTGGCCCCCGACCCAGGCGGACCTCCCCACCCAGGACGCCCACCCGGCCCTGTCGCCGACCCCGCAGCCGGACTGGGAGGCCATGGCAGACCGGTCGGCCGCCGAGCGGCGCAAGAAGCGGCTGTGGATGCTGGGCGGAGGGGTGACCGTACTGGCGCTGCTGGCCGGCGGCGGAACCTTCTTCCTGCTCGGCCAGAACGGCGACGACTCCGGCGGGGCCGACGCCCAGCCCTCGGCGACCGCCGAACCGGAGCCCGGCGGTTCGAAGTCCCCCGCGGCGTACACCGCCACCGTCGAGGGTGACGCGACGCTGCTGCGCGACAGCTACGGCAAGACCGGCATCCGGCTGGGCCCCGACTTGCAGGTCGGCCCGCTGGGCAAGCGGTTCCAGATCGTGGGGAAGGGCACAGGGAACTCCTACGCCCAGTCCGCCGAGCCGGTCGTGGACGTGACCAAGAGCTTCACGCTCACGGCGCGCGTCTACAGCTCGGGGACCAAGGGCTCGCGGATCGCGATCAGCCAGGGCGACGGGGAGTCGTTCTCCTTCGAGCTCGGCGTGAACGAGGTGAACGGCAAGCAGGCCTGGATCTTCCGCGTGCAGACCGGCGACAAGGGCGCCGCGGCGACCACGAGGACCGTCACCGCCGAGGGCGTCACCGTGCTCAAGACGCCCACCATGCTGATGGCCACCTACGACGCCGAGAAGAAGAACATCGCCCTCTACGTGGAGGGCAAGAAGGCCGGCGAGACCCCCGTGCCGCCCATCTGGCAGGCACCGGGCCCGCTCCAGCTGGGCCGTTCCAAGCACCACAACATCTGGACCGGCCCCTGGCAGGGCGCCCTGCACAACATCAAGATCTACGACACGGCCTTCACGCCGGAGCAGGCCGCCGCCTACAAGGAGGGCAAGCTCGGCCCGGAGACGAAGCCGGCCCACGCCTGGCTGCTCACCTGACCCGGCCGGCTCGGGCGGGTCAGGCGGACAGGCGCAGGACGCACAGGGCGGGTCAGATGGTGACGCCGACCTTGCGCAGGAAGGCCACCGGGTTCACGGCCGAGCCGTAGTTCGGGGTGGTCCGGATCTCGAAGTGCAGGTGCGGGCCGCTGGAGTTGCCGGTGTTGCCCGACAGGGCGATCCGCTGCTCGACGGCGACCTTCTGGCCGATCCTGACCTGGATCCGCGAGAGGTGCGCGTACTGCGAGTACGTGTTGTTGGCGTGCTTGATCACGATGGCGTTGCCGTACGCCGGACCGTCGCCGCCACCGTTCGGGCCCGCCTTGACGACGACGCCGGCGGCCGCGGCCTTGACCGGGGTGCCGACGGGGACGGCGAAGTCCTGGCCGGAGTGCTTGTGCGACCACATGCTGCCGCCCTTGCCGAAGGTCGCCGACAGCGTGTACTTGTCGAGCGGCTTGTCCCACAGGCCGCTCTTCGCGGAGGCGGCCTTGTCGGCGGTGACGACGGCCTGAGCGGCCTTCGGCGCGGTGTCGGCGAACGCGGCGGTCGTGCCCGCCCCGAGGGCCAGCGCCGCACCGAGAGCGGTGGCGCCGACGGCGAGACGGGTAGGACGGGTGCTGACGCGCTTCGCGGACATGAAGCAGACCTCCGGGGCCGGGAACGAGGACGGGTCACGCCCGACAGGGCATGAAGCGACCCGGCACGATGCGGCGTGTGCCGGGTTGGCCCACCTTTGGTAACCCGAGGTCCCTGACTTCCCCAAATGTCCCGGTTACTACCGGAGCTCGTAGTCGGGGCCGTGTGACGTGGCCCGTTGACGGCTCCCGCCCGTGGACCCAGGCAGGCCCTCCCCCGCCGCTGAACCCATTGGATCTACGAAACCACCTAGTACGTCCGATTTGCCCTGTGCGGCTTGTCACCGGTTCAGGACCTTCGCCCCGCCGATCCGGGACCATCGGCGGGCAACCGCAACTACGCTCCCGTCGTGGACGCATCGGTGGTGGGGATCCGGCTGGCGTCGGGGGTCGTGGCCCCTCTCGTCAAGAAGCTCTTCCAGGGAGAGGGGGCGGGCGCGGGCCTGGTGGACCGGCCCCTGCGCATCTCCTCCTACCTGGCCCGGCGCGAGAAGCGCGACCTCGACGCCGCGGACCTCGACAAGCTCGCCGGCCACCTGGTCCGGGAGGCCTTACGGGCCCCCGGCGAACGGCCCCTCCCGCCCTGCGAGGAGGCCGGCGTGTCGGCCGCCCTCGCCGCGACCCTGCACGCGCTGGGCGACCTCACCCTCTCCGACGTGGAGGCCGTCAGCCTCGGACCGAGGGCCTTCGCCCGCAGGCTCCGGGCCGCGGCCCCCCAGACCGGGCTCTCCCGGGACGCCGAACTCTTCCACGCCCGCCTGGTCGACCTGGCCTGCCTGCACATCCTGAACTTCTTCACCCAGCGCTCCACCTTCGTCGCGGCGACCCTCGTCGAACAGTCCCGGCTGCACGCCGAGACCATCGCCAAGGTGGACGAGCTGCTGACCCGGATCCCCCGCCAGGACGCCCGCGACAGCGCCTTCGAGACCCGCTACCTCTCCTACCTGGCCCACCGCCACCGCACGCTCACCATCTTCGGCCTGGACCTGGCCCCCGGCTCCGCCCGCTGGCCGCTGGACGCGGCGTACGTGAGCCTGGAGGTCGCCGGACCGCCGCCGCCCACCCCCTGGGGCCCGGGGCCCGACGGGAGCGCCGCCCCCCGCGTCCTGCCCGCCGAGCAACTCCTCACCGAGCACCGGCGGGCCCTGCTGCGCGGCGAGGCCGGATCGGGGAAGACCACCCTGATCCAGTGGCTGGCCGTCTCCGCCGCCCGCGAACCGGGCGGACCCGTCCCGTTCGTCCTGCCCCTGCGCACCCTCACCCGGCACGGCGAGCGACTGCCCGCGCCCCGCGACTTCCTCGCCGGCTCCCCCCTGGCCGGCGAAGCCCCCGAAGGCTGGGAGGGCCGCGTCCTGCGCGACGGCCGCGCCCTGCTGCTGGTCGACGGCATCGACGAGATCCCGGAGGCCGAGCGGGGCCCCGCCCGGGACTGGCTGGCCGACCTGATCACCGCCTTCCCCGGCAACCGCTGGCTGGTCACCTCCCGCCCTTCGGCCGTCCGGCACGACTGGCTCGCCGACGTCGAGTTCTCCGAGGTGACCCTGGCCCCGATGAGCCGGGCCCACGTACGGGCCTTCATCGAACGCTGGCACGCCGCCGCCGACCACGCCCCGCCGGAGTACCGGGAGCAGCTGCTGAACGCCGTGCGCAGCAAGCCGGACCTGGCCCGGCTGGCCACCAACCCGCTGCTGTGCGGGCTCATCTGCGCCCTGCACCGCGAGCGCCGGGGCTTCCTGCCCTCGGGCCGCAAGGAGCTGTACTCGGCGGCCCTGTCGATGCTGCTGGACCGGCGCGACCGCGAGCGCCTGCTGCGGCTGCCGTACCTGGCCGAGGAGCCCCAGCTCCAGCTGCTCCAGCGGCTCGCGTACTGGCTGATCCGCAACGGGCGCACCGAGATGGACCGCACCCGGGCCGAGGCCCTCATCGCGGACGCGCTGCCCTCCGTACCGGCCGCCCGCGCCCTGGGGGACGCGCCGGCCGTGTTCCGGCACTTCCTGGAGCGCACCGGCCTGCTGCGGGCCCCCACGGTCGACACCGTCGAGTTCGTCCACCGCACCTTCCAGGACTTCCTGGGCGCGCGGGCGGCCCTGGACGAGGGCGGCCTCGGGGAGCTGACCCGGCACGCCGAGGACGACCAGTGGGAGGACGTCATCCGCATGGCGGTGGCCCAGGGCCGCCCCCGGGACCGCGCCGAGATCATGAACGACCTGCTGAAACGGGGAGAGGGATCGCCGCGTGCGGCGCTCCTCGCCTACGCCTGCCTGGAGGAGGCGGCCGAGCTGGACTCCCGGCTGCGGGAGGAGGTCACGACGGCTGCCCGTGCGCTCGTCCCCCCGAGGGACAACGAGGCGGCCACGTCTCTGGCCCGGGTCGGCCCCCTGATCCTGGAGGTGCTGCCGGGCCCGGACGACCTCGACGACGAGGCCCCCGCCGCGTACACGATCATCGCTGCGGCGGGCACCGGTTCCGACGAGGCGCTCCCCTTCCTGGCCCGGTACGCCGTTCACCCTTCGGAACCGGCGCGGGAGCTGCTGGCCGGGTTCTGGAGCCGCTTCGACCTCGCGCGGTACGCCGAGGAGGTGATCGCCCCCCTGGACCCGGCCCCCGAGCGGCTCATCGTCACCTCGGACGACCAGCTCCTGGCCCTGTCCGGGTTCACCGGCCCGCCCGGTCTGATCATCGGCCGGCACGTGTCCCGCGCGGCCCTGTCCGCCTTCCTGCGCCGCTTCCCCGTGTCGGCGCTGTCCCTGCTCCACTTCGCCGGCGGGGCCGACGTGGAGTTCCTGCGGGGCCACGGTTCGCTGCGACGGCTGAGCATCGATGCCTGGCCCGAGCTGGAGGACCTGAGCGGGCTGTACGGGCTGCCCCTGGAGGAGGTCACCCTGTCCCCGGGCCGCCGTCCGGACCTCGGACCGGCCACGGCTTCCTGGCCCCGGCTGCGCAGCCTCACCCTGGCCGGGGACCACGCCCCGTGGTCCTTCCACTGTGTGGACCCCTCGGCGCCCCTGGAGGAGATCGAGCTCCAGCACGCCCCCGGCGACCTCGCGGGCCTGGGTCGGCTGCGCACCCTGCGCCGCCTGCAGCTCGGCCACGCGTGGCGCCCCGTCGCACCGGCCGCCTGGTACGAGCTCTCCCTGCTCATGCACCTCCAGGAGCTCGCCCTGCCGGCCGAGACGCTGGGCGGCCTCGTGCGGTGCCCCGGCCTGTTCTCGCTCCAGGAGGTGTACGTGTACCCGTACGAGGAGGTCGATCCCGCCGTCGAGGAGCGGCTGCGCAGCCGCTTCCCCGGGGTGGCCCTGTTGGAGCTGCAGGAGGAGTCCCAGCCATGACGAAGGGGCGGCCCGGAACCTCGTGGGTTCCGGGCCGCCCCTTCGTACCGCTCTGGATCAGCGCCTAGCGCTTACGCACCCTTGGAGAGGTCCGGGCCGGAGCCCGTGGCCTCGATCGGGGGCAGGTCCGGCAGGGCCGACTTCTCCTCGCCGCGGAAGGTGAACTTGGCCTCTTCGCCCTCACCCTCCTTGCCGACGACCACGATGTGACCGGGGCGCAGCTCGCCGAAGAGGATCTTCTCCGACAGGATGTCCTCGATCTCGCGCTGGATGGTCCGGCGCAGCGGCCGGGCACCCAGGATCGGGTCGTAGCCCCGCTTGGCGAGCAGGAGCTTCGCGTCACCGCTCAGCTCGATGCCCATGTCGCGGTCCTTGAGGCGCTCGTCGACCTTGGCGATCATCAGGTCGACGATCTGGATGATGTCTTCCTCGGTGAGCTGGTGGAAGACGACCGTGTCGTCGACACGGTTGAGGAACTCGGGCCGGAAGTGCTGCTTGAGCTCTTCGTTGACCTTCGCCTTCATCCGGTCGTATCCGGTCTTGGTGTCGCCCTGCGCCGCGAAGCCCAGGTTGAACCCCTTCGAGATGTCCCGGGTACCCAGGTTGGTCGTCATGATGATGACCGTGTTCTTGAAGTCCACGACCCGGCCCTGGGAGTCGGTCAGGCGACCGTCCTCCAGGATCTGGAGAAGGGAATTGAAGATATCCGGGTGGGCCTTCTCGACCTCGTCGAAGAGGACGACGGAGAACGGCTTGCGGCGCACCTTCTCGGTGAGCTGGCCGCCCTCTTCGTAGCCCACGTAGCCGGGGGGCGAACCGAAGAGACGGGAAACCGTGTGCTTCTCGCTGAACTCCGACATGTCGAGGGAGATCAGCGCGTCCTCGTCGCCGAAGAGGAATTCGGCGAGCGTCTTGGAGAGCTCGGTCTTACCGACACCGGACGGACCGGCGAAGATGAACGAGCCACCCGGGCGCTTCGGGTCCTTCAGACCCGCACGGGTACGGCGGATCGCCTGGGAGAGCGCCTTGATGGCGTCCTTCTGGCCGATGACCCGGCGGTGGAGCTCGTCCTCCATGCGGAGCAGTCGCGAGGACTCCTCCTCGGTGAGCTTGAAGACGGGAATGCCGGTCGCGGTCGCGAGGACTTCGGCGATGAGCTCGCCGTCGACCTCGGCGACGACGTCCATGTCGCCGGCCTTCCATTCCTTCTCGCGCTTGGTCTTCGCCGCCAGCAGCTGCTTCTCCTTGTCGCGGAGGGAAGCTGCCTTCTCGAAGTCCTGGGAGTCGATGGCCGACTCCTTGTCGCGGCGCACGCCCGCGATCTTCTCGTCGAACTCGCGGAGGTCCGGCGGCGCGGTCATCCGACGGATGCGCATCCGGGAGCCGGCCTCGTCGATCAGGTCGATCGCCTTGTCCGGGAGGAAGCGGTCCGAGATGTACCGGTCCGCCAGCGTCGCCGCCTGGACGAGGGCCTCGTCCGTGATGGAGACGCGGTGGTGGGCCTCGTAGCGGTCGCGCAGGCCCTTGAGGATCTCGATCGTGTGGGGGAGGGAAGGCTCCGCCACCTGGATCGGCTGGAAGCGGCGCTCAAGGGCCGCGTCCTTCTCGAGGTGCTTGCGGTACTCGTCCAGCGTGGTGGCACCGATGGTCTGGAGCTCACCACGGGCCAGCATGGGCTTGAGGATGCTGGCGGCGTCGATCGCGCCCTCGGCGGCGCCCGCACCCACGAGGGTGTGGAGCTCGTCGATGAACAGGATGATGTCGCCGCGGGTGCGGATCTCCTTGAGGACCTTCTTCAGGCGCTCCTCGAAGTCACCGCGGTAGCGGGAACCGGCGACCAGGGCACCGAGGTCAAGCGTGTAGAGGTGCTTGTCCTTGAGGGTCTCGGGGACCTCGCCCTTGACGATCGCCTGGGCCAGGCCCTCGACGACGGCGGTCTTGCCGACGCCGGGCTCGCCGATGAGGACCGGGTTGTTCTTGGTGCGGCGGGACAGCACCTGCATGACCCGCTCGATCTCCTTCTCGCGCCCGATGACCGGGTCGAGCTTGGATTCGCGGGCCGCCTGGGTGAGGTTGCGGCCGAACTGGTCCAGGACGAGCGAGGTCGAGGGCGTGCCCTCGGCCGGGCCGCCGGCCGTGGCCGACTCCTTGCCCCCGCCGGTGTAGCCGGAGAGCAGCTGGATGACCTGCTGCCGGACTCGGTTGAGATCGGCGCCCAGCTTCACGAGGACCTGGGCGGCGACGCCCTCGCCCTCGCGGATCAGGCCGAGCAGGATGTGCTCGGTGCCGATGTAGTTGTGGCCGAGCTGGAGGGCCTCTCGGAGCGAAAGCTCCAGGACCTTCTTCGCCCGCGGGGTGAAGGGGATGTGGCCGGACGGGGCCTGCTGCCCCTGACCGATGATCTCCTCAACCTGCTGGCGAACAGCCTCGAGCGAAATCCCGAGGCTCTCCAGGGCCTTAGCGGCGACACCCTCACCCTCGTGGATCAAGCCCAGGAGGATGTGCTCGGTGCCGATGTAGTTGTGGTTGAGCATCCGGGCTTCTTCCTGAGCCAGGACGACAACCCGCCGCGCGCGGTCGGTGAACCTCTCGAACATCGTTTATCGCTCCTCAGAGCGGTCGGGCAGTTCGGGGTCGGTCCCCGCCCTGTCCTTCCGCATGCTAGTCCCGTGAGGCGGGACAGCTCATTCCAACTGCCGACATCCGTCCACGGCTCACCCCTGCATCAGCGGGAAAACCGGCTTGAAGCGCCGACAACTGCTCCAACTCGATGGTGCGAGACGATGTTCCCGCAGGCCAGGCAGATACCCGTCATGCGTGTACGCCGACGGCGAACGGAAGCCGCTCAAATCAGCGTGTCGCCCCGATCCACTAGGCAATGTCTTACCCGTAAGGGCTGACACTCCATGCCGATCGCACCACTTCCCTCCGCTGAGGGCGAACACGACTGCGTCCCGAATGTGGGACTCCGCCGCCGCGGACGTTTACGTTCCGCTCAGGAACGGGTGCGGAGCGTCACTCCGACCGTAACCCCGGGGCGTTTGCGCAGTTGCTCCGGGCATGGCCGTAACCGTTCCGCCGAGCGTGCCGCCGACCGTCCCGACGCCCCGCGTCCCGCCCGAGGGCGACACGTACGCCTCCTGGTACGGGAGAGTGCTCGGCTGGGCCGTCACCGCCGGCCCGCCCGCCCAGCTCGTGACCGGGATCGGCTTCGACGTGCTGGAGCTGCCGTCCGATGCGGGGGCGGCGGTGCTGCGCAGGCCGGTCGCCACGGGCCCGGTGGCGCTCATGGGGCGCCGGATGCGGTTCCTGGTGGCCGCGGGGAGCGCAGAGGAGCTGGACGGGCTGCTCGACTGGCTCGAATGGGGCGGGGTCGCCCTGGATCTCGCCGCCCTGGGTGCGGGGGGCAGGATCACCGCCCCGGCTCCCCCGGGGATGTCCGTGCGGGACAGCCCTCGGGGAGCCGCCGTGTGGCTGCGACCCCCCGAGCAGGGGTGTGAGGCACTGCTGCCGGCCCTGCCCGGGCAGGGAAGGGCCGTCGGGCCCCGTCCTGGAAAAGGCACGGCCGGGCCCGATCTCGTACGCCTGGTGGCCGCGGCGGCGACGGAATGCCACCGGGCCCGCCTGGGGCGTCTTACGTCAGCGGCTTGTCAGCCGTTGGCCTTCTCGTAGGCCTCGCGGATCTCGGCCGGGACGCGGCCGCGGTCGTTCACGTTCCAGCCGTTGTCCTTCGCCCACGCCCGGATGAGCGCGGTGTCCGGGTTGGCGGCCGTCGCGCCGCCGCGGCCCTTGGCGCGCGCCGCGGTGGCACGGCCACCGGTGCGGCGGCCGCCCTTGGTGTACGGGTCGAGCAGACCGCGGAGCTTTTCAGCGTTGGCGGTGGTGAGGTCGATCTCGTAGGTCTTGCCATCCAGAGCGAACGTCACCGTCTCGTCCGCCTCGCCACCGTCGAGGTCGTCGACAAGAAGGACCTGAACCTTCTGTGCCACCGGGATTTCCTTTCATCGAAAAGCAGTACGCGGAAAGGAAACCGCTTTTGCGTGGAAAACACAAACCCCCGGGGAGAGGTTCGAGACCACTACGGGGCGGGAAACGTGCGCGATTCGGACATAGGCCACAGGTGTGCCGAGGGCGGGAAAAGCCAAGGCCATCGATCAGAGGTGCAGAAGCATCCGACTGTTGCCCAAGGTGTTCGGCTTCACTCGTTCGAGACCGAGGAACTCCGCGACGCCCTCGTCATAGGAACGCAGCAGCTCCATGTACACATCGGTCTCGACCGGAGTCTCCCCGATCTCGACGAAGCCGTGCTTCGCGAAGAAGTCCACTTCGAAGGTCAGGCAGAAAACCCGGCTCACCCCGAGGGTGCGGGCCGTCCGCAACAACTGCTCCAGCACCTGGTGACCGACGCCGGCGCCCTTCAACTCGCGGTCGACGGCGAGAGTGCGCACTTCGGCCAGGTCTTCCCACATCACGTGGAGAGCGCCGCAGCCGACCACCTGACCGTCGCGGTCGCGTTCCGCGACCCAGAACTCCTGGATGTCCTCGTAAAGGACGACCGGCGCTTTGTCGAGCAGGATCCGCTGCTGCACGTACTGGTCGAGGAGGCGACGCAGCGCGGGAACATCACCGGTGCGGGCACGGCGGATCGTCACTGTTTCTGCATGTGCAGTGGAAAACTCTCCCATGGCTGCGGACGTTATCGCCCCGGCTCCGCCGGGCGCTCGGCGGAGTCCCCCCGGACTTCGCCGGGAGCGGCGGCTTCGCCGGCGGCGGGGGATGCGGCGGGGGGCGGGGCGGGGACGTCGGCGGCGGACTCGTCGTCGTGCTGGACGACCCGTACGGCGTCCCGGAGGGCTTCGCGCTGTTCCGCCGACATCATGCCGAAGAAGGCGACCAGGGCGGCCGCCGGGTTGTCGCTCGTCGACCAGGCTTCGTTCATCAGTGCGGCCGAGTAGGCGGCGCGGGTGGAGACCGCCGTATATCGATAGGCGCGGCCTTCGGCTTCCCGGCGGACCCAGCCCTTCTGATGAAGATTGTCCATAACGGTCATGACCGTGGTGTACGCGATGGACCGTTCCTGCTGGAGGTCTTCCAGCACTTCGCGAACAGTGACCGGGCGGTTCCACTGCCACACCCGCGTCATGACGGCGTCTTCGAGTTCTCCCAAGGGGCGAGGCACAACAGCACGATAGTGCGAGTTGTGCGGAATTGCCCGACTATTCACCCGGTAACGCGCGGCGACATTCCGGGGACGCCCCGTCGAAGTCGGGCAGGAGTACGGCCGGTGCGGCCTCACTCCTGCCCGGAGGCTTACTTCTGCTGCTGGGCGGCTTCGGCCCGGGCGATCACGGCGTCGACCGCCGCGTCCTCCTTGGCCTTGTTGGAGCCGCCCTGGCTCTTCACGATCGTCACGACGAGAGCGATGAAGAACGCGGCCATCGCGATGGGGGGCACGAGCGCGGAGACGTAGTCCATGCCCTCAGACTAGCGAGTGCTGTGGCCGGAGAGGTTTGCCGGGTCGCGGCGTCCGGTGCGGTGCATCGCAAGGCGGAGGGCCGCGGCTCGTACTGGACGTACCTGCGCGGTCCGACAACGCGGCGAGGTGCCGTGCCGGGCGCCGCGACGCGGTGAACCTCTCCGGTCACAGCACTACCCGCACGCCAGCCCGGCCGCCGGGGGCGAGGTGGGCTTGCGCCGCGGCGGGAAGACCTCGCCGGGGGTCGGGACCGGCCGCTCGGGACGCGGCGGCTCCTTCGGCTGCGGCGCCGGCCGCGACGGCTCCTCCTTGCGGCCGGCCAGGGCGAGCAGCCGCGTGCGGGGTGCGGGGGTCGTCGACAGGCGACGACGTACGGAGCGCTCCGCGACGCCCTGGGCCCGCTCCAGCAGCGCGGCCGCGACCGGGTTGGCGCGCAGCGCGCGCAGGGCGGCCAGGTCGTCGGGGACCGGCTCGTAGCCGGCGGCCAGGGCGTCCTGGAGCAGCTCCAGGTAGCCCGGGAGGCTGCCGGGCAGGGCCCCCCGGTAGCGGGCCAGATCCGCCAGGAGGAAGGCTCTGAGCCGGCCCGCCTCCAGGACCGCGTCGTCCACCGACTGCGCGAGGTGCAGGCAGTCCTGGACCTCCGCGGCCGTCAGGGCCGACGGAGTCGTCAGGGGGGCCGAGGAGGGCTGGAGGGCGTGGGCGAGGAGGCGCCTGAGCACGTGCAGCTCAGCCGCGCTGAACGCCATGCCGCCGCGGGATCCGTAGGGCGTGGGCATGGGCCGAAGATACGCGCTAATCGGACAAAACTCCCTCAGGGTGAGGGGTTACGGCGCGGCGGTCTCCTTGACGGCGCGCAGGAAGTCGGCCCAGGCGGCCTGGGTGGTGGCGAGCACGAGATGGGCCGGGTCGACGCGGTCGGCGACGCGGACGAGGGCGCCGGGGGCGGTGGCGACGTAGACGCAGGCGTCGCCCTCACCGCAGAACGAGGACTTCTGCCACGCGGTCGGTGCGGTCATGGTGTCTCCTCCGGGCACGGTGGCCGGTCATTTTCCGTGAAGGGACGGTATCCCCGTGACCGGCCCGGCCGGTGACTTTCCCGGAATTCGGTGTTTCGGGCTCCGCCGCCCCCGACACCCCCTACAGCCGGGCCACGAAGGCCGCCACCGCCTCCTTCACGTCGGACTCCGTCCAGGACAGCCCCGGTGCGGTGATCTCCAGTTCCGTCACCGACAGACCCGGCGGCCCGTCGGGGGACCACCGGCGGAAGAGGACGGTGCCCGTCTCCTCCGCCTGGCGCAGGCCCGCCTCCGTCAGGCGGTCCGCCTCGTACGGGAGCCACACCTGGAACTGGTGGGTGTGCGGCTCCTGCGGGTGGATCCGGGACCACGGGACCCCCGACTCCGCGAACGCCGTGCTCAGCGCGCCCGCCACCACCCGCGCCTGGGCGACGTACTGCGGCAGGCGCGGCAGCTCCCGCTCCAGTCCCGCCAGCGCGGACAGGGCCTGCGGGAACTGCCGGAAGATCTGGCCGCCGTACCGGTGGCGCCAGACCCGGGTCTCCTCCACGAACTCCCACGAGCCCGCCAGCGCGGCCCCGCTCAGGCCGCCCAGCGACTTGTAGAAGGAGACGTACACCGAGTCCGCCAGCGCGGCGATCTCCGGCAGGGTGCGCCCGAAGTGGACGGTGGACTCCCACAGCCGGGCCCCGTCGAAGTGGACCACCGCCTCCCGTTCGCGGGCCGCGTCGACCAGGGCCTCCAGCTCCTCCCAGGAGGGCAGGAGGAAGCCCGCGTCCCGCAGGGGCAGCTCCAGCATCAGGGTGCCGAAGGGTTCGCGCAGCTCCGTGACCTCCGCGGGCGTCGGCTGGCGCGCCTCCGTCGTCGGGTGCACCACCCGCAGCCCGGACACGGCCGACAGGGCCTGGCCCTCCCACTTCTCCGGATGGCTCAGCGGGTGCAGGGCCACCACCGGGTTCCCGGTCCGGCCGGCCCAGCACCGCAGCGCGATCTGCTGCGCCATCGTCCCCGTCGGGAAGAACGCGGCGTCCTGGGTCCCCAGCAGCTGCGCCACCCTGCGCTCCAGCGCTTCCACGACCCCGTCGCCGTACGCGTCGGCGGGTGCGTCCATGTCGTACGGGGCTCCGGCGAGCGGGGCGAGCAGCTCCCCGACCGTGGGTTCCAGCAGGCTGCGGGAGAGCTTGCGCTCGGCCCCGCGCCAGGCCGCCACCAGCCGCCTCGTGCGTTCCGTGTTCTCGGTGTCGTCGCTCATGGGGTCCGATCCTCGCCCCTGTCGCCGCCGACCCGCCAATGGGCCAGGAGCTAGCATGGCCGCGTAACGTCCGGTACCCCCCGCGGACTGGAACGGAAGGCCCTCCCCGCGTGAACTCATCACAGCAGCCGCGCCCTGCCCGGCTCGCCGTCGGCGTCGTCGGAGCCGGCCGCGTCGGTCCGGCGCTGGCCCGCGCGCTCCAGCAGGCCGGGCACCGGCCCGTCGCCGTCTCCGGAGTCTCCGACGCGTCCGTGCGCCGCGCCGCGCGGATGCTGCCCGACGTACCGCTCGTACCGCCCGCCCAGGTGCTGGAGCTGGCCGACCTCGTCCTGCTGACCGTGCCCGACGACGCGTTGCCGTCCCTCGTGGAGGGTCTCGCCGAGACCGGCGCGATCCGGCCCGGGCAGCTCCTCGTCCACACCTCGGGGCGGTACGGGACCGCCGTGCTGGACCCGGCGCGCCGCGCGGGCGGTCTGCCGCTGGCCCTGCACCCCGCGATGACCTTCACCGGTACCGAGGTCGACGTGCAGCGCCTGGCCGGCTGCTCCTTCGGCGTCACCGCCCCCGAGGAGCTGCGGCTCGCCGCCGAGGCCCTGGTCATCGAGATGGGCGGGGAGCCCGAGTGGATCGCGGAGGAGAGCCGTCCGCTCTACCACGCGGCTCTCGCCCTCGGCGCGAACCACCTCGTCACGCTGGTCGCCCAGTCGATGGAGCTTCTCCACAAGGCCGGGGTCGAGCACCCCGACCGGATGCTCGGCCCGCTGCTCGGCGCGGCCCTCGACAACGCCCTGCGCTCCGGTGACGGCGCCCTGACCGGGCCGGTGGCCCGCGGTGACGCCGGTACGGTCGCCGCGCACGTCTCGGAGCTGCGCAGGCACGCGCCCGGCACGGTCGCCGGGTACCTGGCGATGGCCCGCACCACCGCCGACCGGGCCCTCGCGCACGGTCTGCTCAAGCCCGAACTCGCCGAGGACCTGCTCGGTGTCCTCGCGGACGACGCCGGCCCCGGCACCGTCACCGGCACCGGGGGCGGGGACCAGTGAGCGAGCTGCTGATCGACACCGCCGGGGAGCTCCTGGCGCTCCCGCGCACCGGCCGCCGGGCCGTGGTGATGACCATGGGCGCCCTGCACGAGGGCCACGCCACCCTGGTGCGAACGGCGCGCGAGCTGGCCGGGCCCGAGGGGCAGGTCGTGGTCACCGTCTTCGTCAACCCGCTGCAGTTCGGGGCGGGCGAGGACCTCGACCGCTATCCGCGCACCCTCGACGCGGACCTGCGGATCGCCGAAGGGGCGGGCGCCGACGCGGTGTTCGCGCCGTCCGTCGAGGAGGTCTACCCGGGCGGCGACCCGCAGGTGCGGATCAGCGCCGGCCCCATGGGCGAGCGACTCGAAGGGGCCACCCGCCCCGGCCACTTCGACGGGATGCTGACCGTCGTCGCCAAGCTGCTCCACCTGACCCGTCCCGACCTGGCCCTCTTCGGTCAGAAGGACGCGCAGCAACTGGCCCTGATCCGGCGGATGGTGACCGACCTGAACTTCCCCGTCGAGGTGGTCGGCGTGCCGACCGTCCGCGAGGAGGACGGGCTCGCGCTGTCGTCCCGCAACCGCTACCTCTCCCCCGCCGAGCGGCAGACCGCCCTGGCGCTGTCCCGCGCCCTGTTCGCCGGACAGGACCGGCTCGCCGCGCAGGCGGCGCTGCGCGCCCGCGCCGAGGCCGCCCCGGCCAGCGACGAGCGGGCCACCGCGCTGGCGCGGCTCGGCGAGATCCGCGCCTCCGCCGACGCGCACGCCGTCTCGGCGGCGGGCGGGGGGCTGCCGGACGCCGTACGGGCCGCCGCGCGCCACGTCCTGGAGGAGGCGGGCCGCCACGAGCCGCCGCTCGTGCTGGACTACCTGGCGCTGGTGGACCCGAAGGACTTCACCGAGGCCGGACCCGACTTCACCGGGCAGGCCGTGCTGGCCGTCGCGGCGAAGGTGGGCACGACCCGGCTGATCGACAACATCCCATTGGAGTTCGGAGCACACTCGTGAGCACCCCAGGCAGAGGCATCCCCTCGGACGGCGCGGAAGCGGGCACCGGCATACGGCTGCACGCACCGGCCCCCGGCTGGTCCCTCGACGCCGATGTCGTGGTCGTCGGTTCCGGCGTGGCGGGCCTGACGGCCGCGCTGCGCTGCGCCGCCGGGGGCCGCCGTACGGTCGTGGTCACCAAGGCCAGGCTCGACGACGGCTCCACCCGCTGGGCCCAGGGCGGGATCGCCGCGGCCCTCGGCGAGGGCGACACCCCCGAGCAGCACCTGGACGACACCCTGGTCGCGGGCGCGGGCCTGTGCGACGAGGCGGCCGTGCGGCTGCTCGTCACCGAGGGCCCCGACGCGGTGCGCCGGCTGATGGCCACGGGCGCGGTCTTCGACACCTCCGAGGAGACCGGCGAGATAGAGCTGACCCGCGAGGGCGGCCACCACCGCCGCCGGATCGCGCACGCGGGCGGCGACGCCACGGGCGCCGAGATCTCGCGGGCGCTCGTCGAGGCGGTCCAGGCCGCGGGCATCGAGACGGTGGAGAACGCGCTCGTACTGGACCTGCTCCAGGACGCGCAGGGCCGTACGGCCGGCGTCACGCTGCACGTCATGGGCGAGGGCCAGCACGACGGGGTCGGCGCGGTCCACGCGCCCGCCGTGATCCTCGCGACCGGCGGCATGGGCCAGGTGTTCTCGGCCACCACCAACCCGTCGGTGTCCACCGGTGACGGCGTGGCGCTCGCGCTGCGCGCCGGCGCGGAGGTCTCCGACCTCGAATTCGTGCAGTTCCATCCGACGGTGCTGTTCCTCGGCCCGGAGGCCGAGGGGCAGCAGCCGCTGGTGTCGGAGGCGGTCCGGGGCGAGGGCGCGTACCTCGTCGACGCGGATGGCGTGCGCTTCATGGTCGGCCAGCACGAGCTCGCCGAGCTGGCCCCGCGCGACATCGTCGCCAAGGGCATCATGCGCCGCATGCAGGAGCAGGGCGCGCAGCACATGTTCCTGGACGCCCGGCACTTCGGCGCCGAGATGTGGGAGCAGCGCTTTCCGACGATCCTCGCCGCCTGCCGGGCCCACGGCATCGACCCGGTGACCGAGCCGATCCCGGTCGCGCCCGCCGCGCACTACGCGTCCGGCGGCGTACGGACCGACCTGCAGGGGCGGACCACCGTCCGCGGCCTGTACGCCTGCGGCGAGGTCGCCTGCACCGGGGTGCACGGCGCGAACCGGCTCGCCTCGAACTCCCTGCTGGAGGGCCTGGTCTTCGCCGAGCGGATCGCCGAGGACATCATCACCCAGCGGTACGACAGCGCCGATCCGGTCGTCCCGGTGCCCGCGACCGGCCCGCTCCAGCCCGCCGCGGCGCGGCACGAGATCCAGCGGATCATGACGGACGGCGCGGGCGTGCTCCGTTCCGCCGCGTCGCTGAGCACGGCGGCCGGCGCCCTCGAAGCGCTGTACGCGACCGCCCTGAACGACCTCGAAGCGCACGGCAAGACCGCCGAGCCGGGCGTGGACACCTGGGAGGCCACGAACCTGCTGTGCGTGGCGCGGGTCCTGGTCGCCGCCGCCGAGCGGCGCGTGGAGACCCGCGGCTGCCACTGGCGCGAGGACCACCCGGACCGCGACGATGCCGACTGGCGCCGCCATCTCGTCGTGCGCCTCTCGGCGACCGAGAAGCGGGCCCTGGTCGTCGTCCCCACCGACTCCGCGGACTTCCCCGCAGTGGAACCCCTGAACCCCCCGAGCCTGGAGCAGTGACCGTGAGCACCCCCGAACTTCCCCTGATCGACCAGAACGACGGCGGCTGCGGCGACGACTGCGGCTGCGGCGACGGCGAGGAGAGCGGCCTGGACCCGGCGCTGGCCCAGCTGCTCGCCGACGCGGGCCTGGACCCCATCGAGGTCGAGGACATCGCCCACATGGCGCTCTCCGAGGACCTGGACGGCGGCGTGGACGTCACCACCGTGGCCACGGTGCCCGAGGACGCCGAGGCCGTCGCCGACTTCGTCGCCCGCGAGAACGGGGTCGTGGCCGGTCTGCGCATCGCCGAGGCCGTGTTCTCGGTGGTCTGCACCGAGGCCTTCGAGGTGGAGCGGCACGCGGAGGACGGCGACACCGTCGAGGCCGGGCAGCTGCTGCTGTCCGTCCGCGCGCACACCCGTGACCTGCTCACGGCGGAGCGCAGCGCGCTGAACATCCTGTGCCGGCTGTCGGGCATCGCGACGGCCACCCGCCGTTGGGCTGACGTCCTGGAGGGCACCACGGCCAAGGTGCGCGACACCCGCAAGACCACGCCGGGCCTGCGCTCGCTGGAGAAGTACGCGGTCCGCTGCGGCGGCGGCGTCAACCACCGGATGTCGCTGTCGGACGCCGCGCTGGTCAAGGACAACCACGTGGTGGCGGCCGGCGGCGTCGCGCAGGCCTTCCAGGCCGTACGGGAGGCCTTCCCGGAGGTCCCGATCGAGGTCGAGGTCGACACCCTGGAGCAGGTCGACGAGGTGCTGAAGGCGGGCGCCGACCTGATCCTGCTGGACAACTTCACGGTCGAGCAGACCGCCGAGGCCGTGGCCCTGGTGGCCGGCCGCGCGGTGCTGGAGTCCTCGGGCCGCCTGACCCTGGACACCGCCCGGGCGTACGCGCAGACCGGCGTGGACTACCTGGCCGTCGGCGCCCTGACGCACTCCTCCCCGATCCTGGACATCGGTCTCGACCTGCGCGAGGCGGTGTAACAGGTGCTCCTCACCATCGACGTGGGCAACACCCACACGGTCCTGGGCCTGTTCGACGGTGACGAGATCGTCGAGCACTGGCGCATCTCGACCGACCCGCGGCGCACGGCGGACGAGATGGCCGTGCTCATGCAGGGCCTGATGGGGACGCACCCGATGCTCGGCAGCGAGCTGGGCGACGGCATCCACGGCATCGCGATCTGCTCGACGGTGCCGGCGGTCCTGCACGAGCTGCGCGAGGTGACCCGCCGCTACTACGGCGACGTGCCGGCGGTGATCGTGGAGCCCGGCACCAAGACGGGCGTGCCGATCCTCATGGACAACCCGAAGGAGGTCGGCGCGGACCGCATCGTCAACGCGGTCGCGGTGGTCGAGCTGTACGGGGGCCCCGCGATCGTGGTGGACCTCGGTACGGCGACCACCTTCGACGCGGTGTCCGCGAAGGGCGAGTACGTGGGCGGGGTGATCTCCCCGGGCATCGAGATCTCGATGGAGGCCCTCGGACTGCGGGGCGCCCAGCTGCGGAAGATCGAGCTGGCCCGGCCGCGCAACGTGATCGGGAAGTCGACGGTCGAGGCGATGCAGTCGGGCGTGGTCCACGGGTTCGCGGGCCAGGTGGACGGGATCGTGACCCGGATGGCGAAGGAGCTCGCGGGGCCGGCCGGCAACCCGGACGACGTCCGCATCATCGCCACCGGCGGGCTGGCCCCGGTCGTCCTCGGGGAGTCCGCGGTGATCGACGACCACGAGCCGTGGCTGACGCTGATCGGCCTGCGCCTGGTGTACGAGCGCAACGCGCCGAACTTCGGCTAGTACGGGGCCTGCGCGCCGCTCTTCCGGCGCCGCGGGCCCCGTCGGCGGCGCGCCGCACGAACCACCCGTCCGCCACCTCGCGTCCCCCATTTCTCACACCATCACACCGGCAGAATGGCCTGATGAGCGTCACCATCGACATCGCGGGCCTGCCACCCGAGCGGATCGCCTTCGCGCCCTCCCCTCTCGCAGAGCTCTGCATGGCGCTGCACGCGCTCTCCCAGCCCGCCCACCACCCCGGGCTCACCTCCTGGACCACCGCCACAGCCGCCTCGCTCGACCCGGCCCTCGCGGACCGGCTGCTGGAGGGCGACTTCATGTGGCGGAGCTCCTTCTCCGACGTCTTCATGGCCTTCGCCGGTGTCCCCGGCGGCACGGGGCTGCCCGCCGCGACCCTGGCCGAGGAGCTCGACGTACTCGACCGGATGGACGACGAGCGGTTCGTGACGGCCGCCCTGGAGCACTGCTGGCTGGCGCTCTACGACGAGGGCGGCTGGCCCTCGCCGCTCCACGACCCCGCGGCCCGGGCCAGGGCCCTGGCGGCGGCCGCCGCCCGCGGCCCGCGCCAACTGGGCTTCTCCCAGCGGCTACTGGACGACCCGCCGGGCGTCCGGGTGTGGCTGCGGCGGCTCCTGGAGGACTGTGACGAGGCCTTCTTCGCCGAGACCTGGAAGCGCGTCGAGCCCGCGCAGAGCGCCGACGCCCGGCACAAGACCGGGCTGCTGCGGCACAAGGGACTGCCGGCCGCGCTGAAGGAGGTCTCGACGGCGCTGAGCGTCGACGAGGACCGCACCACCATCACCGTCGACAAGATGGTGAGCGGGTCGACGACCGCGACCGACACCCGAATAGGCACCGGCGTGGTCTTCGTGCCGACCAACTTCGGCTGGCCGCACCTGCTCGTGCTGCACGCACCGGGCTGGCGTCCGGTGGTCCACTATCCGCTCGCCATACCCGAACCGGCCTCCGCGCCGGGCTCGGTGGAACTGCTCCAGCGGCGGATGGAGGCCCTGGCGCATCCCCTGCGGATGAGGCTGTGCCGCAGTCTGGCCCGGGCGCCGTACACGACGGGCGAACTGGCGCGCGTGTACGGGATCAGCGCGCCGGAGGTGTCACGGCATCTGGCCGTCCTGAAAAGGGCCGGTCTGACGCATACGATCCGCGAAGGCCGCTATGTCCAGCACCAGTTGGACCTGGCCGTGGTCGCACGCATCGGCTCGGACTTCATCGAGGGCGTCCTGCGCTGACGCGCGCTCGCACGCCCCTCGCCGATATGCGGAATTCATAAACCGGAATCAGTTGAAAGTCTGGTCAGAGTGGCTGGTTGCTGCTTAACGTGCGTCCACTGCTCCTCCCTGCTCGCATTTTTGCCGTGGAAGGACCCTGCATGCCCTCACGCCGTATAGCCGCAGCAACCGCCGCCCTGGCCGCAGCGGCCCTCGTCTCACCTCTGCTGCTCGCCGGACCGGCCGGTGCCACCAGCCCGCAGAGCGATGCCGCCCGGGGTGACGCGCTGGCCAGGAAACTGGTCAAGGACGCGACCGGCAAGGGCGCGTACAACCACCTGAAGGTCCTGCAGTCGATCGCCGACTACAACAACGGCACGCGCGTGGCCGGTTCCAAGGGTCACGTGCAGTCCGCCCAGTACGTCGAGGCCGTCATGAAGGCGGCCGGCTACGAGGTCACGAAGAACGAGTTCGACTTCGTGTACGTCGAGACCATCGCCGAGAAGCTCACGGTGAACGGCGCGAACGGCCGCGACGTCCCGATCCACCTGATGTCGTACACGACGAGCACCCCGGAGGGCGGCATCACGGCCCAGGTCGCCGTCGCCCCGGTCGACGCGGACGGCACCAACGGCTGCGAGCCCGGCGACTTCGCCGCGGGCGCCTTCACCGGCAAGATCGCCCTGGTCAAGCGCGGCGGCTGCCCCTTCGCGGCGAAGCAGGCCAACGCGGCCGCGGCCGGTGCGGTCGGCGCGATCATCTACAACAACACCGCGGGCGCCCTCAACGGCACCCTCGGCGGCCCCGACGCGGGCAAGGTCCCGACGGGCGGCGTGACCCAGGCGGAGGGCGAGAAGCTCGCCGCCGAGGCCACGGCCGGGCCGGTCGAGGTCACCCTCGACATCCGCCAGCTGCGCGAGAACCGCAAGACGTACA
Source organism: Streptomyces sp. NPDC045695 (assembly GCF_056432025.1). Taxonomy (NCBI): domain Bacteria; kingdom Bacillati; phylum Actinomycetota; class Actinomycetes; order Kitasatosporales; family Streptomycetaceae; genus Streptomyces; species Streptomyces sp. NPDC045695. The sequence goes on from NZ_JBWKJU010000012.1 coordinate 46,382, forward strand.
ACGTCATCGCGGAGACCCGTGGCGGCGACGAGGACAACACCGTCTTCCTGGGCGCGCACCTGGACTCGGTCGCGGCGGGCGCGGGCATCAACGACAACGGCTCCGGCTCGGCCGGCATCCTCCAGGTGGCGCAGCGCCTGGCGAGCAGTCAGTCGAAGATCAAGAACAAGGTCAAGTTCGCCTGGTGGTCGGCCGAGGAGTTCGGCCTGCTCGGCTCGGAGGCGTACGTCGCCGGGCTGACGGACGAGCAGAAGAAGCAGATCAAGCTCTACCTGAACTTCGACATGATCGCCTCGCCCAACTCCGCGTACTTCGTCTACGACGGCGACGACTCGGACGCGACCGGCGCGGGCCCCGGCCCGGAGGGCTCCGCCCAGCTGGAGAAGGGGATCACCGACTTCCTCGACTCGAAGAACGTCCCGCACGAGGGCACGGACTTCTCCGGCCGCTCGGACTACGGCCCGTTCATCGAGGTGGGCATCCCGTCGGGCGGCACCTTCACGGGCGCCGAGGGCATCAAGACGGACGCCCAGGCCGCGCGGTTCGGCGGTCAGGCGGGTGTCGCCTACGACGTGAACTACCACGGCAAGGGTGACGACATCACCAACATCGACCAGAAGGCGCTCGACATCAACGTGGACGTCATCGCGGACGCGGTCGGCCACTACGCCTTCTGCCTGGCCCCGCTGGCGAAGCCGGTCGTCTCGACGCCCACGGACGGCACGGGCAGCGGCGGCGGCCTGCACGACGGCCACGACGAGGTCCAGGAGTAACGAGTCCAGGAGTGACGAGGACCCGGACCGCCGGGCGAGGCTGATCCCCAGCCCCGCCCGGCGGTTCCGCACGTTCCAGCCCCGCCGGCGTTTGAGGCGCGGGGGCCCGGGGGCGGAGCCCCCGCAACGGCGCCGCACGCCCCGTCAGCCGCCCGCCCCCGGCCAGGCCGCCCCGATGCCCACCGGCTGGCAGAGCCACAGGAAGTCCCCCAGCCCGCCGCGGGCGGTCAGCTCCGCCGCCTCCCCCGCCGCGGCCAGCCCCCGCACGTAGGCCGCCGGATCCGCGGAGGCCAGGGCGAGCGGCGGCCGGGCCCCCGAGACGCCCAGGTCCGCCAGCGCCTCGCGCTGGGTCAGCAGGGCCGCCCCCGGCCCCGCGCACGCGTCCAGCGCCACGTGCGCGGTGACGTCGCAGCTGCCGTCCGGGACCGGCGGGACCTCCCGGCCCGAGCGGAAGCCCGTGAGCGTGCCGTAGGGGGGCCTGGCCCCGCGGGTGTGGGCGTAGTCCACCGCCACGGCCAGGCCCCGCTCCAGGGTCCCGACGGCCGCCGCCCAGGCCTCGTCGCGCGCCCGGCCGATCTCCGCACGGCCCCCGCCCGGCCACCACCGCTCCAGCCAGGCCCGGTCCGCGCCGTCCAGGGGGTCGCCCGGGCTCTCCGTGCCGTCGCGCGCGACCAGGACGTAGCGCCCGTCCTGCGCGATCTCCAGCGGCACGTTGTCCAGCCACTCGTTCGCGAAGAGCAGCCCCGTCGTCCGTTCGGGCGGTTCGGCGACCCAGCGGATCCGCGGGTCGGTCCCGTCCGGCCGCCGCGCGCGCTCCACGGCGTACGGACGCACCCGCGCGGCCAGCTCCGGCTCCGGCTCCAGCGCGGCGAGCACCCCGGCCAGCAGCTCCCCGCGCCCGGCCCCGACGTCGACCAGGCCGAGCTCCGCCGGGTGCCCCAGCTCCGCGTCCACCCACCGCAGCAGGCGGGCCACGGCCCGCGCGTACAGGGGCGAGGCGTGTACCGAGGTGCGGAAGTGCCCGGCGGGACCCGGCCCGCCGGGACGCACGTAGAAGCCGCCGGACCCGTACAGCGCGGTTTCCATCGCGTCGCGCCACCGGACCGGCGCCTCGTATCGGTCCTGAGTGCTCATCCCCCACAGACTAAGGTCGGCCTCCACCTTCGGGAGTACGCCCCGGATGTGAGGTTCGGACCTCTGGTTGACTCCAGCACCTATCCCCGTTCCCTACGCTGGGTTACGTGCAGCGCCTCTACGACTTCCTCCGCAGACACCCGACGGGCGTCGACAGCTTCTGGGCTGTCCTCCTGTTCGGGTTCTCGATGCTGGACGTGGCGGCCGACACGCCGGCGAGCACCTCCCTGAAGCTCGCGACCGTCCCCGTGGTCCTCGCGCTGAGCACCGCCGTGGCGCTGCGCCGCAAGTGGACGCAGGCCATGTTCTGGCTCACCCTCGGGGCGGGCGTCTACCAGCTGGCCGTGGGCGTCATGGCGGGCGTCTGGGACGTCGCCGTGTTCGTCGTCCTCTTCACCGTCGCGGCGAGCGACGTCCCGCGGTGGGTCTCGCGCACGGCCCTGGGCTGGGGGCTGGCCGCCGCCCCGCTGTACTTCCTGCGGTTCGGCGTGGACAAGGGCACCAACGACGTCGACAACGCCCTCTTCACCCTCTTCATGATCGTCCCCTTCGTCCTCGCCTGGGTGCTGGGCGACTCCCTGCGCACCCGGCGGGCCTATTACGCCCAGCTGGTCGAGCGCAACCAGCGGCTGGAGAAGGAACGCGAGGCCCAGGCCAAGGTGGCCGTGGCCGCCGAGCGCGCCCGCATCGCCCGCGAGCTGCACGACGTGGTCGCGCACAACGTCTCGGTGATGGTGGTCCAGGCCGACGGGGCCGCGTACGTCATGGACGTGGCCCCCGAACAGGCCAAGGAGGCCCTCCAGACCATCTCCGGCACCGGCCGCCAGGCCCTCGCCGAGATGCGCCGGCTGCTGGGCGTCCTGCGCACCGGCGAGCCGCAGGAGTCCGAGGACTACGTGCCGCAGCCGGACGTCGAACAGATCGAGGTCCTGGTCGAGCAGGTGCGGGCCGCCGGGCTCGCGGTGGACTTCGAGGTCGAGGGCGCGCCGCGGCGGCTGCCCAGCGGCGTCGAGCTGACGGCGTACCGGATCGTGCAGGAGGCGCTCACCAACACCCGCAAGCACGGGGGCCCCGACGCGAGGGCCAGCGTCCGGCTGGTCTACTTCGACGACGGGCTCGGCCTGCTGGTCGAGGACGACGGCCGGGGCGCGGCCCACGAGCTGTACCAGGACGGCGGCGCGGACGGCGCCGGGCACGGGCTGATCGGCATGCGCGAGCGGATCGGTATGGTCGGCGGAACCCTGGACGCCGGGCCGCGGCCCGGCGGCGGCTTCCGGATCAGCGCACTGCTTCCCCTGAAGAAGATATGACGAGGACGAGGTAACCGATGTCCATCCGAGTGATGCTGGTCGACGACCAGGTGCTGCTGCGCACCGGCTTCCGGATGGTGCTCGCCGCCCAGCCGGACATGGAGGTCGTCGCCGAGGCGGGCGACGGCCTGGAGGCGCTGGAGGTGCTGCGGGCCACGAAGGTGGACGTGGTGCTGATGGACGTCCGCATGCCGAAGCTCGACGGGGTCGAGGCCACGCGGCGGATCTGCGCGCCGGACGAGCACCCGAAGGTGATCATCCTGACCACCTTCGACCTGGACGAGTACGCCTTCTCGGGCCTGAAGGCGGGCGCGAGCGGGTTCATGCTGAAGGACGTGCCGCCGGCCGAACTGCTCGCGGCCATCCGCTCGGTGCACAGCGGGGACGCGGTCGTCGCCCCGTCCACGACGCGGCGCCTGCTGGACCGTTTCGCCCCGATGCTGCCGAGCACCACGCAGGAACCGCAGAACAAGGAGATCGAGCGGCTGACGGAGCGCGAGCGCGAGGTCATGCTGCTGGTCGCCCAGGGCCTGTCGAACGGTGAGATCGCGGCCCGGCTGGTGCTGTCGGAGGCGACGGTGAAGACCCACGTGGGCCGCATCCTGACGAAGCTGGGGCTGCGCGACCGGGTCCAGGTGGTGGTCCTGGCGTACGAGACGGGCCTGGTGCGCGCGGGCGGCGGGGCCGGATAGCGCGCCACGCGGTCCCCTGCCCCGCCCCCCTACGTCATCCAGCGGTCGGGCCGGGCCGAGGCCCGGGACGTACGGGCGCGGGCGGCCTGGGCCGCCAGCAGGGCAGTGGCTTCGGCCGCCTGGCGCAGGCGGGCCGTGACCGTGCCGTTCGCGCCGGTGTCCACGTGGACGTCGGCCACGCCGCGGGCGCGGGCCCAGGGGCCCTGGGTGAGCCGCACGCTCTGCACCTTGGCGTGCGGGACGATCTCCGTACGGCGGCACAGGCGGCCGCGGCGCGCCGTGAACACCTCCGGGGACACCGCCAGGGCGTAGCCCTTCCACCACACCGGGACCACCCAGCGCGCCCCGTTCCCCGGGGAGCCGGAGAAGACCAGCGCCGCCAGGTCCACCCCGGGCAGGACCCGGGCGATCACGGCGTGCGCGGCGGCCCGGGAGGCCACCGGGACCAGGACCTCGTTCTGGGAGCCCGCCACGGCCAGCTCCACGCGGACCAGGCCGCGCCGCCGCCACAGCAGCGGCTCCACGATCCGTACGCTCTGCACGCGCCCCGGCGGCACGGTCTCGTGGGCGCGGTCCAGCAGGCCGTGGTCCAGGCGCAGCCCGTCCGGGGATTCGGCGACCCGCCAGTCGTACTCCGCGAGGAAGCGGCCCGCGGTGCCCGCCCAGACCGCGCCGAGGATCGGGAGCAGGGTGATGACGGCGGCCCACGGGCTGGAGCTGAACCACCACACGGCCACCGGCGCGACCAGCCCGCCCGCCAGCGCCGCCGGCACGCCGAGGCTGAGCAGCAGCGATACGGCGAGCTCGCGCGGGCTCACCCGCAGCAGTTCGCGGTCCGGGGCCTCGCCCAGGCGCACGGCCTCCTCGGGGGCGAAGCCCGCCGCCCGGGCGAGGAGCTCTGCGCGCAGGGCCACGGCCTCCTTCTCCCCGAGGAAGGCCAGCTGGTCCTTGTCCTCGGTGCCGATGACGTCGAGGCGCAGCGAGGCGACGCCGGCCAGCCGGGCCAGCAGCGGCCGGGTGACGTCCACGGCCTGGAGCCGGTCGAGGCGGATGTGCGCGGTGCGCCGGAAGAGCAGTCCGCTGCGGATGCGCAGTTCGGTGTCGGTGACGGCGTAGTGGGTGCACCACCAGCTCAGGAAGCCGTACGCGCCGAAGACCAGGACCAGGCCCGCGAGCACCGCGAACCGCAGGAGGGTCGACAGGTCCGCCACCCACGCGGTGGCCCGGTCGCCCTGCTGCGCGATGACGCCGACGGTCGCGGCGATCGGCACCCAGGCGCGCCGCAGCGGGGTGAGGGGATGCAGCCGGCGGCCTGCGGCGGGCGCGGTGGCCGGCTCGGGGGCGGGGCCGGTGGCGGGCACGGGGGCGGGGCCGGCGGTGGGCACGGGGGCGAGGCCGTCGCCCGCCGGGCCGGTGCTCACAGGCCCGCCGACCTTGCCTCGCCGAGGGCGGTGAGCCGGTCCCGCAACCGCTCGGCCTCGGCCGGCACCAGCCCGGGGATCTTGGCGTCGGTGGCCGCGGCGGCCGTGTGCAGCTGTACGGAGGCCAGGCCGTAGCGCCGCTCCAGCGGGCCGGAGGTCACCTCGACCAGCTGCATCCGCCCGTACGGGACGACGGTCTCCTCCCGCCACAGCACGCCCCGGCTGATCAGCAGGTCGTCCACGCGCTCCGCGTACCGCCAGGACCGCCAGTTCCGCCCGAGCAGCACCCAGCCCCAGGCCGCGGCCGCCGCCCAGAGCAGCGCGAGGGCCGCCCACACCGGGCCCGCGACCAGGGCGAGCAGGACACCGGTCGCCACCGCGAGGAGGACCGTCCAGAGCGCCAGCAGCATCCGCCGCAGGGCGAGCAGCCCGCCCGGCAGCCCCACCCACTCGGGCCCGCCCGTCTCACCCGTCGTCCCCGTATCCATGTCTCCACCTTAGGACTGAGACAATGCCCGCATGACGGAGACCACGGTCGGCATCGGCGGGGCGGCGGAGAGCACCGACATGGTGCTCAACATCGGCCCCCAGCACCCTTCCACGCACGGCGTGCTGCGCCTGCGCCTCGTCCTGGACGGCGAGCGGATCGTCAGCGCCGAGCCGGTGGTCGGCTACATGCACCGCGGCGCCGAGAAGCTCTTCGAGGCCCGTGACTACCGGCAGATCGTGATGCTGGCGAACCGCCACGACTGGCTGTCCGCCTTCTCGAACGAGCTCGGCGTGGTCATGGCGGTCGAGCGGATGCTCGGCATGGAGGTCCCCGAGCGGGCCGTGTGGATGCGGACCCTGCTGGCCGAGCTGAACCGGGTGCTGAACCACCTGATGTTCCTCGGCTCGTACCCCCTGGAGCTGGGCGGCATCACCCCGATCTTCCACGCGTTCCGCGAACGCGAGGAGCTCCAGGCGGTCATGGAGGAGATCTCCGGCGGCCGCATGCACTACATGTTCAACCGCGTCGGCGGCCTCAAGGAGGACCTCCCGGCGGGCTGGCTCGGCCGGGCCCGCGCCGCGATCGCCGACGTCCGCACCCGGATGGACGTCTACGACAAGCTGGTCCACGGGAACGAGATCTTCCGCGCCCGCACCCGCGGGGTCGGCGTCCTGTCCGCCGAGGCGGTGCACGCGTACGGGGTCTCCGGCCCGATCGCCCGCGCCTCCGGCGTGGACTTCGACCTGCGCCGCGACGAGCCGTACCTGGCCTACGGCGAGCTCCAGGACGTCCTCAAGGTGGTCACCCGCCCCGAGGGCGACTGCCTGGCCCGCTTCGAGGTCCTGCTCGACCAGACCCACAACGCGCTCGACCTGGCTGTGGCCTGCCTGGACCGGATGGCCGAGCTCCCGCCGGGCCCGGTCAACCAGCGCCTGCCCAAGGTCCTGAAGGCGCCGGAGGGGCACACGTACGCCTGGACCGAGAACCCGCTCGGCGTCAACGGCTACTACCTCGTCTCCAAGGGCGAGAAGACGCCGTACCGCCTGAAGCTGCGCAGCGCCTCCTTCAACAACATCCAGGCGCTGGCGGTGCTGCTGCCGGGACAGCTCGTCGCGGACATGGTGGCGATCCTCGGCTCGCTGTTCTTCGTCGTGGGCGACATCGACAAGTAACCGCATACGCTGGCCGGATGATCTCTGGGATATTCACCGACTACCTGCGCCGACTCGGGATCGCCGACCACGGATCCCCGTCCGCCGAAGGCCTGTTCGCGCTCCACCGCGCCCATCTGGAGCGCGTTCCCTTCGAGAACACGGACATTCAGCTGGGCCGTCCGCCGGGCATCGAGCCCGAGCTGTCCGTACGCCGTCTCACGGCCGGGCGGGGCGGGTACTGCTTCCACCTCAACGGCGCCTTCGCGGCCCTGCTGGAGCACCTCGGGTACGACGTGACACGGCACGTGGGGGGCGTGTACGGGGAACCGGACGCCCGGGGCGTGAGCGGTGACCACCTCACCCTGACCGTACGGATCGACGCGCGGGCCTGGTTCGTGGACGTCGGCCTGGGCGACGGCCCCCACGAGCCGCTGCCCCTGCGCGAGGGAAGGTACGAGCAGGGCTTCGGGTACGGCCTGGAGCCGCTGGCGGGCGCGGTCGGCGCCGAGGCGGGCTGGACCTTCCGCAACGACGCGAGCCCGTTCCCGGTGATGAACTTCCGCTCGGCGCCCGCGTCCATGGCGGACTTCGCCGCCGAGCACCTGCGGCTGTCCACGGCCCCGGACTCCCCCTTCCAGCAGTCCTTCTTCATGCTGCGGCGCGACGCCGGGGGCGTGCACCGGCTGCACGGCAAGGTGCTGCTCCACCTCGGCACGGACGGCGGGCGCGACAAGCGGGAACTGGCCTCGCAGGAGGAGTTCTTCGAGGTCGTCGCCGGTGTCTTCGGGCGGGAGCTCGACGACCTGACCCCCGCCGACCGGGCGTCCCTGTGGGACCGGGTGGAGCGCGCGCACGAGGCGTGGCTCGCCACCCAGCAGGGCTGAGGCCGGTGCGGCGGGGCTGGTGTCGGTGCGGCAGGGCAGACTTGGCGGCATGTCCCACTCCCCCCGCCGGGCCTGCCCCTCCTGCGGCCGTGACTGCGCCGTCACGGCCGGCCGCATCGCCCGCCACGACCCGCCCGCCGGGCGTGGCCGCGGCGACCTGGTGTCCTGCCCCGGCTCCCGGGCCCGGGTGACACTCGGCGCGAGCGCCCCGACCCTGGACGGCTTCGTACTCCCCGAAATCCCCGGCCAGCTCCCGCTGTTCTGAGCCGGCCGGGTACGGGCCTCACGCGGGGGCGCCCAGCAGCCCGATCAGGCGCGAGCTGCTGTCCGCGCCGAAGCCGGCGTCGACCCCCCGCCGGTAGAGCTCGGCGTGCGCGGCCAGGATCGCGGTGTCCACACCGGAGTCTGCGGCGGTGTGCAGGACGTGCTCGACGCTCGCCGCGCACATGGCGAGGCGCTCGTACGCGCCGCCGTGCTCGTCGGCGTCGATGAGGGGGGCGCCCTGCGTGTAGAAGCCGCGCATGCTGTCGGCCGTGGGGACGGCGTACGGGAGGATGTCGGCCGCCGTCAGGCCGTTGGCGCGGGCGACGGCGAGCGCCTGGTACCAGCCGGTGTAGGCGGTCCAGAAGAGGATCATGTTGAGCTGGTAGTAGAGCTGTGCGTGGCCGGGGTCGGCGCCGCGGTAGTCGCTGGCGGCGAGCACGTCGATCGCGGCGCGGTGCTCGTCGTAGATCTCGCGCGGGCCGCTGACGAAGACGGAGGACCCCTCCTGGCCGACGCCGGTCGGCGGCACATTGACCCCGCCGGTGAGGTACGAGGCCCCGCGCTCCCCGGCCCACCGCGCTGCCCTGCGGGCGGCGTCGGGGACGTCGGAGGACAGGTTGACCAGCACGCGGCCGGCGAGGTCGGTGTCGCCGAGGGTGGCGTACATGGCGCCCACGTCGATGAGGCTGAGCACGGTCAGGGGGCTCGCGGCGACGGCCTCGGCGACGGTCGCGGCTCGCCGCGCCCCGCGGGCGACGAGCTCGGCGTCCTTGCCGGCGCTGCGGTTCCACACGGTGACCTCGCATCCGGCGTCGAGGTAGGCGGCCGCCATGGCGCGGCCCATGGGGCCGAGTCCGACGACGGTGACGGTGGTGCCGGGCAGGTTCGGTGCGTGGTTGGGTGCGTGGTTCATGGCGGTGCTCTCCCCCGGAGACTGGACTAGAACGAACGCTCTATCTAGCGCTCGGGGCGACCATAGCAGAACTAGAACGAACGCTCTATCCAGAGTCGCGGGTATGATCGCGCCCATGGCAGCAGCAGCTTCGGCGAAGACAGGACCGGGAACGCGCGACCGGCTGATCCGCACCGCCTCGCGCCTCATGCAGCACGGCGGTTACGAGAGCACCCCGGTCAAGCAGCTCGTCCGCGAGGCGGAGGCCACCCTGGGCTCGCTGTACCACTTCTTCCCGGGCGGCAAGCAGGAGCTCGCGGTCGCCGCCCTCCACTTCGGGGACGAGGAGTTCGCCGAAGTGCTCCGCGCCGGCCTGGCCTCGCGCCCCGACCCGGCAGCGGCCGTGGAGGCGGTGGCGGAACTGCTCGCGCAGGCCCTGGCGGCCTCGGACTGGCGCGACGGCTGCCCGGTGACGGCGACCGCCCTCGAAACGGTGGGACGCCTCCCGGACCTCCAGGCGGCCTGCGCCCGGGCCTTCGCCAACTGGCAGCACCTCGTGGCCGCCAAGCTCCTGGCCTCGGGCTTCCCGGAGCCGGAGGCCCGCGATCTGGCGGTGACCGTCATCAGCACCCTGGAGGGCGCCGAGATGACCGCCCAGGTGACCCAGAGCCGGACCCCGCTCCTGCTCGCGGGCCGGCACCTGGCCCGGCTGCTGGCCTCGTACGCCGCCCGACCGGGCAGCGCGAGCTAGGAGACAGGCCTAGGAGATCGCGGTGCGCAGCCGGGCCACGTCGATCGGCTCGGTCTCGTCGTGGGCCGTCAGGTCGATGACCTGGCCCACCGTGTGGGTCTCGGCCGTCACCGCCTCGGCCGTGTCCTCGGCGGGCGCCGGTTCGGCGGGCGGCCGGGCGGACTCCGCCTCGTGGACGGCGAGGGCCTCCGCGCCGACCACGTCGGCCAGGTCCTCGTTCTGGACCGCCTCGATCACCGCGCGGGCCTGCTCCGCGTTCTTGGTGCCGAAGAAGTCGAAGCCGCCCTCGACGCGGGAGGCCGTACGGCGCTGCGCCGCGTACGGGGCCACGGCCGAGGGCGCACGGCGGGCGGGGACCGCGGGAGCTCCCGGAACCGCCGGAGCGGCTGCGGCGGACGGGGCCGACGGGCCGCCGGGACGCGGAGGCAGCCCCTGCGTCCCCGCCCTACGGGCCAACGCGTCCAGGGCCGCATGGGCGCGGGCGTAGCCGACCGAGGTGGGCGCGCCCGCGGAGTTGCGCTCCTGTGAGACGGCGGGGAGTTCCTTCGGCGGGAGGGCCGGGGCGGCGGCGGCCTCGATGGCCAGCAGCCGGCGGCCCTCCAGGGCGCTGGCGCGCTCGGTCTCGGCGGTCGCGTACCGCCGCAGCAGCGCGGCGTGCTCGCCGCGCAGCCCCGCCAGTTCGACGCGCTTGGCGCGCAGCTTGGTGTCGAGCCGCGCGCGCAGCATCCGGGCCTCTTCGAGGTCGGATTCGAGCTCGGCTATGCGCTCGTCCGTCTTCCACTCGTCCTTGATCCGCTCGCGCGCGAGCTCCGCGACGCGGCGGCCCGCCGAGCGGTCCCAGGCGCGCATGACGACGGCGCCGGCGACCCCGGCGGCGGCGGTGACGGCCACGAGCAGCCTCAACGCCATCGGTTCCGCGAGGAGCCAGGCCGCTCCGGCGCTGGTGACGGACACGCCTGCGACGGTCGTCGGCGTGAGCAGCCGGTGCAGGGGTTCGGGATTGCGGTGGCGTCCACGGGGCATGGCCCGAAATTTACAGGGCCGCGAGGTCAAGTGCAGTACCCGCCCGGCAATCTCTTTGCCGCTCTTCCCGGGCGGGTACTCCACATTTCTCCGTCAGCCCTGTGACGGCTACTTCTTCAGGAGGCCCTTGGACTCCAGATAGGCCTTCGCCACGTCCGCCGGCTTGGCGCGCTCCGCGTCGACCTTCCGGTTCAGATCGACCAGGTCGGCCGTCGTGAGTGCCTTGGTCAGCTTGTCGAGCGCGGCCGCGACCTCCGGGGCGCCCGCGTCCTTGGCGTTGACCACCGGCAGGACGTTGTCGGCGTTCTGGAGCTTCTTGTCGTCCGCCAGGAGGACCAGGCCGTAGCTGTCGAGCGTCGCGTCCGTGGTGGTGGTCAGCACGAGCTGGTTGGCGCCGTCCTTGACCGCCTGCTTGGCCTGCGGGGTGCCGACGCCCTTCGGGTCAATACCGGAAACCTGAATTCCGTATGTCTTCGTCAAGCCGGGTGCGCAGAACGGACGGACGGAGCATTCGTCGCCCGCCGCGATCTTCACCTTCAGTCCGGACTTCCCAAGATCGGAAAGCGTCTTCAGGTTGTTCTTCTCGGCGAATTCCCTGGACACCGCGAATGCGTTCTGGTCGACCGCCGCCCCCGCGGGCAGCGCCTTGAGGCCGAGCGGGCCCGCGAGCTTGTCCAGGGCCGCCACCGTCGCGGCGACGTCGCTCGACGCGACCGGCTTCTCCTCGGGCGCCTTCGACCCGTTCACCTTGGCGTTGAGGAACTCCGCCAGCGTGGCCGCGTACTCCGGGACGACGTCGATCTCGCCCTTCTCCAGCGACGGTTCGTACAGCTCGCGGTTGTTGACCGTCTTGACCGACGTGCTGTAGCCCGCGTCCTTGAGGACCTGCGCGTACAGCTCCGCCAGCACGTTCGACTCGGTGAAGCCGGCCGCGCCGATCACCAGGCTGCTGCCCTTGGCGCCCCCCGAGCCCGAGGAGGACTCGGGGGCGGCCGAGCCACCGTCCTTGCTCTTCTCCAGGCTGTCGCCGCCGCACGCGGCCAGCGACACCGTCAGGGCGAGGGCGCCCAGGGACGCGCCGAGGACGCGCGTGGTCTTGGTCATGGAGATACTCCGTTCGAGGCGAGGGACAGGGATCAGCGGGACGTCGCGGACCTCGGCAGCAGCCGGTCCGCCGCCACCAGCGCGCCCTCCACGAGCAGGGCCAGCGCCGCCACCAGCAGGGCGCCCGCGACGACCTGCGGGGTGTTGTACGTGTTGAAGCCGGCGGTGATGATCCGGCCGAGGCCGCCCTGGCCGACCATCGCGGCGATGGTGGCCGTGGCGACGACCTGCACGGCGCCCGAGCGCAGCCCGGTCATCACCAGGGCCCGCGCGAGCGGGAGTTCCACGCGCAGGAAGAGCTGACCGCCGGACATGCCCATGCCCCGGGCGGCCTCCACCACCGAGCGGTCCACCTCGCGCATGCCGACGTACGCGTTCGTCAGCAGTGGCGGTATCGCGAACAGCACCAGCGCGGCGATGGTCGGCAGATAGCCCGCGTTGCGCAGCGGGGAGACCATGAACAGCGCCAGCACCGCGAAGACGGGCACGGCCCGCCCGGCGTTGGAGACGTTGACGGCGAGGGCCCCGCCCTTGCCGAGGTGGCCCAGGAACAGGCCGACGGGCAGCGCCACCGCGCAGGCGATCGCCAGCGCGACCCCGCTGACGTAGACGTGCTCGCCGAGCCGGTGCCAGACACCGCTCTCCCCCGACCAGTTGGCGCCGTTCGCCAGCCAGTCCCAGGTCTCTGCCAGTACGCCCGCGCCCATGGCGTCAGGCCCCCTTCCCCGGAGCGGCCGACCGGGCACCGGCCCGGGTCCACGGCGTGAGCAGCCGCCCCACGCCGAGCAGCAGCAGGTCGGCGACGAGCGCGAGCAGCACGCACAGCACGGAGGCGGTGAGCACCTGCGCCTTGAAGGAACTGTTCACGGCGGGGGCTATGAGGTTGCCCAGCCCGCCCTTGCCGACGATGGAGCCGACCGTGGTCAGCGCAACCGTCGAGACCGTGGCGATCCGCACGCCGGCCAGCAGCGCGGGCAGCGCCAGCGGCAGTTCGACCTGCCACAGCAGCCGGCCCGGGCCGTACCCCATGCCGCGCGCGGCCTCCCGCACCTCTTCGGGGACGGCTTCCAGCCCGGCCAGCACGTTGCGGACCAGGATGGTCAGCGAATACAGCACCAGCCCGGTCACCACCAGCGCGGCGGACAGTCCGAAGAACGGCAGCAGCAGGGAGAACATGGCCAGCGAGGGGATCGTGTAGAGCAGGGTGGTGAAGGCCAGCACGGGCGCGGCCCAGCGGCGGCCGCGGCGGGCCAGCAGGGCGAGCGGGAGAGCCACCGCCAGGCCGATCAGCACCGACACGCCCGTGATCCAGACGTGTTCGAGGGTGGCGTCGGTGAGCTCCTGCGAGCGGGAGGAGACGTAATCCCAGCAGATCCAGTCGTTCGCCACCAGACAGCTCTGTGCGGCCATGCTCCTCACCCCCCGTCACCGAACACATGTGGGATCGACCTTAACCCCCGGCACTGTCAGTGGCCGGAATCCTTCACATGGGAAACACGCTCTTCACCTTCGGGCCGGGCCGGTAGGGAAGGATGGCGGTGTGATCCGATTCGAGCACGTGACCAAGCGGTACCCCGACGGGACGACAGCCGTCGAGGACCTGTCCTTCGAGGTGGCGGAGGGCGAGCTGGTCACGCTCGTGGGACCGTCCGGCTGCGGCAAGACGACCACGATGAAGATGGTCAACCGGCTCATCGACCCGACCTCCGGCCGGATCCTGCTGGGCGGCGAGGACATCGCGGCCGCCGACCCGGTCGAGCTGCGCCGCCGGATCGGCTACGTCATCCAGCAGGTCGGGCTGTTCCCCCACAAGACGGTGCTGGAGAACACGGCGACCGTGCCGCAGCTGATCGGCACCCCGAAGGCCAGGGCCCGCGCGCGGGCGGCCGAGCTGCTCGAACTGGTGGGACTGGATCCGGCCGTGTACGGGAGCCGGTACCCCGAGCAGCTGTCGGGCGGGCAGCGCCAGCGCGTCGGCGTGGCCCGCGCGCTCGCCGCCGATCCGCCGGTGCTGCTGATGGACGAGCCGTTCGGCGCGGTGGACCCGGTGGTGCGCGAGCGGCTGCAGAACGAGTTCCTGACGCTGCAGAAGACGGTGCGCAAAACGATCCTGCTGGTCACCCACGACCTGGAGGAGGCGATCCGGCTCGGCGACCGCATGGCGGTCTACGGGACGGGCACCATCGAGCAGTTCGCGCGCCCGGCGGCGGTGCTCGGGGCGCCGGCCACCGCGTACGTGGCCTCCTTCGTCGGCTCCGACCGCGGGCTCAAGCGGCTCGCGGTCACCTCGGTCGAGGCGGCCGACCTGTCGCAGGCGCAGGGCCCGGCCCCCGCGGTGTCCGTGGCGTTGGGGGCGACGCTGCGCGAGGCCCTCGCGGCGCTGCTCCAGGAGGACTCGGGCCGGATCGGGGTCACCGATCCGGACTCCGGCGCGCTGGTCGGCGTACTGACCCCGGAGGGCGTCCACCGGGCGCTGCGCCGGGCCCAGCTCCAGGAGGCGTAGGCCCCGGAAACGGCTGTGACCGGCCCCGGAGGGGCCGGTCACCGGGTGCTCGCGCTGCCGGGCAGACCTGGAGCCCCGGGCCTGGAAGCCTCAAGCCTGGATGCGGCCGCTCATCCACATCAGCATGGGCGGGATCTCGCGCCGCCACGTGTTGAAGTTGTGGCCGCCGCTGTCGAGGATGATCGAGGAGACCCGGTCCGGGCCCTTCACCTTCTTGATGAACTTCCGGGTGTCCCCCAGGTTCGGCTCGCCCTTCTCGCTGCTCGTGACGAGGAAGGACGTACCGCTCGGCTTCTTGTTCTCGATGCTGTGCAGGACGTTCGCACGCTTCTTGAGCTGCTCGTCCCCGTGGAACAGGTCACCGGTCGTCGGGTCGTCCGCGGCGTCGTAGTACGCGGACAGGCCGGCGGCCGCGCCGAAGGTCTCCGGGTAGTGCGCGGCGATCTTCAGGGCGCAGTACCCGCCCGTCGAGTTGCCGATGAAGCCCATGTTCTCCGGCTTCTTGCCGACCCGGAAGGTGCTCTGGATGGCCTGCGGCAGGTCCTGGCCGAAGAACGTCTCGGTCTGGGGGCCATCGGGTATATCGACGCACTCGGTGTCACGCGGCGGCGCGACGGTCGGGCGCAGCATGACCAGGATCATCGGCTTCATCTTGCCCGCCTTGGACAGGCTGAAGGCCTTCATGGGGTAGTCGAGCCCTTTGATCAGGTTCTCGGCGGTGCCCGGATAGCCCGTCAGCACGATGGACGCGGGGAAGTTCTGGTCCTTGTGCTGCGGCTGGAAGTATTCGGGCGGGAGCCACACGTAGCCGGGACTCGTTATCTTCGACTTCTGCCCCGTTATGGCAACCTTCAGGATCTGACCGCCGACCTGCGGCTTGGCACCACCGGGCACGTCAAGCTGCTGCTTGTCGACGACCTTGATGTCCTTGCTGTTCATCGAGTGGTCGACGACCTTGCCGATGGACGTCTCCTGGCCGAACAGGTCGGCCCAGGAGCCGTAGAAGAGGAACGACTTGTTAGCCGCGAGCCCCACAGCCGAGAACAGCGCCAGCTGGGTCGCCAGCAGCAGCCCGATCCGGCCGGCGAATGCGCGCCAGGTGCGGCCCGAGAGCTTCGGCCAGAGCCAGACCGTGGCTGCGAACAGCAGCACACCGGCGAGGATGGCCAGCGCCAGAACCGTAGTACTCGTGAGACCCATGAGCAGTCAGTCGACTTTCTGATGGCAGGACAGTTTTTTTACGACGAAAGAGTGAACCCGCTCCTCGTCGCTGTCGTCCTAAGGGACGCACCACACACCGGGGGCTGTCGCAGCCTTCGGCCACATGATCTCTCGCGGAGCAACGGGAAGCGATGTCTAGCAGGATAGATGGCGATAAGTCGGGACAGGTTCCGAGCAGGGTCCGCCGAATCTTCCGAGGCCCACAGCCGGAGTCGGTGCCCGGACTGGTAGGTACGGCCGTCATGATCGTCGGGCTTCTGGACATCGCGGCGGGCGTGTTCCCGCGCTTCCGGTACAGCCGGATCCACGCGGTCGCCGAAGTGCTGCCGGTGTTCGGCCCCTTCGCGGCGGCCCTCGCCATCAGCGCGGGCGTGCTGCTCCTGTTGCTCGCGCACGGCCTCAAGCGGCGCAAGCGCCGGGCCTGGCGTGCGACGGTCGTGCTGCTGCCCGCCGGCGCGGTGGCGCAGTTCGCGTACCGGCACTCGATCGTGGGCGTGGTCATCGCGGCGGTGCTCTTCGCGCTGCTGCTGCGCCATCAGGGTGAATTCAAGGCGCTGCCGGACCCCCGCAGCCGGTGGAAGGCCCTCACCAACTTCGTGCTGATGAGCGCCGGATCCATCGGCCTGGGCCTGGTCATCGTCAACTCCCACCCGAGCCGGGTCGTCGGCAACCCCGGACCGTACGAGCAGATCACCCACGTCATCTACGGCCTCTTCGGCTTCGAAGGCCCCGTGGACTACGCCGGAAAGGTGTCCTGGACCGTCGGGTACTCCCTCGGCGCCCTCGGCATGCTGACCGCACTCACCACCATCTACCTGGCCTTGCGCCCCGAGCACCCGGCCGCGCGGCTGACCGCCGACGACGAGGCCAAGCTGCGCGAGCTGCTCGCCCGGCACGGCGGCCGCGACTCGCTCGGCCACTTCGCGCTCCGCCGCGACAAGGCCGTCGTCTTCTCCCCCAGCGGCAAGGCCGCCGTCACCTACCGCGTCGTCTCCGGCGTGATGCTCGCCTCGGGCGACCCCATCGGTGACGTGGAGGCCTGGCCGGGCGCGATCGAGCGGTTCATGGAGGAGGCCAAGGCCCACTCCTGGACCCCGGCCGTCATGGGCTGCAGCGAGACCGGTGGCGAGGTCTGGACCCGCGAGACCGGCCTGGACGCCCTGGAACTGGGTGACGAGGCGATTGTCGATGTCAAAGACTTCTCCCTCTCGGGCCGCGCCATGCGCAATGTCCGCCAAATGGTGAAGCGCATCGAGCGCAACGGCTACACCACCAAAGTCCGCCGGGTCAGCGAGCTGACCGAGGAGGAGCTGGAGCAGGTCCGCGGCGCCGCCGAGGCCTGGCGCGGCACCGACACCGAGCGCGGCTTCTCGATGGCGCTGGGCCGGGTCGGCGACCCGGGCGACGGCGACTGCTTCATCGCCACCGCGCACCGGGTGGAGGAGGGCGACACGAGCCCCTTCGGCGACCTGAAGGCCGTCCTGCACTTCGTCCCGTGGGGCACGGACGGCATGTCCCTGGAGCTGATGCGCCGTGACCGCGCGGCCGACCCCGGCATGAACGAGCTGCTGATCGTGGCCTCCCTGGAGGCCGCCCCCGCTCTGAAGATCGAGAAGGTCTCCCTCAACTTCGCGATGTTCCGCTCGGCCCTCGCCCGCGGCGAGAAGATCGGCGCCGGCCCGGTGCTCCGGATGTGGCGGAACCTGCTCGTCTTCCTCTCCCGCTGGTTCCAGATCGAGTCGCTCTACAAGTTCAACGCCAAGTTCCGCCCCCGCTGGGAGCCGCGCTTCGTGGTCTTCCGCACCACCCGCGACCTGCCCCGCATCGGCTTCGCCGCGATGCAGGCCGAGGGCTTCGTGACGCTCGCCCTGCCGCGCCTGTTCGCGAGCCGCCGCCGGCCCAAGCCGGTCCGCGCCTGCGCCCACCACCACGTGGCGGCCGTGCCCCAGCAGGCCGAACGCGAGGTCCAGGCCGCGTAGGCACCCGTACGAGCCCCAGGGCCCCGGCCGCCTAGGTCGCCTCTTTCGGATCTTGTCGGTTGAGCCCGCGTCGTCCGGTGCCGTGCATCGCAAGGCGGAGGGGCGCCCGTGTACTGGACGTACTCGGGCGCCCCGACCACGCGGCGAGGTGCGGTGCCGGGCGGCGCGGGCCCCGGCAAGATCCGGAAGAGACGGCCTAAAGGCGCCGGGGCCCTGCCGTATCCAGGTCAGCCCTACCCTTGACCCATGAACACGAAGCGCGGAGCCACCGGCAGGGGCCGGGTCGCAGGTCTGCCGGAGTGGGACCGCTGCGGGGTCATGGGCGTCGTCAACGTCACCCCCGACTCCTTCTCCGACGGCGGACGCTGGTTCGACACCACCGCGGCCGTCAAGCGCGGACTCGAACTCGTCGCCCAGGGCGCCGACCTCGTCGACGTCGGCGGCGAGTCCACCCGCCCCGGCGCCACCCGGGTCGACGAGGAGGAGGAGCTGCGCCGGGTCGTCCCCGTCGTGCGCGGCCTCGCCTCCGAGGGCGTCACCGTCTCGGTGGACACCATGCGCGCGGCCGTCGCCGCTCAGGCCGTCGCCGCCGGCGCGGCCCTGGTCAACGACGTCAGCGGCGGACTCGCAGACCCGGGGATGATCCCGGCCGTCGCCGCGGCCGAGGTGCCCTTCGTGGTGATGCACTGGCGCGGCTTCAGCGCCGACATGAACAGCCTCGCCGTCTACGAGGACGTGCTCGCCGAGGTCACCACCGAGCTCCGGGCCCGGATCGACGCGGTCGTGGCCGGAGGCATCGCCCCCGAGCGGCTCATCGTCGACCCCGGCCTCGGCTTCGCCAAGAACGCCGAGCACGACCTGGCGCTGGTCGCCCACCTGCCCGAGCTGCGCGCCCTCGGCTTCCCGCTGCTGGTCGCCGCGTCGAGGAAGCGTTTCCTCGGCCGGGTCCTGGCGGGCGGGGCCGACGCCGCCCCGCCGCCCGCCCGCGAGCGGGACGCCGCCACGGCCGCCGTGTCCGCCATCGCCGCCCACCAGGGCGCCTGGGCCGTACGGGTGCACGAGGTACGGGCGACCGCGGACGCGGTTCGGGTGGCCCGCGCCGTGGAAGGGGCACTCTGATCCCCGTAAACCGAGAAGGAGCCACGTGAGCAGAACCGACATCGAAGCCGTCGAAGAGGTGAACACGGCCTTCTACGAGGCCATGGAGCGGGGGGACTTCGACACGCTGTCGGCGCTCTGGCTGGAGGACGAGATCTCCTGTGTGCACCCCGGCTGGCCGGTGCTCTCCGGCCGCGGCGAGGTGCTCCGCTCGTACGCGCTGATCATGGCGCACACCGACTACATCCAGTTCTTCCTCACCGACACCAAGGTCGCCCTCATAGGTGACACCGCCCTGGTGACCTGTACGGAGAACATCCTCAGCGGCGGTCCCGCCGAGGACGGCGGGGAGCTCGGCCCGCTCGTCGGCCAGCTCGTCGTCGCCACGAATGTGTTCCGACGCACATCCGAGGGCTGGCGGCTCTGGTCCCACCACGGTTCTCCCGTCCTGACCGAATCCGACGAAGAGGACGAAGAGGACACGGCCTGACCCCCGCGGGCAGGGCCCCGGATATTTCGCAGGTAAATTCGAAGACGGACGACGCCGACCGCACTCGGCGTAGGCCCATGGTTTCGGGGAGTCCCGGACCGGAAGCACCTACGAAACAGGAGTGATTCGCGTGGATCGTGTCGCGCTGCGCGGCCTCAAGGCTCGCGGGCACCACGGCGTCTTCCCCCGGGAGCGCGAGGAAGGCCAGACCTTCATCGTCGACCTGGTGCTGCACCTCGACACCCGACCCGCGGCGGCCGGGGACGACCTGGCGAAGACCGTCCACTACGGGGTCGTCGCCGAGGAGGTCGTCGACGTGGTCCAGGGAGAGCCCGTCGACCTGATCGAGACCCTCGCCGAGCGGATCGCCCAGCGGTGCCTCAAGCACGAAGCGGTGGCGCAGGTGGAGGTCGTCGTCCACAAGCCGGACGCCCCCATCACCGTCCCCTTCGACGACGTGACCATCACGATCACCCGGAGCCGCGCATGAACAACGGACTGAACGCTCAGAGCGACCCCACCGTCCAGCCCGTCCCCGCCTCCGTCGTCGAGGCGGTCGACGCGGCGGACGTGACGCTGTCGAACCCGAAATGGGCCGTCATCGCGCTCGGCGCGAACCTCGGCAACCGGCTGGAGACCCTCCAGGGCGCCATCGACGCCCTCGGAGACACCCCGGGCCTGCGGGTCAAGGCCGTCTCCCCCGTCTACGAGACCGCGCCGTGGGGCGTCGAGCCCGGCTCGCAGCCCTCGTACCTCAACGCGGTCATCGCGCTGAAGACCACCCTGCCCCCGTCCTCGCTCCTGGAGCGCGGCCACGCCATCGAGGAAGCCTTCGACCGCGTCCGCGAGGAGCGCTGGGGGCCGCGCACGATCGACGTCGACATCGTCGCCTACGCCGACCGGGTCTCCGACGACCCCGTCCTCACCCTCCCGCACCCCCGCGCCCACCAGCGCGCGTTCGTGCTGGCCCCCTGGCACGACATCGACCCGGAGGCCCAGATCCCGGGCCACGGCCCGGTCGCCGCACTCCTGGCCGAAATCGGCCTGAGCGGCGTGACGCCGCGCCCCGACCTGGAACTCCACCTCCCGGACTAATCGTTACCCTGTGGACTGCTGACGGATGGCGCGGGAAGCGGGGAACGGGCAAGTGAAGCAACTGAGGCCGGCGGTCCTGGCGGGCATCTTCGTGGTCGCCGGGGTCCTGTCCTGGGCGGGCGCCCGCCTGTGGAACGCGTACGGCACGCTGCCGGGCGTCCCCCTGGCCGCGCCGATCGTCCTCGGGGTGATCGCGGTCGTCCTGCTGGCCACGGCCCTCTCGCTGCGCGCCCGCCTCAAGGCCCAGCGCGAGCGGCGCCCCGGCGCCAAGGGCGTGGAGCCGCTGATGGCGGCCCGCGCAGTGGTCTTCGGGCAGGCCAGCGCCCTGGTGGCGGCGCTGGTGGCGGGCATGTACGGCGGCGTGGGCGTGTTCCTGCTGACCGAATCCCTTGAGGTGCCCGCCCGCCGTGACCAGGCCTGGTACGCCGGCTTCTCGGTCCTGGCGGGCGTCGCGGTCATCGCCGCCGCCCTCTTCCTGGAGCACGTACTGAAGCTCCCGGAGGACGACGACACCCCGGAGGCGGCGGCCCGGGCCTAGGCCCGGGCCGGACCCACCCGGGCACGGCACCAGGGGGTGGGCCCTAGCGGGCCATGATCAGGCTCATGGCCTCGTTGCGGGTCGCCGGGTCGCGGAGCTGGCCGCGGACCGCCGAGGTGATGGTCTTCGCGCCCGGCTTGCGGACCCCGCGCATGGTCATGCACATGTGCTCGCACTCGATGACCACGATGGCGCCGCGCGGATCCAGGATCTCCATCAGGGAGTCCGCTATCTGGGTCGTCAGGCGCTCCTGTACCTGGGGCCGGCGGGCGTACACGTCCACCAGCCGGGCCAGCTTGGACAGCCCGGTGATCTTGCCGTCCGTGGACGGTATGTACCCCACGTGGGCCACGCCGTGGAACGGCACGAGGTGATGTTCGCAGGAGCTCATGACCTCGATGTCCTTGACCAGGACCATCTCGTCGTGACCGATGTCGAAGGTCGTCGTGAGGACCTCCTCGGGCCTCTGGTACAGGCCCGCGAATATCTCCTTGTACGCCCGCGCCACACGCGCCGGGGTCTCCAGGAGGCCCTCGCGCTCCGGGTCCTCGCCGACCGCGATCAGGAGCTCTCGGACGGCCGCCTCGGCGCGCTTCTCGTCGAACTCGCCGATCGTGCCCTCGCCACCGGTCAGGGTCACTGGGTCGGTCATCTCATCCTCGTTCCTGTGTGCACCGCGCTCACGGCCGGTGAAAAAGGGCCGCGCCCCCCAGGCTAGAACCTGGGGGGCGCGGCTTCCATTCCGGGTGTGTGCAGGTCACGGACTAGTCCGTGAGCTCCTCCGGGGCGGCCTCGGGGGCCTTCTCCACCGACACGGCGGTGGTGCCGTTCGCCGCGTTCGTCAGCTGGAGCTCCTTGGGAGAGAGCACCGGCGGACGGGTGGAGGGGGTGCGTCGGGCGGAACCGGTCCACGCGGGGCGGGCCGGACGCTTCACGATCGTCGAGAAGATCTCGGCGATCTGCTCCTTGTTCAGCGTTTCCTTCTCCAGCAGCGCGAGGACCAGGTTGTCGAGGACGTCACGGTTCTCGACGAGGATCTCCCAGGCCTCGTTGTGCGCGGTCTCGATGAGCTTCTTGACCTCTTCGTCGACCAGCGCCGCGACCTCTTCCGAGTAGTCCCGCGGGTGCGCCATCTCGCGCCCGAGGAACGGCTCGGTGTTGTCGCCGCCGAACTTGATCGCACCGAGACGCTCGGTCATGCCGTACTGCGTGACCATGGCCCGCGCCGTGGCGGTGGCCTTCTCGATGTCGTTCGCCGCGCCCGTCGTCGGGTCGTGGAAGACCAGCTCCTCGGCCGCGCGCCCGCCCAGCATGTACGCCAGCTGGTCGAGCATCTCGTTGCGCGTGGTCGAGTACTTGTCCTCGTCGGGCAGGACCATGGTGTAACCCAGGGCCCGGCCGCGGGACAGGATCGTGATCTTGTGGACCGGGTCGGAGTTCGGGGAGGCCGCCGCGACCAGGGCGTGTCCGCCCTCGTGGTACGCGGTGATCTTCTTTTCCTTGTCCGACATGATCCGGGTCCGCTTCTGCGGGCCCGCCACGACGCGGTCGATCGCCTCGTCCAGCGAGTGGTTGTCGATCAGCTTCTTGTCCGAGCGGGCCGTGAGGAGCGCGGCCTCGTTCAGGACGTTGGAGAGATCGGCACCGGTGAAGCCGGGCGTGCGACGGGCGACGGCGCCCAGGTCGACGTCCGGGGCGACCGGCTTGCCCTTCTGGTGGACCTTGAGGATCTCCAGACGGCCCTGCATGTCCGGGCGGTCGACCGCGATCTGCCGGTCGAAGCGGCCCGGGCGCAGCAGCGCCGGGTCGA
The DNA here is from genome assembly GCF_056432025.1 of Streptomyces sp. NPDC045695. Classification (NCBI taxonomy): domain Bacteria; kingdom Bacillati; phylum Actinomycetota; class Actinomycetes; order Kitasatosporales; family Streptomycetaceae; genus Streptomyces; species Streptomyces sp. NPDC045695. The sequence goes on from NZ_JBWKJU010000012.1 coordinate 69,008, forward strand.
GGATGTCCGGACGGTTCGTGGCGGCGATCAGGATGACCCCGCCCTTCACGTCGAAGCCGTCCATCTCGACCAGCAGCTGGTTGAGGGTCTGCTCGCGCTCGTCGTGACCGCCGCCGAGGCCCGCACCGCGGTGCCGGCCGACGGCGTCGATCTCGTCGACGAAGACGATCGCCGGGGCGTTGGCCTTGGCCTGCTCGAACAGGTCGCGGACACGCGAGGCACCGACACCGACGAACATCTCGACGAAGTCGGATCCGGAGATCGAGTAGAAGGGCACACCGGCCTCGCCCGCGACGGCACGCGCGAGCAGGGTCTTTCCGGTGCCGGGCGGGCCGTACAGCAGCACGCCCTTGGGGATCTTGGCGCCGACGGCCTGGAACTTCGCCGGCTCCTGGAGGAACTCCTTGATCTCGTGGAGTTCCTCGACGGCCTCGTCCGCGCCCGCGACATCGGCGAACGTGGTCTTCGGGGTGTCCTTGGTGATGAGCTTGGCCTTGGACTTCCCGAAGTTCATGACCCGGGAGCCGCCGCCCTGCATCTGGTTCATCAGGAACAGGAAGACAACGACGATGAGGACGAAGGGCAGGAGCGAGAGCAGCACGCTCAGGAACGGGCTGGTCTTGTCCGGGGTGACGGAGTATCCGTCATGGATCTGACCGGCTTCGTACTTGGTCTGGAGGTTCTGGGCGAGCTGGACGCCCTGTTCCCCGATGTAGTTGGCCTGGAACTTGGTGCCGTCGTGCTTGCCGAGCTTCTGGCCTTCGCTCAGCTCGATCTTGATCATCTGGCTGTCGCCGGTGGTCAGCTTCGCTGTCTCCACCTGGCCACTGTTGATCGCCTTGATGACCTCGCTGGTGTCCACCGACTTGTAGCCGCCGCCGGAGCCGACGACATTCATCAACACGACCACGGCGAGGACGGCCAGCACGATCCACATGACCGGCCCACGGAAGTATCGCTTCACGTCCATCCATACGGGGCGCCAGGCACCCCGTCCCTCCTGCCCGTAGGTAAATGCTGCTGTGAGTAAAGACTGTTCTTCGGAATGTACCCCTGTATTGTCACCCGCGGCCTCATGGGACGGCTGACAAACCCGCCTTCCCCTGCTCCAACGGCGGGAATCGCCCCCGAGTTCCCCGGAGCGCGCCGGTTGTTCCCGGGGGCGGCAGCGGGGTCAGCCGCCGTAGACGTGCGGGGCGAGCGTGCCCACGAACGGCAGGTTGCGGTACTTCTCCGCGTAGTCGAGGCCGTAGCCCACGACGAACTCGTTGGGGATGTCGAAGCCGACCCACTTCACGTCGATCGCGACCTTCGCGGCCTCGGGCTTGCGCAGCAGCGTGACGACCTCCAGGGAGGCCGGCTGGCGGGAGCCCAGGTTCGACAGCAGCCAGGACAGCGTCAGGCCCGAGTCGATGATGTCCTCGACGATCAGGACGTGCTTGTCCTTGATGTCGGTGTCCAGGTCCTTGAGGATCCGCACCACGCCGGAGGACTGGGTCCCGGCGCCGTACGAGGACACCGCCATCCAGTCCATGGTGAGCGGGGTGGACAAGGCGCGCGCCAGGTCCGCCATCACCATCACGGCGCCCTTGAGCACACCGACGATGAGCAGGTCCTTGCCCGCGTACTCCGCGTCGATCTTCGCGGCCAGCTCCGCCAGCTTCGCGTCGATCTCTTCCTTGGTGATGAGCACCGACTGGAGGTCGTTGCCCATGTCCTTCTCGTCCACCCGCATCACTTTCGTTGTCGGCCGGGGCTCCGGGGGGTGCCCCCCGGAGGACTCAGCCGTGTTTCAGCACCAATCAGCCCTGCCGGATGACAAGTCTGCCACCCTGCCGCTGGGCCTCCACCCGGCCGGGCAGGTTGATGGCGCCCTGACCGCGCCATCCGGTGATGAGCCGGTCGACTTCCTCGATGTGGCGGGCGAAGAGGGAGCCCGCGGGAGAGCCCGCGGCGACCACGGCCCTGCGCAGCACACGGCGGCGGACGGCCGGGGGCAGGGCGTACAGCTTGGCGCACTCCAGCCGGCCGTCCGCGTCCCGCACTCCGGTCTCCGCCTCGGCGGCCCAGGCGTCCAGGGCGTCGGCGTCGTCGCGGGAGAGCTGGGCGGTGCGGGCGAGTGCCTCGACGACCCCCTTGCCCAGCGCCTTCTCCAGGGCGGGCAGTCCCTCGTGGCGCAGGCGGGAGCGGGTGTAGGCGGGGTCGATGTTGTGCGGGTCGTCCCATACGGGGAGGGACTGGACCATGCAGGCCTTGCGGGCGGTCTGCCGGTCGATCTGGAGGAAGGGCCGGCGGTAGCGGTGGCTGCGGCCGGGCCCTCCGCTGACCTCCGCCATGCCGGAGAGCGAGCGGATGCCCGAACCGCGGGCGAGGCCCAGCAGGACGGTTTCGGCTTGATCGTCCCGGGTGTGGCCGAGCAGCACGGCGGCGGCGCCGAGCCGGTCCGCGGCCTCGTCCAGGGCTCCGTAGCGGGCGTCGCGGGCGGCGGCCTCGGGTCCGCCGTCGCGGCCGACGCGCACGGCTACGGACTCCACCGGGTCGAGGCGGAGCGCGGTCATTCGGGTGACGACCTCGGCGGCACGCAGGTCGGAGCCGACCTGGAGCCCGTGGTCGACGGTGATGCCGCCGGCGCGGATGCCGAGCTTGGGGGCCTCGAAGGCGAGGGCCGAGGCGAGGGCCATGGAGTCGGCGCCGCCGGAACAGGCGACGAGTACCAGGGGCGGGGTGCCGGCTCCGGTGCGGGGGTCGGCGCCGGGCGCACCCCCGGACGGAGTCCGCGAGAGGTCGGTGAGATCGGTGAGGACGTCGTGGAGTACGCGGCGGACCGCCAGGCGTATCGCCGCGACCGCTGGATGGGGACCCATGTCCGGTGCCCTTCGATGGAGTTCGGAGTTCGGATGCCGCGAGGCTTGCTCGGATCGAGATGTCACGCAGAGTGCGTTGATGGTGACAGAACCGAGCCGTTCCCCGAGCATCGCACGCCCTTCATGCGCTCACGGTCCCTCGGACGGGTGACGCTGCTTCCCCCAGAGGGACATGTTTACGCCTCTTCTCCTGACGCCTTGCGGTGCACTCGGGCCACCCAGTCGGCGGGCTTGGCGATCTCGGCCCTGGTCGGCAGCGTGTTCGGGGAGGTCCACACCCGGTTGAAGCCGTCCATGCCGACCTGGTCGACGACGGCCCGCACGAAGCGCTCGCCGTCGCGGTACTGGCGCAGCTTGGCGTCGAGGCCGAGGAGCTTGCGCAGGGCGACGTCGAGGCGGCCCGCGCCGCTGGCCCGGCGTTGCTGGAACTTCTCGCGGATCTCGGCGACCGAGGGCACCACCTCGGGGCCGACCCCGTCCATGACGAAGTCGGCGTGCCCCTCCAGCAAGGACATGACGGCGGTGAGCCGGCCGAGGATCTCGCGCTGCTCGGGGGTCTGCACCAGCTCGACGAGGGAGCGCCCCTCCTCCCCCCGCTCCGCCTCGGGGCGGGCGCCGGCGAAGGACTGGGCGGCGTCCCGGATGCGCTCCAGGATGGTCATCGGGTCGACCTCGGTGGCGCCGAGGAACGTCTGGATTTCGCCTTCGAGGTGGTCGCGGAGCCACGGGACGGCCGTGAACTGCGTACGGTGCGTCTCCTCGTGCAGGCAGACCCACAGCCGGAAGTCGTGCGGGTTCACCTCCAGCTCGCGCTCGACGTGCACGATGTTGGGCGCGACGAGCAGCAGCCGCCCGCCCCCGGCCGAGGCCGGCAGCTCGCGGGAGGCCGGCGCGAAGGTCTCGTACTGGCCGAGGACCCGGGAGGACAGGAAGCTCAGCAGCATGCCCAGCTCGACGCCGGTGACCTTGCCGCCGACCGCGCCGAGGACGGCCCCGCCGGGGGTGCCCGCGCGGCGCTCCTGCATCTTGCCGAGGAGCGGCTGGAGCAGTTCGCGGAAGCCGGCCACGTTGGCCTTCACCCAGCCGGCCCGGTCCACGACGAGGACGGGCGTGTCGGGGGCGGTGACCCCGTCGGGCAGCAGGCTGATCATCCGGGTGAACTCGCGCACGTGCCGTTCCGAGGTTCTGGCGTACCCGCGCAGCTCCGCGACGACGGCCCGGGCTTCGTCCCGGGTGACCTCCGGGCCGGGCCGCACCAGCCGGGTCGCGGTCGCCACCGCGAGGTTCCAGTCGACCATCTCCGCACCACTGATGCTCGTCATGCGTCAACGGTACGTGGACCGGGCGTCCGGCGGACCCCCTGCGGCCGGGTCCTGCCCTACGGTGTGGCCGCGACGGCCGCGGCCAGCTTGTCGAGGGCCCTCTCGGCGCCCTCGGGCCCGGGGCTGTTCGCGGTCAGGAAGGCGAAGGCCAGGAGCCGGCCCGAACGGTCGACGACGGTTCCGGCGAGGGAGTTCACGCCGGTCAGCGTGCCGGTCTTGGCGCGGATGAGACCTGCGGCCGGGGAGGTGCCGGCGTTGCGGGCGCGCAGCGTGCCCGTGAATCCGGCGACGGGCAGTCCGGTGAGGACCGGCCTCAGCTCCGGGCGCTGGGGGTCGGCGGCCTTGGTGAGCAGTCCGGTCAGCAGGCCGGCGCTGACCCGGTCGGCGCGGCCCAGGCCGCTGCCGTCGGCGAAGCGGGAGCCGGCCACGTCGACACCGAGGGCGGCGAGCCGGGCGGTGACGGCCTTCTCGGCGCCTTCGAAGCTCGCGGGCTGGCCGGAGGCGAGGGCGGTGTGCCGGGCGAGGGCTTCGGCGATGTCGTTGTCGCTGTTGGTCAGCATCCGCTCGACGAGGCCGGCCACCGGGGTCGAGAGGGTGGCGGCCAGCGGCTGGGCGCCCGCGGCGGCCTTGGCCCGGGCCGGTTCGCCGGTGACCTTGATGCCGCGTTCGGCGAGCAGGGTGCCGAAGGCCCGGGCCGCGTCCTCGGAAGGGGTCTCGGTCCGTTCCACGGGCCCGGAGGTGGAGTCTCCCCCAGAGCCTCCGGCCTGGGGGGTGCCCCCAGGACGGCCTTCGTCGGCCGTCAGCGCGGTCACCGGGGCGATGTTGGGGTTGTCGCCGATGGGGTGGCGGACGGGGCCGGTGTAGAGACTGTCGTCGTAGCCCAGGGTCACGGTGTCGGTGCCGGCGGCCTTGAGGGCGCGGGCGGTGTCGGCGGCGAGGACGATCAGGCTGCCGCCGGAACCGGCGGGGCCCTTCTTCTTGGCGGTGAGGGAGGGGTCGCCGCCGCCGACCAGCACGATCTGGCCCGGGCCCGCGCCGGGCGCGACGGTGGTCCGGATCCGGTGCTCGGGCCCGAGGGCGGCCAGTGCCGCGGCGGCCGTGGCGATCTTGACGGTGGAGGCGGGGGTCATCGGCTCCCGCGCCCCGGTCTCGAACAGCACCTGCCCGGTGGCGGTGTCGACGACGGAGGCGGTACGGGCGGTGCCGAGCGCGGGATCGGCCAGCAGCGGCTTCAGGGCCGCGGCGAGGCCCTCGGAGCCGCCGGCGGGCTCGGGGGCCGCGGGCAGCGTGCGCGGAGCGCCGGGGCCGATCGCGCCGAGCACCCCGGGGGCGCTGGGAGCGGCCTGCGGCAGGGGGCCGGCACCGTGATCTGCGCCACCCGTACGGCCCCAGGAGGCGGCGCTGTCCCGCTCGGCCTTACGCTGGCCGGAGTCCCAGGGACCGGCGGCGGCCGCCACTGCCACCGACAGGGCCAGGCCGGCGACGGCCGAACCCGCGATGAGCTGCCACGTCTTGACCAATGGCACCTCGGACCAGCCCCTTTCGCGATCACACATATGCGTGAGGGACACTTAACCACTGCGTCTTGCCGCGAGCATGGCACCCACCCCGCTGGGCTGGGCCGGACGCGCGCGTATTGAATCAAATGCGGTCCCGAGGCGATTCGGACCGCTGAAGCTGATCATGGAGGAGCAGGACGTGGAGTTCGACGTCACCATCGAGATCCCCAAGGGTTCGCGGAACAAGTACGAGGTGGACCACGAGACCGGCCGGATCCGTCTGGACCGTCGCCTCTTCACCTCGACCAGCTACCCGGCCGACTACGGCTTCGTCGAGAACACCCTCGGCGAGGACGGCGACCCGCTGGACGCGCTGGTCATCCTTGACGAGCCGACCTTCCCGGGCTGCCTGATCAAGTGCCGCGCCATCGGCATGTTCCGCATGACGGACGAGGCGGGCGGCGACGACAAGCTGCTGTGCGTGCCGGCCTCCGACCCGCGTGTCGAGCACCTGCGCGACATCCACCACGTGTCCGAGTTCGACCGCCTGGAGATCCAGCACTTCTTCGAGGTCTACAAGGACCTGGAGCCGGGCAAGTCGGTCGAGGGCGCGAACTGGGTCGGCCGCACCGAGGCCGAGGCCGAGATCGAGGCCTCGTACAAGCGCCTGGAGGCGCAGGGCGGCCACCACTAGGCTCCGCCGGTGAGGGGGGTCAGCGGGATGTGACCCCGCCCCCTTGGCACGACAGCGGGCGGTACCCCCGACGGGGGTGCCGCCCGCTGCGCGTCCCGGGCCGTGCGCACGACGGCCGCGCAGCCCGCTTTGGCCACGGATGAAACGGTTCCGCATACTGATACTCCGGGTGATCACGAACTGGAGGGGCGCGTGGCGGAGGCCGATGGGGCAGAGGACGGCAAGCCCCAGTCCGACGAGGCGCACAGCGCCTTCACGCCGCCGCCCGGGATGGGGCCGGAGGTCCCCGACGAGGACCAGCCGACCTCGGAATTCGCCCGTCCGGCAGGCGCCGAGCCGCCCCACGCCGAGCCCGGGGGATCGGCCTTCGCCACCCCGGCCACCTACAGCGCCGCGCACTCCCCGCCCGCCTACACCCCCGGCCAGGGCTTCCCCGTCGCCAAGCTGACGGAGTCCCCCTGGCAGGACCGCATGCGCACGATGCTGCGCATGCCGGTCGACGTGCGTCCCGTACCGGACCTCGTGCAGCGGCCGAGCGAGACCGGGCCCGCCGTGGGCCGCGTGCTCGACCTGACCCTGCGCATCGGCGAGCTGCTGCTCTCGGGCGGCGAGGGGTCCGAGGACGTGGAGGCCGCGATGTTCGCCGTGGCCCGCTCGTACGGGCTGGACCGGTGCGAGCCGACCGTCACGTTCACGATGCTGTCGATCACCCACCAGCCCTCCCTGGTCGACCACCCGGTCTCGGCGAACCGGACCGTACGCCGCCGCGGCACCGACTACACCCGCCTGGCGGCCGTGTACCGGCTGGTGGCCGACCTCAGCACCCCCGAGACCGACGTCTCGCTGGAGGAGGCCTACCGGCGCCTCGCGGAGATCCGCCGCAACCGGCACCCGTACCCCACCTGGGTGCTCACCGCCGCCGCCGGACTCCTCGCGGGGGCCGCCTCCGTCCTGGTCGGCGGCGGGGTGATCGTCTTCTTCGCGGCGGCCCTCGGGGCGGTCCTCGGGGACCGGCTGGCGTGGCTGAGCGCCGGGCGCGGGCTGCCGGAGTTCTACCAGTTCGTCGTCGCCGCGATGCCGCCCGCCGCGTTCGGGGTCGCGCTCAAGCTCGCCGAGATCGAGGACATCAAGGCCTCCGCGGTGATCACCGGCGGGCTGTTCGCGCTGCTGCCCGGGCGGGCCCTGGTCGCGGCCGTCCAGGACGGTCTGACCGGCTACTACATCACGGCGTCCGCCCGGCTGCTGGAGGTCATGTACCTCTTCATCGGCATCATCATGGGCGTGCTGGTCGTGCTCTACCTCGGGCTCCAGCTGGGCGCCTCCCCCAAACCGGAGGAGGTCCTCCAGATCACCCAGCGGCCGCTGATCCAGATCGCGGCCTCGATGGCGCTGGTGTTCACCTTCGCCATCCTGCTCCAGCAGGAGCGCTCCACCGTCTGGATAGTGACCCTCAACGGCGGGGTGGCGTGGGTGACCTTCGGGGCCCTGCACTACGCGGGCGGGATCCCTCCTGTGCCGTCCACCGCCGTCGCGGCCGGGCTGGTGGGCCTCTTCGGTCAGCTCTTCTCCCGCTACCGCTTCGCGTCCGCGCTGCCGTACGTGACGGCCGCCATCGGGCCGCTGCTACCCGGCTCGGCGACGTACTACGGGCTGCTGCTCATCGCCGAGGACCGGCTGAACGAGGGGCTGGGCTCGCTCGTGAACGCCGCGGCCATCGCGCTGGCCATCGCGATCGGGGTCAACCTGGGGTCGGAGACCTCCCGGCTGTTCATGCGCATCCCGGGGGCCGCGAGCGCCGCCAAACGCGGTGCGGCGAAGCGGACCCGCGGCTACTAGCGGCCAGGAACGGGGCCGGGGCTTGCGCCCCGTACCCCCTCACAGCGTCTAGCGCTTGGCGTGGCGGCCGCGCTGCGGGCCGGCCTCCTCGGACGCGCCGACGGCCGCAGCCCCGCCGTCGGCCGCCTTGCCCTCCTTGCGGGCCTTGAGGACCTCGAAGATCACCGGGATGACCGAGAGGAGCACGATGGCCACGAGGATCGCCTCGACGTTGGTCTTGATGAACTCGATCTGTCCGAGCCAGTAACCCGCGATCGTGACGCCCGCGCCCCAGCCGATGCCGCCGATGACGTTGTACGTCAGGAAGGTGCGGTACTTCATCGAGCCGGCGCCCGCGACCATCGGCGCGAAGGTGCGGATGATCGGCACGAAGCGGGCGAGCACGATGGCCTTCGGCCCGTGCTTGTCCATGAACTCGTGCGCCTTGTCGAGGTTCTCCCGCTTGAAGAGCTTCGACTTCGGCCGATTGAAGATCTTCGGCCCGAAGAACTTGCCGATCAGGTACCCGACCTGGTCACCGATGATCGCGGCGGCCACGATCAGGGTGCAGACCAGCCACAGCGGCTGCTTGATGTACTGCCCGTCCGCGACCAGCAGACCCGCCGTGAACAGCAGGGAGTCACCCGGCAGGAAGGCGAAGAGACCCGACTCCGCGAAGACGATGACCAGGATGCCGATCAGGCCGAAGTGCGAGATCAGGTAGTCCGGGGTAAGCCACTCAGGGCCGAGCGCAAGCGTATACACGGGTTCCGGGCTCTCCTGGATCAGGGGGTGTGCGGCGGGGCGGGCGGTTTCAATTATCAACGCACACGACCCCCGCCCGGTTCCAGGGACCGGAGGGGGGCCGTGTGGGGCCTTCCGCTCGCGCCGCGCCTACGCCTTGCGCACCGCGTTGGCGAGGATCGCGTCCCGCAGGTGCTCGGCGAAGCCCGGCTTCATCGCGTCGTAGTGCTGCTTGAACCGCTCGTCCGAGACGTACATCTCGCCGAGCCCCGTGTGGATCTCGTACGAGCAGTCGTAGAACCACGTGCTGATGTGCCGGCGGTGCTCCTCGGCCAGGTCCATCGCGCGCTCGCCCTCCGCGGGCTCGCCCGCCTCCAGGAGGGCCGTGTACCGGGCCCCCCAGTCGGCGGCCTCGTCCTGGATCCGCTTCCAGTCGTCCTCCGTGTAGGACGAGGTCCTGCGCTGGGACTGCGCGTAGGCCTCGGTGTCGCCCCAGCGCTCCTCGACCTCCTGCGCGTACTGCTCGGGGTCGCTGTCCCCGAAGACCTCGAACTTCTCCTCCGGCGTGAGGTTGATGCCCATCTTCTTCGCCTCCATGGCGTGCTCAACAGCCTTGGCCATCTGCTGGAGCCGGGCGATCCGGTCGGTCAGCAGGGCGTGCTGCCGGCGCAGATGCTCCCGCGGATCCGATTCCGGGTCGTCCAGCAGGACCGCGACCTCGTCGAGGGGGAAGCCGAGCTCCCGGTAGAACAGGATCCGCTGCAGCCGGTCCAGGTCGGCGTCGTCGTACCGCCGGTGACCTGCGTGGCTGCGGCCGCTCGGGGAGAGCAGGCCGATCTCGTCGTAGTGGTGCAGGGTGCGCACCGTGACTCCGGCGAATCCGGCGACCTGGCCCACGGAGTAGCCCATCGCTTCCGCTCCTCTGGTTGGGTACGCCCTTCACTGTGGTCCCTCACGCCGCGTGAGGTGCAAGTCCCCGCCGGACGGTCAGCCCATCGCCTTGGTGCCGTCGATGGACTCGCGCACGATGTCCGCGTGGCCGGCATGCCGGGCGAATTCCTCCACCAGGTGCAGGAGCATCCAGCGCATCGAGACCTTCGCGTCCTTGGGGAACCAGGGCGCCGGCGGCAGCGGGAAGGTGTCGTCCAGGCTGGGGACGGCGGCGATGAAGGCCTCCGTCTCCTGGCGGACCTCGTCCCAGAAGGCCAGGACCGCCGGGACGGACTCGCTCCCGACCAGGCGGAACATCTCGTCCCGGGTCTCCTGCGTACGGTGCCGCTCGTTCGGCCGCTGCTGCGCCATCCGCAGCCAGGCCAGCTCGACCTCGGCCACGTGCTTGAGCACCCCGGACAGGGTCAGCTCGCTGGCGCTGGGGCGGCTCGCGGCCTGCTCCTCGCTCAGGCCGAGCAGGCTTTCGCGGATCGCCGTGCGCTGGGCCTCGACGAAGGACAGGAGCGTGCCGCGCTCGTCGCCGGGAACCTCGGTGGAAACCTGAGCCATGACCGACCGCCTCATGTGTGTGGGGTGTTGCCCCGGGGGGCTTCTTCCTGACACCTCACACGCTACGGACCATTGCGGTCAGATCCTGTCCTCGATCCGTTTTTCGGCCGTCAGTTGGCTGAGATCTCCCCGTCCGGGCGGATCGCCGGCAGGGCGGTGGCGGGCTTCGGGAGAAGGGCCTTGGACAGGTCCTGCTTCCCCGTCGGGTCGAGCCCGTACATCGCCTCGTAGATCTTGCGGACCGCCGGTCCCGAGGCGCCCGAGCCGGTGCCGCCCTGGGAGATCGTCATGATGATCGCGTAGTCCTCGGTGTACGAGGCGAACCACGAGGTCGTCTGCTTGCCCTGGACCTCCGCCGTACCCGTCTTGGCGTGCATGGGGATCTGCTTCTGCGGCCAGCCGCCGAAGCGCCAGGCGGCGCTGCCGTTGGTGGCCACGCCGGCGAGGGCCTCGTCGATGTCGTCGCGGGTCTTCTCGTCCATCGGGAGCTTGCCCCGCACCTTGGGCGCGATCTCCTGGACGGCCGTCCCGTCGGCGCTGACGATCGCCTTGCCGACGCTGGGCTGGTGGAGGGTGCCCCCGTTGGCGATGGCCGCGTAGACGGAGGCCATCTGGACCGGGGTGACCAGGGTGTCGCCCTGCCCGATCGAGTAGTTGATCGCGTCGCCCTCGCGCAGCTGGTTGCCCTGGCGGCAGTTCTCGTAGGCGATCTTCTCGGCGAAGGTGCCGTTCTTCTTGCCGTCGCGGCACCAGGCGGCCTTGTTCGCCTCGAAGAAGTCCTGCTTCCACTTGCGGTCCGGGATCCGGCCGGTGACCTCGTTGGGCAGGTCGATGCCGGTGGCCTTGCCCAGCCCGAACTCGTGGGCGGTCTTGAAGAACCAGTCGTTCGGCGTCTTCTTGGGATTGATCCCGCCGTCCTTCTTCCACTCCTGGTCCGCGATGGAGTAGTAGACGGTGTCGCAGGAGACCTCCAGGGCCCGCCCGATGGTGATGTCGCCGTGGCCCTGCGACTCGAAGTTCGTGAAGGTCTGGTTGCCGACCGAGTACGCGCTGGGGCAGGGATAGCGGTTGTTGAACGGGTACCCGGCGTTGACCGCGGCGGTCGAGGTGACCACCTTGAAGATGGAGCCGGGCGCCGCCTGGGCCTGGATCGCCCGGTTCAGGAGCGGATAGTTCGACTCCTTGTCGGTGAGCCCCGCGTAGTCCTTGGCGGAGATGCCGCCCACCCAGGCGTTCGGGTCGTAGGTCGGGTTCGAGGCCATCGCGACCACGCGGCCGGTCTTGGTCTCCATCACCACGACGGCACCCGAGTCGGCCTCGTAGTTCCTGCGGGTGTTCTTGTCGTACGTCTTGCGGGCCTCGACCATCGCGTTGTTCAGCTCGCGCTCGGCGACCGCCTGCACCCGGGAGTCGATGGAGGTCACGACGTTCGAGCCGGGCTGCGCCGGGTCGCTCTGCCCCTGCCCGATCACCCGGCCGAGGTTGTCCACCTCGTAGCGGGTGACGCCGGCCTTTCCGCGCAGCTCCTTGTCGTACGTGCGCTCCAGGCCGGAGCGGCCGACCTGGTCGGAGCGCAGGTACGGGGAGTCGGACTTCTTGGCCTTGGCGATCTCCTCGTCGGTGACCGGCGAGAGGTAGCCCAGCACCTGGGAGGTGTTGGCCTGGTCCGGGGCCGCGTACCGGCGCAGGGCGGTCGCCTCGGCCGTGATGCCCGGGAAGTCCTCGGGGTGCTCGCGGATCTGCAGGGCCTGCTCGGTGGTGGCCTCGTCACTCACCGGGATCGGCTGGTAGGGGGAGCCGTTCCAGCAGGGCTGCTTGGTCTTGGAGTCGCAGAGCCGGACCTTGTCGATGACCTCCTGGGCGTCCATGCCCAGCACCTCGGCGAGGCGGGTCAGGACGGACCTGCCCTTGTCCTTCATCGTGAGCAGCTCGGTACGGCTGGCGGAGACCACGAGGTGGGTCGCGTTGTCGGCCAGCGGGACCCCGCGCGCGTCGAGGATCGAGCCGCGCACGGCGGGCTGGACGACCTGCTGGACGTGGTTGTTCTTCGCCTCGTCCGTGTACTCCTGGCCATTGCGTATCTGGAGGTACCAGAGGCGTCCGCCCAGGGTGAGCAGCAGCGAGAAGACCACGATCTGGATGACGACGAGCCGGTTCTGGACCCGAGGGGTCCGGCCGGTCTCCGGTATGTTGCTCAACTTGCTCTCCCCCGGACGCATGCCGTACGCCCGGTCGAGTCTAGAACGGGAAGTGGGTCCGCCCGTGCTGCACCGAGATCCATTTCTGGGTGGTGAAGGCGTCGACCGTGGCCTCGCCGTTCAGACGGCCCAGGCCGGAGGCCTTCTCGCCGCCGAAAGCGGCCAGGGGTTCGTCCCCGATCGTGGAGTCGTTGACGTGGATCATGCCCGTCTCGATCCGCTGGGCGAAGCGCACGCCCCGCTCCACGTCCCGGGTGTGCACGGCGCCGCTCAGCCCGTACGGGGTCGCGTTGGTCAGCCGTACGGCCTCGTCCTCGCCGTCGAAGACCACCAGCAGGGCCACCGGGCCGAAGATCTCCTGGCCCAGCAGCGGGGAGTCCTCCGGGAGCCCGGCGAGGACGGTCGGCTCGACGAGGTTGCCGCGCGTAGAGCCCCGTACGAGCGCCTGCGCGCCCTCTTCCACGGCCCGGTCCACGAGAGCGGTCAGGGCGTCGGCCTGGAAGGAGTTGATCAGCGGGCCGATGTGGGTGTCGGCGTCGTGCGGGTCGCCCGTTCTCAGGCCGCGCACGCGGGCGGTGAACTTCTCGGTGAACTCCTCGGCGACCGACGCGTCGACCAGGATCCGGTTGGCGGCCATGCAGACCTGGCCCTGGTAGACGAAGCGGCTGAAGAGGGCCGCCTCCACCGCGTAGTCCAGGTCGGCGTCGTCGAGGACGACGAGCGCGCTGTTGCCGCTGAGCTCCAGGACCGTGCGCTTGAAGTGGCGTGCGGCGACGGCCCCGACGTGCCGGCCGACCCGATCCGATCCCGCGAAGGAGATGACCTTGGGGACGGGGTGGGTCAGGAGCGCGTCGCCTATCTCGGCGATGTCGGTGACGAGGACGTTCAGCAGACCGGCGGGCAGTCCGGCGTCCTCGAAGATCTTGGCGATGACGCCGCCGCCGACCACGGGCGCGTTCTGGTTCGGCTTGATCACGACCGCGTTGCCCAGCGCCAGGGCGGGGGCGACCGACTTCAGGGTGACCAGGAAGGGGAAGTTGAAGGGGCTGATCACGGTGACCACGCCCACGGGCAGGCGCTGGACCCGGTTCTCCTTGCCCTCGACCGGCGAGGCCAGGATCCGGCCCTCGGGCCGGACGGCGAGCTGGATGGACTCGCGGAGGAACTCCTTGCCGAGGTGGACCTCGTACTCGGCCTTGGGGCGGGTCCCGCCGAGCTCGTCGATCATCGCCTCGATGATCTCCTTCTCGCGGAGCTCGGTGATCCGCAGGGCGCGTTCCAGGACCGCGCGTCTGGTGTAGGGGCTGGTGGCGGCCCATTCCCTCTGGGCGCGCTCGGCGCCGCGGTAGGCCTGGTCCACCTGCTCGACGGTGGCCACGGTGATGGCCGCGAGCTTCTCCCCGTTGTACGGGTTCACGTCGATGATGTCCCACGAACCGTTGCCGGCCAGCCATTCGCCGTCGATGTACTGGTGAGCCAGGTCGCTGAATATGGACATGCCATCCCTTACTGCGAGCGCGCACCCGTGCGCTGCACCGGAGACCGATCGGTCATGCACTGATCAGGCGTCATACTACGTGCGAATCAAGACAGTTGGAGCAGGCCACGAAGAAGATCCCTGGTCCTGTCCGCGTCCGGGCAGTCGGCCTGGAGGCGCTCCATCGCCCGTCCGTACTGCCCCACTTCCTCGTCCTTGTCCAGGTAGAGGGCGCTGGTGAGCTGTTCCAGATAGACGATGTCCTGAAGGTCGGACTCGGGGAAGCGCAGCAGGGTGAAGGCTCCGCTCTCGCCCGCGTGGCCGCCGAAGGAGAAGGGCATCACCTGGAGCTGCACGTTGGGCCGCTGGGAGACCTCGATGAGGTGCTCCAGCTGACCGCGCATGACCTCGCGATCGCCGTACGGGCGGCGCAGCGCGGCCTCGTCGAGGACGGCGTGGAAGACCGGGGCGTTCTCGGACACGAGGACCTTCTGCCGTTCCAGGCGCAGTGCCACGCGGCGGTCGATCTCGGCGGCGGTGGCCCCGGGCATGCCGCGGCTGACGACGGCGTGGGCGTAGGCCTCGGTCTGCAACAGACCGTGGACGAACTGCACTTCATAGATCCGGATGAGCGACGCGGCGCCCTCCAGACCGATGTACGTCTGGAACCAGCCGGGCAGCACGTCGCCGTAACTGTGCCACCAGCCCGTCGCGTTGGCCTCGCGGACCAGCCCCAGGAGCGACTCGCGCTCGGTGCTGTCCGTGACTCCGTAGAGCGTGAGGAGGTCCTCGACGTCTCTGGCCTTGAAGCTCACCCTTCCCAACTCCAAGCGGCTGATCTTCGATTCGGATGCGCGGATCGAGTAGCCGGCCGCCTCACGGGTGATGCCGCGGGATTCTCGGAGTCGCCTGAGCTGGGAGCCCAGCAGGATGCGGCGCACCACAGAACCGCTTGCCTCTGCGGTCACTAGTACTGCCCTCCCCATCGCATGGATGTGCGCGTGGCGTGCGCGTGTGCTCCCCCGTAGCCTCCGGCACGGCTCCCCGGTGGGGGAAGTCCGTACCCAGAGGCCGCAGTCTGCCACCAAAACGCATCGGCCCGTACTCGTTCTGTAACGGAATCCAGCGTCCGGGAAAAGAAGTGCGCAGGGATGCGTAGGAAGAAATGAGCAAGAACCGTCACGGGAGCGGACAGGTCCGGCGCGTGCACGTGCATCTGCCCTTGCATCCGGCTCCGCCATTCGGAACGATGGTCCCCGCGCACCTGCGTGCTCTTCGCGCCGGAGCCGGACCACCCCGCAGTTCTTTCTGGACGGAGTTGACCGCTCCGCCCGCGAATCCCGGGAGTGCCTCGCATGGGGACGAATGGATCGACCATGCTCGAGCCGTTACGGCAGGGGCTGCCCCCGGTCGACCCCACGGCCGTCTCCGGGTCCGCCTCATGCGCCCTGCCCGCCCGTTACGAGGCGGTGCGGGGAGCGCGCTCCTTCTGCCGGTCGACCCTGTCCCAGTGGGGTCTCGACGACCGCTTCGACGACGTGGCCCTGGTCGTCTCCGAACTCGTCACCAACGCGCTGCGCCATGCCCTTCCGGACGACGCGCGGGGCGCGGACGCCGAGTCGGAGCCGTCGGTACGGCTGCACCTGATGCGGTGGAGCACCCGGCTGGTGTGCGCGGTGCGCGACCCGAGCGAGGACCGGCCCGGCGGGGCCTTCTCACCGGAGCGCACCGAGGAGAACATCGACCTGGAGTCCGGCCGCGGGCTGTTCCTCGTGGACTCCTACAGCGACAGCTGGGGCTGGCACCCGCTCGCGGGGCGGCTGACCGGCAAGGTGGTCTGGGCGCTGTTCCTGCTCCAGGACTGAACCGCGGCCGGGGAAACGGAAGACGGAACACGGAATACGGGAACACGACAACTGGCCGGGACCGATCATTGCGATCAGTCCCGGCCAGTGCACGTGCATGGCTTGATGGATGCGCCGTTCCTCAGCCGATCAAGTGATCGAACTCGCCGTCCTTGACGCCCAGGAGCAGGGCCTCTATTTCGGCCGGCGTGTAGACGAGCGCCGGTCCGTCGGGGAAGCGCGAATTGCGCATGGCCACATCGCCCCCCGGCAGCTTGGCGAACTCCACGCAGGAACCCTGCGAGTTGCTGTGTCTGCTCTTCTGCCACGTCAGCTCATACAAGGAAGCGAGCTCGGCACCTGCCATCCCGTTGTACGCGTGGTCCACAGGAAGCCCCCGATAGTGCAGATGTCAACTCCACCGGATCATAGCTGTGTTCACTTGCCGCTGCACGGGCAGATGCACGTGCACGCGGGGTGGTGCGTTGATCACAGACAGGTCCACCCGGACCGCCCGAAAGGCGGAACACCCACGTCTTTGTTCTAGTCGCCTGCCCGGTGGTGTTCGGTTCCAGGAAATCGCCTCAGGGCAGGGACTTTCGCCCGCGGCCCACATGGGCGCGGTCGGCGGCCGCCGTGCCGTCCTCCCAGCCCGCGTGGTCGGTGGCGCCGCGCAGGCGGGTCGTGGTCGTCCGGGGGAACATCTCCTGCGCCCGGGAGGTCACCGCCACGTCGCGGGCCACCAGGGCCGGCAGGTTGTCGGGGGCTTCCGTGGCCGCGTGCTCGGCCGTCTCGGCGAGCCGGTGGCCGAGCCGGCTGGCGTAGGCGAGGAGGAAGGACTGCCTGAAGGTCTTCGTCCGCTTGCGCCCGCCCGAACGCTGGGCGGCCTCGGCCCGCGTCATCGCCGCCGTGCCCTGCACGAGCAGCGAGGTGTACAGCAGCTCCACCGCCTCCAGGTCGCTCTCGAAGCCGACCACCGTGGAGAACTCGAACGCGCCGTTCCACACCGCGCGGCAGCGGTTGGCCGTGGCCACCGCGTCGAGCAGCACCGCCTTGGCCTCCTCGTACGGCGGCTCGACGCCGATCCGGCAGGCGGCGGGGACCTGGGCCGGCCCCTTGCCGCTCGCCGCGAGCACCGCCTCGTCGACGGTGTGCCGGGCCATCAGCTCCTGGGCCTTGGCGCTGAGCGCCTCCGCCTCCTCCGGGAAGGTGGTCGCCTCGGCCTTGGCGAGCAGGGCCCGGATCCGGCCCAGCATCCGCGGCTCGATGTGGGCGTGCTCGGCGAGGGCGTCGACCGGGTCGCCGGGAAGCGGACCCACCGGTTCGATCGAGGGCAGCCGGATCAGCAGCCGCAGCACCTCCAGGAAGGCGGTCGCCAGGGTGAACCGGTCCGCTCTCTCGCGCTGCGCGAGCTGTTCGGCGTACGCGTCGTCGCCCGTCCACCAGACCTCGGCGTCGTGCCACCGCTCGGGGAGCCGGGCGTAGCGGCGCGCCTCGGCCGCGATCAGGTCCCCCGTGATCCGCACGTGCCGCTCGTCGAGGTCCCGGCGGACGAGCCGCAGCACGTCGGCCGGCTGCCAGCCCCGCTCCCAGCCCTGCCGTACGTACGCCTCCCCGCGCGTCAGCAGCTCCCGCCCGACCCCGGCCCAGCGCCCCTGCTCGGCGACGAGCAGCGAGGCCCCGGTGTCCAGCCCCGCGTCGTCCTGGGCGTAGAGGGCGGCGGCGAAGGCTCGGTCGACGGTCTCGGCTAGGTCTCTCACACCCTTCAGCTTGGCATGTCCGCCTTCGCGTCCCATTCCCGGCGGGCGGCCTCGATGTGCGGGCGGTGCGCGAGCGACCAGTCCGCGAGGGCCTTGACCAGGCGGGTCAGGCTGTGGCCGAGCTCGGTCAGCTCGTACTCGACCTGCGGGGGCACGGTGGGGTACACGGTCCGGGTGACCAGCCCGTCGCGCTCCAGACGGCGGACGGTGAGGGTGAGCATCCGCTGCGAGATGCCGTCGACGGCGCGCTGGAGCTCCTTGAACCGGCGCACTCCGGCCGCGAGTTCGACCACGACCAGGACCGACCACTTGTCGCCGAGCCGGTCGAGGACATCGCGGATGCCGCAGTCGTCGTCGCAACTCACGACCGGCTCGCTGCTGCTCATGGTGGTTATCCGGGTGTGCCCTACTGACATGAAAGTGCCTCCTTACGCTGCGTGCGCCCGTCCGCACACGATGTCCGTGTAGCCAACCACGACGCGGAAGAAGGACTTCCCATGCTTTTGATCACCGGCGCCTCGGGCGGACTCGGCTCACTCGTCGCGGGGCGGCTGGCGGACCGGGCGGAGGTGCGGTTCGGCACCCGGGTGCCGGAGGGGCCCGGCCGGGTCCGGGTGGACTTCGACGACCCGGACTCCCTTGACTTCACCGGGGTGGACACGCTCCTGCTCATCTCGGCGGGTTACGGGGAGGACGACCAGGTCATCGCCCGCCACGGGGCGGCGATCGCGGCGGCCGAACGGGACGGGGTGGGCCACATCGTCTACACCAGCCTCACGGAGGCGGGGGACCACCTGCCGTACGCGCTGCCCCACCGCTGGACCGAGCGCCGGCTGCGCGAGTCCCCGCTCGCCTGGACCGTCCTGCGCAACGGCCTGTACGCGGAGCTGCTGGGCGCGCTGGCCGCGCCGGGCCCGGAGGGCCTGATCACCGCCCCCCTGGGCACGGGCCGGCTCGCGGCGGTCGCACGGGAGGACCTGGCGGAGGTGGCGGTGCGGGTGGCGCTCGCCCCGCAGGCCCATGCCGGGCAGGTGTACGAGCTGGTCGGCGACCGCCCCCTGGGCGGCGCGGACCTGGCCGAGGCGGTCGGCGCCCGCTACGCCCCCGGCTCCCTGGCCGAGGCCCGCGCGGCCCTGTCCGTCCCGGACGCGCCCCCGTTCGAGACCCCGATGCTGGTCTCCACGTACTCGACGATCGCGGCCGGCTTCCTGGCCACCCCGGACGCAGGCACCCTCCCCCACCTCCTGGGCCGCGCCCCACGCCCGGCGCTGGAGGTCTACGCCGAGTCGGCACGGCGGCGGTAGCCGCCAGTTTCAGCCCCGCCGGCGTTTGAGGCGCGGGCGCCCGGGGGCAGCGCCCCCGGCAACGGCGCCACAGCCCGCAGCGAACGGCACCGGCCCGGCACGGCCGCACCTTCCGCCCCCGCCACACCATCCAGCCCCGCCGGCGTTTGAGGCGCGGGGGCCCGGGGGCAGCGCCCCCGGCAACGGCGCCACAGCCCGCAGCGAACGGCTCCGGCCCGGCACGGCCGCACCTTCCGCCCCCGCCACACCATCCAGCCCCGCCGGCGTTTGAGGCGCGGGGGCCCGGGGGCAGCGCCCCCGGCGACGGCGCCGCGGCCGGCAGCGAACGGCACCGGCCCGGCGACCCGGCTCTGTCAGACCCCGGTGGGACACTCGCACCCGTGAGCGAAACACCCGGACGCTGGGCCCTCGCCGAGGACGGCGACGGCTGGTGGCACGCCGCGCCAGTGAACCCCGCCGACGGAGCACGGCTCCGCGTCCGCGACCCCGCCGAGGCGATCGCCGCCGCCCCGCCCGGCACCCGCTGGATCTGGCGCTCCACCGCCGCGGTGTACCCCCGCCTACTCGCCGCCGCCAGCCCCGGCACCGGCACCCCCGCCCCCGCCCCCGCCCCCGCCCCCGTAGACCGCTGCCACGACATCGAGGCCGCCGAGCTGCTGCTCCTCGCCCACGAGGGCCGCTTCGGCGAACCCCGCTCGGCCGCCGCCGCCTGGGCCCGGCTCACCCACGCCCCCGTACCGCCCGACCCCCGCCCACGCGGGCCCCGCGCCGCCGCGTCCCGGACCCAGGACTCCCTCTTCGACCCTCAGCCCACCCCCGTCCCCCTGGACGCCCTCCTCGCCGTCCACGCCGACCAGGCGAAACGGATCGGCGCCACCGCCCACCCCGACCGGATGAGCCTGCTCATCGCCGCCGAGTCCGCGGCCTTCCTCATCGCCGCCGAGATGAACCGCGCGGGCCTGCCCTGGCGGGCCGACGTACACCGCGCCCTGCTGACGGAACTGCTCGGCGAGCGGTACGCGGGCGGCGGGGAGCCCCGGCGCCTGGCCGAGCTCGCGGACCAGATCTCGGCCGCCTTCGGCAGACGCGTACGCCCCGAGCTGCCCGCCGACGTCATCAAGGCCTTCGCCGAGGCCGGCATCAAGCTCAAGTCCACCCGCCGCTGGGAGATCCAGGAGCTCGACCACCCCGCCGTCGAGCCCCTCCTCGCGTACAAGAAGCTGTACCGGATCTACACCGCCCACGGCTGGGCCTGGCTCGCGGACTGGGTCCACGACGGCCGCTTCCGCCCGGAGTTCATCCCCGGCGGCACCCTCACCGGCCGCTGGGTCACCAACGGCGGCGGGGCCCTGCAGATCCCCAAGGTGATCCGCCGGGCCGTCGTCGCGGACCCGGGCTGGCGGCTCGTCGTCGCGGACGCCGATCAGATGGAACCGCGCGTGCTCGCCGCGATCTCCCGCGACCCCGCCTTCATGGAGGTGGCCGGGCGGCCCGAAGACCTCTACACCGCCGTCTCCCGCCAGGGTTTCTCCGGCGACCGCGACAAGGCCAAGATCGCCGTCCTCGGCGCCGTCTACGGCCAGACCTCCGGGGACGGCCTGAAGAACCTGGCCGCGCTGCGCCGGCGCTTCCCCCGGGCCGTGGCGTACGTGGACGACGCGGCGAAGGCCGGTGAGGAGGGCCGGCTCGTACGGACCTGGCTCGGCCGCACCTGCCCCCCGCCCGCCGGCTCCGGCGACGAGGACTCCGGCGAGGGCGTAACCGCAGGCGACGACGGCGGCAGCGACACGGGAGGCGGCGAGGCCGGCATCCCCCAGGGCCGGGACGACGCCTGGACCCCGAGCTACGCCTCTACCAACACCCGGGCCCGCGGCCGCTTCACCCGTAACTTCGTCGTCCAGGGCAGCGCCGCCGACTGGGCCTTGCTGCTGCTCGCGGCCCTGCGGCAGGCCACCGCCGGGATGCGGGCCGAGCTGGTGTTCTTCCAGCACGACGAGGTGATCGTGCACTGCCCGGCCGAGGAGGCCGAGGCCGTCGTGGAGGCGATCCGCGCCGCCGGCGACCGGGCCGGCCGGATCGCCTTCGGCGACACCCCGGTCCGGTTCCCGTTCACCACGGCGGTCGTGGAGTGCTACGCGGACGCCAAGTGATCCCTAAAGGGTGTTCCACTGCGGGCTCAGCGCGATCTCCTTCAGCTGATCCATGGTCAGCAGCGGGGTCTTGCGCGTGGCGGGCTTGTTCTGCTCGCCCGTGTTGAAGGCGGAGACCACCACCCGGAAGCCGTCCGCGCGCAGGGTGTCCACGGTCCACCAGACCACCCCGGCGCCGCCCTTCTCGCCCGGTTTCTGCTCCATCTTCACCTTGGTGCCGTCCGGCAGCGTGGTCACGTCGGGGCCCTCCATGTGACCGGCCAGCGCTTTCGCCATGTTCGGCTGTGCGTTGACCTGCACCATCGACTTGCCCTTGCCGTCGTCGAGCACGGCATACGCGTAATCACCCTGATCGCCCTGGGAGACGACCGCGATGCCCATCTTCGCCAGCAGGGACTGGAGGACCGGTCCGGCCTCCGGGCCGCTGGGCGGGGCCTGGGGGGCCCGCTCCTGGGGAGCCGCCGGCAGGTCCTTCAGCGCCGGATGCCACTTCTCCGAGGTGACCAGGGCCTTCAACTGTGCTGTGGAGAGGGGCGGGTTGGGGCGAGAGATGGCCGCGCCCTTCTCGGCGGGGGCGTTCCACTCGGAGGCATCGATCTGGAAGCCCTGCGGGGTCACGAGCACCGCCCGCCAGAGCTTCGTGTCCACCCGGCGGTCCGGATACTCGTACCCCTTGTGGAGCAGGATCCGGGAACCGTCGGCCAGCTGCTCGCTCAGGCAGTCGTCGTACTTCTGGATGCTCTTGTCCCCGCACTGGGTCAGCTCACGGGCGCTGCTGCCGTTCGGGTCCACCCGGGAGAGGCCGAGGCTGATCGCCGCCTTGCCCGCTCCGTCGTCGTACACGCCGGACACGTAAGGGGAGTCGTCGCTGCCGCGCGCCTCGGCGCCGGTCAGCTGGCCGCCGGGCAGCAGCTCCTTGAACAAGGCGATCATCTGCGCTGCGGTGACCGCGCCCGTCCCGACCCCCGGCTGCTTCGGCCCGGCGCTCCCTTCGGGCCGGCCGCTCGACATGGTCGGCGGCGCCGCGACGTCGACGGAGCCCGAGCCGCCGGAGCCGCCGAGCAGACCGCCGGTGTAGGCGCTCGCCGTCCCGATCAGGGCCAGGGCCAGCGCGGATCCGCCGATCACGGCGGCCCGGCGGCGCGCCACCAGCTGCCGGCCGCGCCGCTCGCCGGCGTCGGTGAGGGCTTGCCGGTCGGGCGTGAAACCGTCCCCCGCACGCCCGAGGGCTTCTCTGAGCTCATCTTCAAGGGGCATGAGGAATCAAACCTTCCGCTTCAAGGGTGGAATGAATCAGGGACGGAGCGCATCCACTCGGCGGCTCGACTCAGCTCAACTCAACTGGCCGGCCTCAGTGATCCGCGAACTCCGCGAGACTGCCGCCCAGCTGGTCCCGCAGCCGGGCCAGTGCCCGCGACGTGCGGGTCCGGACGGCCGCCGAGCTGACGTTCATCGCGTCGGCGGTCTCCTCGACGCTGCGGTCCTCCCAGTAGCGCAGCACCAGCACCGCCCGGTCCTTGGGCGCCAACCGCCCCAACGCCTCCAGCAGCGTCAGCCGCAACACCGGATCGGTGCCGCCGGCCACCGAGGCGCCCGACTCGGGGAAGTCCCCGACCGGGCGCTCCTTCGACGACCGGCGCCGCTGGTGCGTGAGGAAGGCCCGTACGAGCACGGTCTGCGCGTACGCCGCCGGATTGTCGATACGGGAGATCCGCCCCCAGAGCAGGTACATCCGCCCCAGGGTCTCCTGTACCAAGTCCTCCGCGAGATGGGTGTCCCCGCTCGCCAGCAGACAGGCCGACCGGTACAGATGTCCCGACCTGCCCGCCGCGAATTCGCGGAACCCGTCTCTGCGACCCTGCCGCATTCGCTCCCCCTCGCGTCCGTCCCACCCCCTTGACGCGTCGGCGGCGGGGAAATGTTTCACCCCAGGTCGTGGAAGTACACGTGGAACTCCTCGCGGACGAAGCCCTCCGCCTCGTACAGCCCCTGCGCGACGGTGTTGTCGTACGCCGTCTCCAACTGGACGCCTACCACCCCGGCCTCGCGCGCCCGGCGCAGCACCTCACGCAGCAGCGCCCGGCCGGCGCCGGTGCGGCGGCCCGCCGGGGCCACGTACAGGTCGTTGAGGATCCAGGCGGTCCGCAGGCTGAGCGAAGAAAACGCCCGGTAGACCTGCGCGAACCCAACCGTCCCGACCCCCGGCACGTCGGCGAGCAGGACGAGCGACTCGTCCTTGGCGATGCGCTCCGCCAGGAAGGCCCGCGGGGCGTCGGGGTCCTGGACGTCCACCTCATAAAAATCGAGGTACCCACGGAACAACGCGGCCGCGGCCTCGACATCCCCCTCCCCAGCGGCCCGCACCACGACCCCGCCGTCGACTCCCGCTGTCTCGTGCTGTGCTGACTGACCGTCCACGTAGATCTCCTTAAGCTCCTACCCCGCGCAACGAAGCCATTGTCCGCGGCCCACCCCCAAGGAAACCCAAGGGCCCCACACGCAACCCCCGCCAACTCCTCACGCCCCAGAACCGAGCGCCGCCGCCGCGCACCCCACTAGCGGGGCGCCCGCGTGAAGCACGGCGGCCCTCAGCGGGTGAAGTTGAACAAACGCGCCGACAGAGTCCGCTGGCGTTGCTGAGCGGAGGCCTTCCAGAGCTCAAGGAGCTACTGGAGCAGGCGGAGACCAGCGCCGTCACCAGCACGACAGAAGCGGTCACACGGCCGGGACCGACCCTCACCGATGGGCGTGCCCACCAACACGGACGCCCTTCAGCACATGCCTCCGTGCACGACGGCGGCGCAAGATCCGGGAAATAGCAAAAGCCCCAGGTCACGGCGAGTGAGTCCTGGGGCTTCTACAGAGCCGCCTTCGGGATTCGAACCCGAGACCTACGCATTACGAGTGCGTTGCTCTGGCCAGCTGAGCTAAGGCGGCACCGCTGGTTAGACAAGCATTCCCTTCGAGAGGGGCGCTCATCAGCAGCGGCGCTAAGTCTACAGGGTGTGAGGGGGTGCCCTGAACCGCGTTCTGTTCGGGTGAGGCGAACTTCACCCATGGGGGCAGTCTGCGCATATCTGGCACCGGCTGGCTGCCGGGCGGGGCGCCGGTCCCGCAGGTGTTCCGGGAGCCTCGCAGCGGTGTGCCCGGCGGCTCAGCACTTCTTGCCGTCCGTAGGGGCCTTGCCCTCCAGTAGGTAGCGGTTGATCGAGGAGTCGATGCAGTCGCTGCCGCGCCCGTACGCCGTGTGGCCGTCGCCGTCGTAGGTGAGCAGGGTGCCCGACTCCAGCTGGGCCGCCAGTGCCTGCGCCCACTTGTACGGGGTCGCCGGGTCGCGGGTGGTGCCCACGACCACGATCGGCGGGGCTCCCTTCGCGGTCAGCGGCTTCGCCTGGCCCGTGGCCTTCACCGGCCAGTACGTGCAGTTCAGCGAGGCCCAGGCCAGGCCCTCGCCGAAGACCGGGGAGGCCTTCTCGAAGGAGGGCAGAGCGGCCTCGACCGCTTCCGGGCCGGTGAAGGCCGGGGGCTGGTCAAGGCAGTTCACGGCGGCGTTCGCGAACATCAGGTTGGCGTACTTGCCGTCCGGCTCGCGCTCGTAGTAGCTGTCGGCCAGGCTCAGCAGGCTGGACCCGTCGCCGTTCATCGCGGCGGTGAGCGCCTCGCGCAGCTGCGGCCAGGCGCTCTCGTCGTACAGCGCCGCGATCACGCCGGTGGTCGCGAGGGACTCGCCCAGCGGACGGGCCGCCTCCCCCGTCGGCACGGGGTGCGCGTCGACCTTGTGGAAGAACTCCTTCAGGCGCGCCGCGACCTCCCGGGGACCGCCCTTGCCCAGCGGGCAGTCGGGCTGCTTCGCGCAGTCCTCGGCGAAGGCGGTGAAGGCGGTCTCGAAGCCCTCGGTCTGGTCCCGGTTCAGATCCACCGCGGACCGTGCCGGGTCCATCGCGCCGTCCAGGACCATCCGGCCGACCCGCTGGGGGAAGAGGTCCGCGTAGGTCGCCCCCAGGAAGGTGCCGTACGAGGCCCCGACGTACGTCAGCTTCTCGTCGCCGAGCACCGCGCGGAGCAGGTCCATGTCCCGGGCGGCGTCGACGGTGGAGACGTGCGGCAGGATCCGCTGCGAGCGGGTCTGGCAGCCCGCCGCGAACTCCTTGAAGGCGCGCACCAGCTCGGCCCGCTCCGCCGGGTCGTCCGGGGTCTGGTCCACCTGCGTGTACTCGTCCATGGCCGGGCCGGTCAGGCACTCGACGGGGCTGCTGCGGTCCACTCCGCGCGGGTCGAAGGAGACCATGTCGTAGCGGGCGCGGACCGGCGCGGGATAGCCGATGCCCGCGTACGCCTGGAGGTAGCCGATGCCGGAACCTCCCGGGCCACCGGGATTGACCACCAGCGAGCCGAGCCGCTTGCCGGGGCCCGTGGCCGCCCGGCGCGCCACCGCGATGTCGACGTCCTGGCCGGAGCCGGGGTTCGCGTAGTCCAGCGGGGCCTTCATGGTCGCGCACTGGAAACCGGGGACGCCGCAGTCCCGCCAGGCCAGCTTCTGCTGGTAGTACAGGCGCAGCGCGGCCTCGTCGGGGGACGGCTGCGGCGACGGCGTGCCGGAGCCTCCCGCGGAAGACGCGGCGGCCCGGGGTCCCCCCGGCCCGCCCGAGGTGCACCCGGAGAGCAGCAGCCCGGCGGCTGCGATCACGGTCCCGGTGGTACGCAGCAGGCGACTGGTGTCCATCCTCGGAGCGTACGGCCTGTCGGCGGGGGTCAGGCGGCTCCCCGCACCGGTCCCCCGCGCGCCTTCCGCGGACGGCACCGGGCAGGACACGGACGGCGACCGTCCCGGCGCGGCGGCCGGTCCGCCCGTACGGGTGAACCCGTCAACCGGGCCTGGACCCCGGTCGGGGCGGGGTGGCCCGTGTAAGGCCGCGCCCCCCTCGCGAGGCCAGTCCTTCGCGGGTCAGCCCGCGCGCAGGGACATCGTCATCGCCTCGACGGCGAGGAGCGGGGCCACGTTCCGGTCGAGGGCGTCCCGGCAGGCGATGATCGCCTCGATCCGGCGCAGGGTCCGCTCGGGACCCGAGGCCCGGGCGATCCGGTCGAGGTCCGGCCGTATCTCCTCGTTGGCGATGGCCACCGACGAGCCGAGCTGGAGCGCCAGCACGTCCCGGTAGAAACCGGTGAGGTCCGTCAGCGCCAGGTCGAGGGTGTCGCGCTGCGTACGCGTACGGCGGCGCTTCTGCCGGTCCTCCAGCTCCTTCATCACGCCCGCCGTGCCGCGCGGCATCCGGCTGCCGGACCCGCCCGCTCCGGCCCCGAGCGCGGCCCGCAGCTCCTCGGTCTCCTTGGTGTCGACCTCCTCCGCGACCTGCTTGGCGTCCTCGGCGGCGGCGTCGACCAGCTCCTGCGCGGCCTTGAGGCAACCACCCACGTCATCGATGCGCAGCGGCAGCTTCAGTACGGCGGCGCGGCGCGAGCGGGCGGACTCGTCGGTCGCGAGCCGCCGGGCCCGGCCGATGTGCCCCTGGGTCGCCCGGGCGGCGGCCGCGGCGACGGCGGGCTCGATGCCGTCACGCCGGACGAGCACCTCGGCGACGGCGTCGACGGGCGGCGTCCGCAGCGTCAGGTGCCGGCAGCGGGAGCGGATCGTCGGCAGCACGTCCTCCAGCGAGGGGGAGCAGAGCAGCCACACCGTACGCGGAGCGGGCTCCTCCACGGCCTTCAGGAGCACGTTGCCGGCGCCCTCGGTGAGCCGGTCGGCGTCCTCCATGACGATGACCTGCCAGCGGCCCACGGCCGGCGAGAGCTGCGCCCGGCGGACCAGGTCGCGGGTCTCCTTGACGCCGATGGACAGGAGATCGGTGCGGACGACCTGCACATCGGAGTGCGTGCCGATCAGGGCGGTGTGGCAGCCGTCGCAGAAACCGCAGCCGGGCTCACCGCCGAGGGCGCGGTCCGGGCTCGTGCACTGCAGGGCGGCCGCGAAGGCCCGGGCGGCGGTGGACCGCCCGGAGCCGGGCGGCCCGGTGAACAGCCAGGCATGGGTCATCTTGGACGCCGCGGGCGGTGCGGTCCCGTCCGTGATGGCCGTGACCAGGGCGTCAGCGTCGCGGGCGGCGGCGGCCAGCTGCGTCTGGACCCGCTCCTGTCCCACCAGGTCGTCCCATACGGGCATCCCGCCCACCACCTTTCACTCTCCGTGCACCCATTGTGGCGGGCGCCACTGACAATCCGGTTCCGCCGAGGTCAGCGGCGGCGGCGCGGCCCGCGTTCGCCGTGTCCGGCGTCGTCGCCGTCCTCGTCGTCCCGGTGGCGCCCCAGCAGCTCGTCCGCGAGCGTCGGCAGATCGTCCAGAGGGGTCTCCTCGGCCCAGTCCGGGCGAGCGCGGCGCGGGCGGCCGTCTTCGCCGAGGACGGGAAGCTCCCGCGTCCGGTCGTTGCCCGAGTCCCGGACGTCGTTGCCCGAGTCCCGGAAGATGTCGGACGGCACCCGGTCGGCCGGGTTCTCCTCGGAGCGCCGGGCCGTCGGCCGCGAGGCGGACCGGGCCTGGCCGGCGCCGCTCCCAGTGCCACGGCCACTACCGCTCCCACTCCCGCCACCGCGCGAACCGCTCTGACCGCCGGTCTGCGGGCCGTCCGGGCGCACGGGCGGCAGCACCGCCGTCTCGTCGGCCGGGCCGACCCTCGGCAGCACCGAGGTCTCCGCGGCGGCCACGGAAGCGCCGTCCCGGCCGGCCGCCGGGTCGGCCTTGGGCACCGGCACGGTCTGGGTGACGTCGTCCGGCCGGACGACCCGCTTGACCAGCGGGGTCTCCACCGTCACCGCGTCGTCCGGGTGCGGGTACTGCGGTTCCTTCGTCATGGGCACCTTCGGAGCAGGCTCCGCCACGGGAGCCGCCGCCGCCACGGGAGCCGCTGCCGCCGCGGCGGCCGCAGCAGCAGCGGCCGCAGCCTTCGCCGCCGCCTCCGCCGTCGCGGCCTCGACCAGCCGACGCTCCTCCTCGGCCTTCAGCAGGGCCTCCTCGGCGCGCCGCTGCTTCTCCAGCCGCCGCTCCTCGGCCTCGGCCCGCAGCCGGGCCTCCTCCTCGGCCTGCTTGCGCAGCCGCTCCTGCTCCGCCGCGCGCGCCTTCTCCTCGGCCTCCCGGCGCAACCGCTCGGCCTCGGCCCGGGCCCGGGCCTCCTCCTCGGCGCGCAGCCGCTCCTCCTGCGCCCTGCGGGCGGCCTCCGCCTCGGCCTTGATACGCGCTTCCTCGGCCTCGCGGGCCTTGCGGGCCTCCTCCTCGGCGCGCAGCCGCTCCTCCTCCGCCTTGCGCGCCGCCTCCTCCTCGGCCTTGCGCCGCGCCTCCTCCTCGGCGAGCCGACGGGCCTCCGCCTGCGCGGCCACCTCGGCCTCGGAGAGCGGAAGCATCCGGTCCAGCCGGTGCCGTACGACGGTGGTCACCGACTGCGGATCCTGGCCGGCGTCGACCACCAGATAGCGGCCGGGGTCGGACGCGGCGAGCGTCAGGAACCCGGACCGCACCCGCTGGTGGAACTCCGCCGGCTCCGACTCCAGCCGGTCGGGCGCCTCCGTGAACCGCTCCCGCGCCGCCTCCGGCGACACGTCGAGCAGCACGGTGAGATGCGGAACGAGCCCGTCGGTCGCCCAGCGCGAGATACGGGCGATCTCCGTCGGGGACAGGTCGCGGCCGGCACCCTGATAGGCGACCGAGGAGTCGATGTAGCGGTCGGAGATGACGACGGCGCCGCGCTCCAGGGCCGGGCGCACCACCGTGTCCACGTGTTCCGCGCGGTCGGCGGCGTACAGCAGCGCCTCGGCGCGGTTCGAGAGTCCGGCCGAGGACACGTCGAGCAGGATCGAGCGCAGCCGCTTGCCGACCGGGGTCGCTCCCGGCTCGCGGGTCACCACGACCTCGTGGCCCTTGCCCCGTATCCACTCGGCCAGTGCCTCGACCTGAGTGGACTTGCCGGCTCCGTCGCCGCCCTCCAGGGCGATGAAGAACCCGGTGGCGGACGGGGCCTGGACGGGTTCCCCACCGCGCAGCGCCTCGCGCAGGTCCCGCCGCAACGGGACGCCGCTGCGGTCGTCCGCCTTCGTCAGCACCACCACGGCGACCGGCAGCAGCAGGGCGCCGACCAGCATCAGGGTGAAGGCGGCGCCGCCGTGCGCGAAGACGATCTCGGCGCCGGTCAGCCGGTGCGGGCCGATCACCGCGGCCAGGACCGGGGCGATGACGGCGCCGAGCGCGATGGCGACCCGTACGGCCGCGTGGAGGTGCTCGGTGACCCGGGACCGGCGCAGCTCCTCGGTCTCCTGGTCCAGCAGCGTGTGGCCGGTGTTGGCCGCGACGCCCGCGGCGGCGCCGGCGAGCAGCGACAGGAACAGCACGGTCGCCGTGTCCGGGACGAGGCCCGCCAGCAGCAGCGCGACGCCGACCACCGCTATGGCCAGCGCCAGCTGCCGGCGCCGGGACAGCCCGGGCAGCACCTTGCCGGCCTGGTTCGCGCGGATGCCGACGGCGGTGCCGCCGACCAGCGCGAGGACGAACAGCGCGAACGCGGCCGGGCCGCCGCCCAGGTCGACGGCGTGCAGGACGGACACGGCGACGGCGCTGGACACCGCTGCGGCGACCGCGGCGCAGGCCAGCACGAGGAGGGGGATGGCACCCGTACGGCCCTTGTCCGCACGGTCGCCCGCCTTCGGCGCGCGCAGGCCCTCCAGCGGGGACCTCGTCCGCGGGGTCGCCGCGGCGGGCAGCACGAGCGGGAGCAGCAGCGAGACCGACGCGGCGAAGAGGCCGGAGGCGACGTACGAGCCGAGCGCGGCCTGGTTCGCGGCGAACCAGGCCACGCCGAGCCCGAGGGCCTTGCCGACCAGGGTCGCGACGAGCAGCGCGGCGGCCGCGACGGGCAGCGCCCCGAAGGCCGTACGCAGCGTCAGGCGCCGCAGCGCGTCCAGGTGGTCCGGGAGCGGCCGCACGGTCGCCCCCTCCGGCGGCGGCGCGGGCAGCAGGGCGGGCGCCGCGCTTTCCTTGGCCAGCGTCCACAGCCGCTCGGCGGCGCCGGAGACGAAGACGGTGGCCAGCAGCGCGGTGAGCGCGTGGGCCGGGATCCAGTCGAGCCACAGCGGGGCGACGACGAAGAGCCCGAGGCGGACCCCGTCGGCTCCGATCATCGTCCAGCGGCGGTCCAGCTTGCCGCCCGGGGCGAGGAGCCCGGAGAGGGGGCCGAGGAGGACCGCGCCGAAGACCAGGGTGGCGAGGATCCGGACGCCGAAGACCGCGGCGACGGCCAGGGCCGCGCCTTGGTACCCGCCGCCGAAGCTCTCTTCGGAGGCCGCTGCCTGGAGTGCCAGGAGGACCAGCACCAGGAGGGCGAGGGCGTCGCCGATTGCGCTCACCAGCTGGGCGCTCCACAGCCGTCGCAGCCGGGGAGTGCGCAGCAGTGCGCGCACCGCACGCTCGCGGGAATCCGCGGCTAGGGCTTCGTCGTAGGTGGGGTTCGCCGGGGCGGTCACGACCGCCGGCTGCTCGGCTCGCGTCATCCGCCCAGCCTATCCGCTGCGCTTGGCGGGTGCGGAAGCCTGTGGACAAGGTCCGCTGTGACCCCGGCCCCACCCCTCCCGGGGCTCCCGCCCCGCGGCCCGCCCGGGACCCCGGCGCGGTCGACGCGTGCGGCGCCGCCGCGCAAGCGGCCCGGGCTGCGCCCGGCTTTCGGGGCTTCGCCCCGGACCCCGCCTCAAACGCCGACGGGGCTGGAACAGCCGTGAGCGGCTACTCGTCCGCCGGGGTCGCTGCCGCCTTCTTCGCCACGGTCTTCTTGGCGGTCGTCTTCTTGGCCGCCGTCGTCTTCTTCGCGGCGGCGGTCTTCGTCGCCGTCGCCTTCTTCGCCGGGGCCTTCTTGGCGGGGGCCTTCTTGGCGGGAGCCTTCTTCGCCGTCTTCTTGGCCGGGCCCTTGGCCCGCTTCTCCGCGAGCAGCTCGTAGCCCCGCTCCGGCGTGATCGTCTCGACGTCGTCGTCCCGCCGCAGCGTCGCGTTCGTCTCGCCGTCCGTCACGTACGGGCCGAAGCGGCCGTCCTTGACCACCACCGGCTTCTGGCTGACCGGGTCCGTGCCCAGTTCCTTCAGCGGCGGCTTGGCCGCGGCGCGGCCCCGCTGCTTCGGCTGCGCGTAGATGGCCAGGGCCTCGTCCAGCGTGATCGAGAAGAGCTGGTCCTCGGTCTCCAGGGACCGCGAGTCCGTGCCCTTCTTCAGGTACGGGCCGTAGCGGCCGTTCTGGGCCGTGATCTCCACGCCCTCCGCGTCGACGCCGACCACGCGCGGCAGCGACATGAGCTTCAGCGCGTCGTCCAGCGTGACCGTGTCCAGGCTCATCGACTTGAAGAGCGATGCCGTCCGCGGCTTGACCGCGTTCTTGCCCGTCTTCGGTGTGCCCTCGGGCAGGATCTCCGTCACATACGGCCCGTAGCGACCGTCCTTCGCGACGATTTCATTCCCGCTGACCGGGTCCTTGCCGAGCTCGAACTCGCCGCTCGGCTTCGCGAACAGCTCCTCCGCGTACTCGACCGTCAGCTCGTCCGGAGCCATGTCGTCCGGGACGTCGGCCCGCTGGTGGCCCTCCGCGTCCTTCTCGCCGCGCTCGACGTACGGCCCGTAGCGGCCGACCCGCAGCACGATGCCTTCACCGACCGGGAAGGAGGAGATCTCCCGGGCGTCGATCGCGCCGAGGTCCGTGACCAGCTCCTTGAGGCCGCCGAGCGCGTCGCCGTCGGCCGGTACGACCTCCGAGGCGTCCTCCGCGCCGAAGTAGAACCGCTTCAGCCACGGCACGGACTGGGCCTCGCCCCGCGCGATGCGGTCGAGGTCGTCCTCCATCTTCGCGGTGAAGTCGTAGTCGACGAGCCGGCCGAAGTGCGTCTCCAGCAGGTTCACCACGGCGAACGAGAGGAACGACGGCACGAGCGCCGTGCCCTTCTTGAAGACGTAGCCGCGGTCCAGGATCGTGCCGATGATCGACGCGTACGTCGACGGGCGGCCGATCTCGCGCTCTTCGAGCTCCTTGACCAGCGAGGCCTCGGTGTAGCGGGCCGGCGGCTTGGTCGAGTGGCCGTCCGCCGTGATCTCCTCGGCGGTGAGCGCGTCGCCCTCCGCGACCTGCGGAAGGCGCTTCTCGCGGTCGTCGAGCTCCGCGTTCGGGTCGTCCGCGCCCTCGACGTACGCCTTCATGAAGCCGTGGAAGGTGATCGTCTTGCCGGAGGCGGTGAACTCGGCGTCGCGTCCGTCCGAAGCGCGGCCGCCGATCTTGACGGTCACCGAGTTGCCGACCGCGTCCTTCATCTGGGAGGCGACGGTCCGCTTCCAGATCAGCTCGTAGAGGCGGAACTGGTCGCCGGTCAGACCCGTCTCGGCGGGGGTGCGGAAACGATCACCCGAAGGCCGGATCGCCTCGTGCGCCTCCTGCGCGTTCTTGACCTTGCCGGCGTAGACGCGCGGCTTCTCCGGCAGGTAGTCGGCCCCGTAGAGCTGCGTGACCTGCGCCCGGGCCGCCGACACCGCGGTGTCGGACAGCGTCGTGGAGTCGGTACGCATGTAGGTGATGAAGCCGTTCTCGTACAGCTTCTGCGCCACCTGCATCGTCGCCTTCGCACCGAAGCCCAGCTTGCGCGAGGCCTCCTGCTGGAGCGTCGTCGTACGGAACGGCGCGTACGGAGAACGGCGGTACGGCTTGGACTCGACCGACCGGACGGCGAAGGAGCTGTCCTCCAGGGCGGCGGCGAGCGCCCGGGCGCCCTGCTCGTCGAGGTGCAGCACCTCGCTCTTGAGCTGCCCGGTGGAGCTGAAGTCACGACCCTGCGCGACGCGCTTGCCGTCCACCGTGTTCAGGCGGGCGACCAGCGTCGACGGGTCGGAGGCGTCTCCGGCGCGGCCGGTGGAGAAGGTGCCGGTCAGGTCCCAGTACTCGGCGGAGCGGAAGGCGATGCGCTCGCGCTCCCGCTCGACGACCATGCGGGTGGCGACGGATTGGACGCGGCCGGCCGACAGGCGCGGCATGACCTTCTTCCACAGGACCGGCGAGACCTCGTAGCCGTAGAGGCGGTCGAGGATGCGGCGGGTCTCCTGGGCGTCGACCATGCGCTGGTTGAGCTCGCGCGGGTTGGCGACGGCGTCGCGGATCGCGTCCTTGGTGATCTCGTGGAAGACCATCCGGTGGACGGGGACCTTGGGCTTGAGGACTTCCTGCAGGTGCCACGCGATGGCTTCGCCCTCGCGGTCCTCATCGGTGGCGAGGAAGAGTTCGTCGGACTCGGCCAGCAGCTCCTTGAGCTTCCTGACCTGGGCCTTCTTGTCCGCGTTGACGACGTAGATCGGCTGGAAGTCGTGCTCGACGTCCACGCCGAGGCGGCGGACCTCGCCGGTGTACTTGTCGGGAACCTCGGCCGCGCCGTTCGGGAGGTCGCGGATGTGCCCGACGCTCGCCTCGACGACGTATCCGGGGCCGAGGTAGCCCTTGATCGTCTTCGCCTTGGCTGGGGACTCGACGATGACGAGTCGGCGGCCGCCCTTTGCGGTCTCGCTAGTCGGGGACAACTTGGCTCTTCTCTCCGGTCGGCACTCGGTCGCAGTACGGCGACGCTGCGGAGTGTGACGGTACAACCCGCCCCCGTGTCAAACGGCAGAAGCCCGCAACGGCCACTCGAACGGTAACCCGACAAGTGCCGTTTCTGCCGCCCGGATGTCGCGGCGGAGCCTTACCGATCACCGGGCCGGGTGGCCGGGGGGCCGTCTGGCCCCGCTCCGGCGCTGTGTCCCGCGCCGCCCCCGAGGGCCGGATCCGGGCCGGTCGCAGCCCCGCGCCGCACCCGCGGGGCGCGCCGTGACGCGAGGGCCGGCCGGGGCCGCCGACCGGCCGCGGCCCCGGTACGACCACGACGGGGCGCGCGCCTCCCGCCACCGGTGCACGGTGTGGGGCGCGCGCCCCCGTCCTGGCCTGTTGAGCGGCCCCGAACTGCAGGAACACCGTCGCGGCGAAGATCGCCGGACCGTCCTCCCCGCGGTTCCCCTCTTCCCCCGGGCCGCCCTCGGGATCCCCCCGGATCCCGCTGCGCAGGACACTGCCAGCCGGGGGGATACAGCGGGCGAACCCCGGGTTACATTCCGGTGCCGGCTAGTGCGCGGGCCCCGCCACGGGCTCCAGGAAACCTTGCTCGACCAGCATCCGGATGGCCTCCGGAGTCCGGTCCCGCAGGACGACCGGGTCCTCCTGCATCAGCTGCGCGATCGCGTCCAGGATCCGGCCGGCGGTCAGTGAGCCGTCACACACTCCGGCGAAGCCCGCGCCGACGGTGTCGACCTTGGTGGCGCGCCGCATCCCGCGGTGCTGCCGGAGCACGACGTGCTCCGGATCCTCCGCGCCGGGAGCGCCGACCTGCTCCTGGACCACTTCCGCGGCCAGGGTGAAACGGGCCTCCAGCAGGGCCGCGTCGTCGTGCTCGCGCAGGTAGTCCTGGCGGGCGAAGTGGGCCAGGACGCTCTCGCCGAGCGGCTGCTCCACCGTGTGCGGCCACTCCTCGATCACGATCGAGGGCTCGGGCGCGTCGGAACGACGCAGGGTGATCCAGCCGAAGCCGACGGACTTCGTCTTGCGGGCCTCGAACTCGTCCAGCCAGTCCTCGTACCGGCGCGCGTACTCGGCGGGGTCGCTCTGATGGTCGCCCGCGTCGCGCAGCCACAGCTCCGCGTACTGCGTCACGTCCTGTACGTCACGCTGCACGATCCAGGCATCGCAGCCGCGCGGCACCCAGGAGCGGAGCCGGTCCTGCCAGTCCTCGCCGTCCACGTGCTGCCAGTTGCCGAGGAACTGCGCGTAGCCGCCCGGGTTGAGGTGGGCTCCGGCCTGCTGGACCAGGGTCCGGCACAGGTCGTCGCCGCCCATGCCGCCGTCGCGGTACGTCAGCCGGGCGCCGGGTGAGATCACGAACGGCGGGTTCGACACGATCAGGTCGTACGTGGCCTCCCCGACCGGCTCGAAGAGCGACCCCGTGAGGAGCTCGGCCTCGGGCGCGCCGGACAGGGCCAGCGTCAGACGGGTGAATTCCAGGGCCCTGGGGTTGACGTCGGTGGCGGTGACCCGGGTGGCGTGCTGGGCGGCGTGCAGCGCCTGGATGCCCGAGCCGGTGCCGAGGTCGAGCGCGGAGCCGACCGGGGTGCGGACGGTGATCCCGGCCAGGGTGGTGGAGGCGCCGCCGACCCCGAGGACCACCCCCGTGCCCGGCTGGCGCCCCCGGCTGCCGATGCCGCCGGCCCCGCCGACGGCGCAGCCGAGGTCGGAGACGATGAACCAATCCTCGCCGTCGGGGCCTCCGTACGGGCGGACGTCGACGGTGGCGTGCACCTCGTCGCCCTCGCTGCGCAGCCAGCCGTCGGCCAGGGCCGCCTCGACGGGCAGCGCGGCCTCGGCGTGCACGTACGGCACGGGCTGCTGGAGCAGGAACAGCAGGACCAGGCCCGCGAGCGGGCTGTCGCCGCCGCCACGGGTGGCACGCAGGGCGGGAACCGTCTCGCTGCGGGCCAGCGCGGCGTAGGCGGGGGCGCCGAGCAGGTCGAGCAGGCCGTCGGCGGTGAAACCGGCGGCCAGCAGGGCGCTGCGGAGCTCGGCGGCGTGGGCGGGCGTGGGAAGGCTGCTGGTACTCACGGGTCCATTGTGTCCGCTGGCGCCCGTCCTGCGGGTCAGCCCGGGCCCGGTTGCGCGAAAGGGCGGCCGCGGGCCCCTTGCGGGACCCCGGCCGCCCTGACGGACGTACGCGGCGGGCCTGGCAGGCGTACCGGCCGGGCTGACCGGCGTACCGGCTGGGCCTGAGCGGCGTACCAGCCGACCCGACCGGCGTACCGGCTGCCCCGCCCTGCGTACCAGCCGGGCTGACCGGCGTACCGGCTCGGCGCGTTACTTGGGCGAGGGCGACGGCGCCGCGACCTGGCAGCCCTTCTGGCTGTTGATCGCCTTGTCCAGACCGCCCGCGTTCAGCGTGGCCACCGCGTCCTTGCCGCCCTTGGTGGCCTCCTCCAGGCCGCCCGCGACCTCCTTGAGGCCGTCGGCGAACTTCGTCTGGTCCTTGGGGTCGAGGGCGTCCATCTTCGTCTTCAGGTCGGCGTAGCCCTTGGAGGCCGCCTCGAAGCCCTTGACCGCCGAGTCCAGGGTCGCCTGGCCGTTCTTGACCGGCGGAACTCCCGCCTCCCCCAGGGCGCTCCCCATCTCCTTGTACGACTCCGTCATGGTCCCGAACGCCGCGGAGTCGGCCTTCTGGACCTCCTCGGGCTTACTGCTCTCGGTCGCCACCCGCTTGATCTCGGCGTTGGCCGTCTCGATCTTCTTGAGTTCGGGCTGCCACTGGTCGCAGACCTTCTTGGCCCAGGCGTTGGCCTTCTCGTCGCCGTCGTCCCCGCCGCAGCCGGACAGGACGAGCATCAGCACCGCACTGCCCGACAACGCGGCCGCAAGCTTCTTGTTCACCGGATTGGTCCCTTCGAAGGCTCTCGGCCCGGAAGATACACGGCCGCCATCAGGCCACGCACAAAGGCGGACAGACGGCGCGTCAGTCCGCGCCGCCTGTCCGCCGTTCGGGCGTACGGCCGGCCCTGCCCGGCTCTGCCCGTCCTGCTGCCCGGGCTCGGGTCAGGAGACAGTCGCGGGGTCGGCCGACTGGGCCACCCGCTCGGCGGCTCCGCCCTCGGTCTCGTCACCGACGGCGATGCCCCGGCGCTTGGAGATGTACACCGCGCCGATGATGACGGTGATCGCGAGGATGGCGACCACGGCCCGTACGGCCGGGCTGGTGTCCTCGCCGTAGCTGAACTGCACGACGGCGGGGGCGATCAGCAGCGCCACCAGGTTCATGACCTTGAGCAGCGGGTTGATCGCGGGACCGGCGGTGTCCTTGAACGGGTCGCCGACCGTGTCACCGATGACGACCGCGGCGTGGGCCTCGCTGCCCTTGCCGCCGTGGTGACCGTCCTCGACGAGCTTCTTCGCGTTGTCCCACGCGCCGCCGGAGTTGGCGAGGAACACCGCCATCAGCGTGCCCGTGCCGATGGCGCCGGCGAGGAAGGAGCCGAGGGCGCCCACGCCGAGGGAGAAGCCCACGGCGATGGGGGTGAGGACGGCGAGCAGGCCGGGCGTGGCGAGCTCGCGCAGCGCGTCCTTGGTGCAGATGTCGACGACGCGCCCGTACTCGGGCTTCTCGCTGTAGTCCATGATCCCCGGGTGCTCGCGGAACTGGCGGCGCACCTCGTAGACCACGGCGCCCGCGGAGCGGGAGACCGCGTTGATGGCCAGACCGGAGAACAGGAACACGACGGCGGCGCCCAGGATCAGCCCGACCAGGTTGTTGGGCTGGGCGATGTCGAGGCTGAGGTTCATCTCCCCGGCCTTGGCACCGACGTCCTTGACCGCGGTGGCGATCGCGTCGTTGTACGAGCCGAAGAGCGCGGCCGCGGCGAGGACGGCCGTGGCGATGGCGATGCCCTTGGTGATGGCCTTGGTGGTGTTGCCGACGGCGTCCAGGTCGGTCAGGACCTGCGCGCCGGCGCCCTGGACGTCGCCGGACATCTCGGCGATGCCCTGGGCGTTGTCGGAGACGGGCCCGAAGGTGTCCATGGCGACGATGACGCCGACGGTGGTGAGCAGGCCGGTGCCGGCCAGGGCCACCGCGAAGAGCGCGAGCATGATCGACGTACCGCCGAGCAGGAACGCGCCGTAGACGCCGAGGCCGATGAGCAGCGCCGTGTAGACGG
The DNA here is from genome assembly GCF_056432025.1 of Streptomyces sp. NPDC045695. Taxonomy (NCBI): domain Bacteria; kingdom Bacillati; phylum Actinomycetota; class Actinomycetes; order Kitasatosporales; family Streptomycetaceae; genus Streptomyces; species Streptomyces sp. NPDC045695. Next base: position 106,950 of record NZ_JBWKJU010000012.1, read on the forward strand.
CGGACTCCAGGCCGACGGAGATGCCGGCGAGGACGACGGTGGCCGCGCCGGTGAGGGAGGACTTCCCGATGTCCCGGACGGGGCGCCGGTTGGTCTCGGTGAAGTAGCCGGTGAGCTGCTGGATCAGGGCCGCGAGCACGATGCCGATGGCGACGGCGACGACGGCCAGGACGCGCGGGTCACCGGAGTGGTTGGTGATCGCGGGGTTCTCGACGCCCGCGAGCTCCTTGTAGGTGGCCGGCAGGTAGGCGTAGACGGCGATCGCGACCAGCACCAGGGAGATCACGGCGGAGATGAAGAAGCCGCGGTTGATGGCGGTCATGCCGCTGCGGTCGGACCGGCGCGGGGAGACCGCGAAGATGCCGATCATCGCGGTGATCACGCCGATCGCGGGGACGATCAGCGGGAAGGCGAGGCCCAGGTCGCCGAAGGCGGCCTTGCCGAGGATGAGCGCGGCCACCAGGGTGACGGCGTAGGACTCGAAGAGGTCGGCCGCCATTCCGGCGCAGTCTCCGACGTTGTCGCCCACGTTGTCGGCGATGGTCGCGGCATTGCGCGGGTCGTCCTCCGGAATGCCCTGCTCGACCTTGCCGACCAGGTCGGCGCCGACGTCGGCGGCCTTGGTGAAGATGCCGCCGCCCACGCGCATGAACATCGCGATCAGGGCGGCGCCGAGGCCGAAGCCCTCCAGGACCTTGGGTGCGTCGGCCGCGTAGACCAGGACGACGCAGGAGGCGCCGAGCAGGCCGAGGCCGACGGTGAACATGCCGACCACGCCGCCCGTACGGAAGGCGATCTTCATCGCCTTGTGGGAGACCTCGGTCAGGTCCTTGGCGGGTTCGCCCTCGGCCGGGGTGGCCTCGCGGGCGGCTGCGGCGACGCGGACGTTGGCACGGACCGCGAGGCGCATGCCGATGTAACCGGTGGCCGCGGAGAAGAGGGCGCCGACGAGGAAGAAGGCGGATCGTCCGGCCCGCTGGTTCCAGTCGTCGGCGGGGAGCAGGAAGAGAAGGAAGAAGACCACGACGGCGAAGACGCCGAGGGTGCGCAACTGCCGTCCGAGGTAGGCGTTGGCGCCTTCCTGGACGGCGGCGGCGATCTTCTTCATGCTGTCGGTTCCCTCGTCGGCGGCGAGGACCTGGCGGACCAGGATCTGCGCGACGACGAGCGCGGCGAGTGCCACGACCGCAATGACGATCACGATGAGCCGATTGTCATCGGTGAGTACTGCGGCTGCCAGATCAGTGGTGCGATCCGGCGCGATAGGGGTGAAGAGCCCCGTCATTCGTCCTCCTTGACGTGATGAGCTCAAGATGTGGACGGATTGTAGGGAGCGCGCCCCGATCAAAACAGTGGGCAGGAAGCGGAATTGGCGCGCTCTCGCTTCTCAGCAATAGATCGCGTCACTCCATTACCCTCGAAAGCGGTAATGGGGCAAAGGCATTGACGCCTGATCATTTGATCTAGAGAAATGAAAAAGGCCCTGCTCGGCAGGGCCTTGATAAAGATCGGAAGATACGATGGGCGTGCGCGCGATGGATCTTCCGGGCGGTTACGGGCGGCGGATCTTCCGGGTCTTACGGGCGGCGGACCTCACGGAAGGTCGGAGGCCCCGGAGACGGGCCAGCTCATGCGGATGGTCCCGCCCGACTCGCCCGTGGTCACCTCGACATCGTCGACGAGCCCGCTGATCACGGCGAGACCCATCTCGTCCTCGGCTTCGACGTCGGCGTCCAGGACGGCGTCGATGCCGGAGACGGTGTCGCCCGGGCCGCCACCCGGGCCGGGGACCTCGTCGCCGACCTCGATGGAGAACAGCTTGTCCTCCTCGGTCAGCACCACCCGGACGGGCGCGGTCAGCCCGTTGCTGCGATGGAGTCCGACGGCACGCGAGCAGGCCTCGCCCACGGCGAGGCGAACCTCGTCGAGGACGGCTTCCTCCACACCGGCCCGGCGTGCCACGGCGGCCGCGACCAGGCGGGCCGTCCGGACGTGTTCGGGCTGGGCGCTGAAGCGCAGTTCAACGGTGGCCATGCGCGTCCCCCTCGGACTACGGGCGTGCCTTGACAGGGGCCCGGGCCACCCGTGGCCCGGTACCCCTTCTCTCCTCGTCGACTCCCTGCGGCCCGCGGGCCGCCAGAAGACGCCTGGAGCCGTCAGTCGGTGGCGTTGACGGCGTCTTCCACCGTGGTGTGGATGGGGAACACCTTGGTCAGACCGGTGATTCGGAAGATCTTCAGGATGCGCTCCTGGTTGCACACCAGACGCAGCGAGCCCTCGTGCGCACGAACGCGCTTGAGGCCTCCCACGAGCACACCGAGGCCGGTGGAGTCGAGGAAGTCCACTCGCTCCATGTCGACAACCAGGTGGTAGCTGCCGTCGTTCACCAACTCGACCAACTGCTCGCGCAGCTTGGGCGCGGTATACACATCAATCTCGCCACCGACCTCTACGACCGTACGGTCGCCGACAGTGCGAGTCGACAGGGACAGGTCCACGGATCCTCCAGCACCTTGCTATCGAGCGGCGCCCCCCAGGGGCCTCCCCACCCGAAGGTGGGCGAGGGATTGGCTGCCGCGATGGCATTCAATCACTTACCGGCAGGCGCGCACGACGCCTTCGGACCATTGTCCCGCAAGCCGGTGACACACTCGGTTCCGATGGCCCATACTCACCGTCCCGGTCGGCCCACGGCAACCGCGGACCACCGACCCACCCCCGGCACGGTCCTGGACCGCCTGTCACGGGGGCCTTCCCGAGCTGCGCGCATCACCCATACGGAGCACTTGCCCCCTCGGGCGGGTCGTCATGCAGTGTGGCCCGACCGCATCCGAACGGATGTCGTAGCAGCCATCCAGGCCGCCGGAATCGAACACCCGTGGGAGCATCAGGCCGCGGCCGCCGAGCACGCCCTGGACGGCGAATCGGTGGTCGTCGCCACCGGCACCGCCTCCGGCAAGTCCCTGGCGTACCTGGCGCCCGTGCTCTCGGCCCTGGCGGACGGCGCCGAGGCCCCGAACGGCCGGGGCGCGACCGCCCTGTACCTGGCCCCCACCAAGGCCCTGGCGGCCGACCAGCGGCGCGCCGTTCGGGAGCTGGCCGCCCCGCTGGGCAACGCCGTACGGCCCGCGGTCTACGACGGGGACACGCCCGTCGAGGAACGCGAGTGGGTACGCCAGTACGCGAACTACGTCCTGACCAACCCCGACATGCTGCACCGCGGGATCCTCCCCTCCCACCCCCGCTGGGCCTCCTTCCTGCGCTCGCTGCGCTACGTCGTGATCGACGAGTGCCACACCTACCGCGGGGTCTTCGGCTCGCACGTGGCCCAGGTACTGCGCCGGCTGCGGCGGCTGTGCGCCCGCTACGGCTCGCAGCCGGTCTTCCTGCTGGCCTCCGCCACCGCCAGCGACCCGGCGGCGGCCGCGTCACGGCTGACCGGCATGCGGGTGATCGAGATCACGGACGACGCCTCCCCGCGCGGCGAAGTGGTCTTCGCCCTGTGGGAGCCGCCGCTGCTCACCGAGCTGCGGGGCGAGAGGGGCGCGCCGGTACGCCGCACCGCCACCGCCGAGACCGCCGACCTGCTGACCGACCTGGTCGTGCAGGGGGTCCGTACGGTCGCCTTCGTCCGCTCCCGGCGCGGCGCCGAGCTGATTTCCGTGATCGCCCAGGAACGGCTCGCCCATGTGGACCGCTCCCTCGTCCGGCGTGTCGCCGCCTACCGGGGCGGCTACCTGCCCGAGGAGCGCCGGGCCCTGGAGCGGGCCCTGCACTCCGGCGAACTGCTGGGCCTGGCCGCCACGACCGCCCTGGAGCTGGGCGTGGACGTCTCGGGCCTGGACGCCGTGCTGATCACCGGCTACCCGGGCACCCGGGCCTCCCTGTGGCAGCAGGCCGGCCGCGCCGGACGCGCGGGGCAGGGCGCCCTGGCCGTGCTGATCGCCCGGGACGACCCCCTGGACACCTACCTCGTCCACCATCCCGAGGCGCTGTTCCGCCAACCGGTGGAAGCCACCGTGCTGGACCCCGACAACCCGTACGTCCTGGCCCCCCACCTGTGCGCGGCGGCGGCGGAGCTGCCGCTGACCGAGGCGGACCTGGAACTCTTCGGCCCGGCGACCGAGGACCTCCTGCCCCAGCTCGAAGCGGCGAAGCTGCTGCGCCGCCGGGCGACGGCCTGGCACTGGACCCGGCGGGAGCGCGCCTCGGACCTGACCGACATCCGGGGCGGCGGCGGCCGCCCGGTGCAGATCGTCGAGGCCGCGACCGGCCGGCTGCTGGGCACCGTCGACGAGTCGGCGGCCCACACCGCCGTCCACGACGGGGCCGTCCACCTGCACCAGGGCCGCACGTACCTCGTGCAGCACCTGGACCTGGAGGACTCGGTGGCCCTCGTGGAGGAGGCGAACCCGCCCTTCTCCACCACCGCCCGCGACACCACCTCCATCTCCATCCTGGAGACCGAGACCGAGATCCCGTGGGGCTCGGCCCGGCTCTGCTTCGGTTCCGTCGAGGTCACCAACCAGGTCGTCTCCTATCTACGGCGCAAACTGATCACCGGCGAGGTCCTGGGCGAGGCCAAACTGGACCTTCCGCCCCGGACGCTGCGCACCCGCGCCGTGTGGTGGACGGTGACCGAGGACCAGCTCGACGAGGCCCGGATCAATCCGGAGATCCTCGGCGGCGCCCTGCACGCCGCCGAGCACGCCTCCATCGGCCTGCTCCCGCTGTTCGCCACCTGCGACCGCTGGGACATCGGCGGCGTCTCCGTGCCGCTGCACCCCGACACCCTCCTGCCCACGGTCTTCGTCTACGACGGCCACCCCGGCGGCGCCGGCTTCTCGGAGCGCGCCTTCCACACGGCCCGCGCCTGGCTGACGGCGACCCGCGACGCGATCGCCGCCTGTGAGTGCGAGGCGGGCTGCCCTTCCTGCATCCAGTCCCCCAAGTGCGGCAACGGCAACGACCCCCTCCACAAGCGCGGCGCCATCCGCCTCCTCTCCCGGCTCCTCGCCCAAGCCCCGGACAGCCCTCCTCCCGCGCCCTGAACGGGCCCTGACCCCCTCCTGGCCCACCCGGCGCCCCCTGGGCCCGTTCCGACCTCCCGGGCCCTGAGCCGGGCGCTCAGGGCGCCGCCGTCAGGGGCGGGCCCGCGCGGGCCCCCATCGTGGCGGTGAACGGTCCCACCGCGACCCGGGCCCTGACCTCGGCGACCTCACCCCCCAGACGGCACGCGCCGAGCTCCGCTCCCTGGGCCCGCGCCACCCTGAGCGCCGCGGCGCAGGCCTTCTGCGGCCCGTGGGCCCAGCCGGCCGCCGCCGCGAGCGCCGCCAGGTCGGCGGCCGCCGCCGCGCGGTGGCGGGCCACGACGGCCTGGCCCAGGAGCAGCACACCGCCGAACACCGCGCCCAGCACCGTCGCCACCAGCGCCGCCCAGACCGTGGCCGAGCCCCGGTCCCGGCCCCCGCACCGGCTCACGGCGGCGGCCCCACGCTGTCCTCCGCCAGGGCGACCGCCCGTGCGCCCAGGCGCACCGGCAGCCCGTTCGGCCCCGGCGCCGGCGCCGCCACCCGGACCTGCCAGAGGTCGCCGACCCGCTCCAGCTCCACCCGCGCCCCCGGCGGGGCGGCCGCCCGCGCCGCCGCCACGGCCACCTCCGTAGGCTCCGATCTCGACGCCGCCCGGGCACCGGCCCGGGCCGCGTCCACGCACCGGATCTGGGCCGCGGCTGCCATCAGCGCCCACACCAGCAGCGCCGCGAACAGCACCAGGGCCGGGATCACCAGGGCCGCCTCAGCCGTCACATATCCCCTGTCCCGCATTTCGCGAACGGCCCGTGACTTACCCTCAGAACGGCACATCGAGCGCCTTCCCGATGGTCGACTGAAGGGCCGTGGCCACGACTTCACTCGTCACCACCTTGTAGAGAACGGCCGCGAATGCGCACGCCGCGATCGTGCCCATGGCGTATTCCGACGTGGACATCCCCGCGTCGCTCCCGCGACGGCTCAGCGCCGTCCGTACGCGAAACCAGATGATCCTCATGGCAACCTCCTGTGGATTTCCTTTGTTGATGTTGTTGATGTTGTTGATGTCGTTGATGTCGTTGATCTCGTCGATGTAGGTACCAATAGGACTTCAGGTGTTCGAGAGGAGTCCCGAGGCCATACCGATCACCACCGGCGCGACCCCGATCGCGAGGAAAGCGGGGAGAAAACACAAGCCGACCGGTGCGGTGACCAGCACCGCCGCCCGCTGCGCCCTGGCGCCCGCCCGGCGCGCCCGGTCCTCCCGGAGCGCCGACGCGAGCCGCGAGACCGGTTCCGCCGCGGGCGCCCCCGTCCAGGCGGCCCGCTCCAGGCATTCCGCGAGCTCCCGGGCGCCCGATATCTGCGCCAACCTCCCCCACCCGGCGCCCGGTTCGCCGCCGAGCCGCAACTCCGCCCCGGCCCGCGCCAGCCGCTCGCCCACCGGGCCGCCCAGCGACTCCCCCACCACCTCCGCGGCCTCCACCGGGCCCGCCCCGGCCGCCAGGCAGGCCGCCAGCAGATCCGCGGCGAACGGCAGCTGACGCTCCGCCTCCCTCGGATCCACACCGACCGGGGGCCGCACCCGGGCCTGCCACCGGCGCACCCCGAGCGCGGCCAGGACCCCGGCGACCAGGCCCGTCACCCCGCCGATGAGCAGCCCGCCCGCCAGCAGCGCGCCGGCGGGCCCGGCCCACACCGCCAGTGCGCCCCGCACCCCGGCACCGAGCACCGGCCCCCGAGGAGACGCCGGCGCACCCAGCAACGCCCTGGTCCGACGCCGAACGGCCCGGCCCCGGATCCGCGCCGTCACCGCCGAGAGGATGCACAGCGCCGCCACCGCCAGGCACAGCGCGATCCCCAGCCTGTGGACGACGAAGCCGCTCATCACCGCTCCCCCGCCCGTACGATCCGCCGGCACCACAGCAGCCCCAGCGCCTCCAGGACCGCGCCCGCCAGCAGACAGCCCCACCCCATCGGGGTGTGCAGCAGCACCCGCAGTGGATCCGCGCCCAGCCCGGTCCCGATCAGCAGGCCCACCAGCGGCAGCAGGGCCAGGACCACCACCGTCGACCTCGCTCCCGCCAGCTGGGCCCTCAGCGACTCCTGCCGGTCCCGCTCGGCCCGCAGGGCCCCCTCCAGCCGGTCCAGTCCGGCGGCCAGTCCGGCGCCGCCGTCCACCGACACCCGCCAGCAGGCGGCCATGCCGGCCAGCCCCTCCGCGCCCGGCTCCCGCGCCGCCTGGCGCAGCGCCCCGGGCACGTCCCCGCCGAACGCGGCGGCTGCCAGCACCCCTGCCTCCGCCGCTCCGGGGCCGCCCGGGCCGGCGGCCGACCGCCGCATCGCCGCCGTCAGCGCCTGACCGGGCTGGGCTCCCGCCCTGAGCTCTCCCGCCGTCGCCCCGCACAGGGCCACCACCTCGGTGGCCCGCGCGGCCCGGGCCCGCTCCCGCGACCGCACCCGCAGCCACCGCCGCACCAGCGGCATCGCGGCCGCCCCCGCCACCAGCGGGAGCACGGAACCGCCCAGCGCCGCGACCACCAGCCCGGCCACGAGGCAGGCCCACTCCCGCCGCCGCGCCGCCCGCACCCGCACGGCGATGTACAGGCGCTCCCGCTTTCCCGGTCCGTGTGCGATCTGCGGGCCGCCGCCGGCGAGCACCAGGCGGGCCCGCCGGGAGACCCGGTCACCCCCGGCGAGCCCCCACGCGGCCGCGCCGGCGCACAGCACCCCGGCGAACACCGGCACCGGCAGCGCCGCCACGGCGCTCACCGGGCACCCCGCAGCAGCGGCCGCAGCCTCTCCCAGCCCCGCTCCCGTACGAAGCCCCGAGCGGCCCAGCGCAGCGCCGGTACGGTGACCACCAGGCCGGCGGCGTCCCGTTCCAGCACGTGCACCTCGGCCACCCGGCGCCGCCCTTCCCGGTCCCGGACCAGGTGGAGCACCAGCGTCAGCGCGGCCGCCAACTGGCTGTGCAGGGCCGCCCGGTCGAGCCCCGCGGCCGTTCCGAGGGCCTCCAGCCGGGCCGGGACGTGGGCTGCGGCGTTGGCGTGGACGGTGCCGCAGCCGCCCTCATGCCCGGTGTTGAGGGCGGCGAGGAGGTCGGCCACCTCGGCGCCCCGGACCTCGCCGACCACCAGCCGGTCGGGCCGCATCCGCAGTGCCTGGCGGACCAGATCGGCCAGGGTGACCAGGCCCGCGCCCTCCTGATTGGCCGGCCGGGTCTCCAGCCGCACCACATGCGGATGGTCGGGGCGCAGCTCGGCCGAATCCTCGGCCAGCACGATCCGCTCACCCGGTCCGACCAGCCCCAACAGGGCGCTCAGCAGGGTGGTCTTGCCCGTTCCCGTGCCACCGGAGACGAGGAACGACAGCCGGGCCTCCACCATGTCGCGGAGCAGCCGGTGTCCGCCGGGTGGCAGTGTCCCCGCCGCGACGAGCTCCTCCAGCGTGAAGGCCCGCGGCCGCACCACGCGCAGCGAGAGGCAGGCCGATCCGACCGAGACCGGCGGCAGTACGGCGTGCAGCCGGGTGCCGTCCGGCATCCGGGCGTCCACCCAGGGCCGGGCGTCGTCCAGCCGCCGCCCCGCCACGGCCGCCAACCGCTGGGCCAGCCTGCGCACGGCCTCGGCGTCGGCGAAGGTCACCCCGGTCAGCTCCAGCCCGCCGCCGCGGTCCACCCACACCCGGTCGGGCGCCGCCACCAGCACATCGGTGACCTCGGGATCGGCGAGCAGCGCCTCCAGCGGGCCGGCGCCGACCAACTCGGACCGTAACTCGGCGGCCACACCCAGCACTTCCGCGTCCCCCAGCAGCCTGCCCTGGGCCCGCAGGGCCGCCGCCACCCGCGCCGGGGTCGGTTCCGCCCCGCTCTCGGCCAGTCGTCGGCGCACCGCGTCCAGCAGCACCGCGCTCATGCCGGCACCCCTTGGGCGGGTCCGAGCGCCCGCTGCCAGAAGCCGTCGCAGAACCGGGCCAGCGCGCCCCGCCCCTGCGCTCCCGGCGGTTCCCCCTCGGCCACCCGCCCCGGGAGCCCCACCTCGACCGGCACCTCACCGGCGAGCGGCGCTCCCAACAGCCGGGCCACGGCCTCGGGATCCAGTCCGGCCGGGCAGCGGCCCCGTACGACGACACGCACGTCCCGGGCCACCATGCGCACCCCGGCCGCCACCCGGCCGGCCGCGGCCACCGCCCGAAGCTCGCCCGGCACCACCATGAGCACCAGATCGAGCTGCGCCAGCACTTCGGCCACCGCTTCGTCCACCCGCCGCGGGAGGTCGACCACCACGACCCCGCCTCGGCGGCGCGCGGCGGCCACCACCGACCGGATCGCGGCGGGCGGCACCACGACCCGGTCCCCCCGGTCCCAGCTCAGCACCCGCAGGGCGTGCATCTCGGGGAGGGACTCCTCCAGTGCCCCGGCCCCCACCCTTCCCCGCGAGCCCGCGAAGTCCGGCCAGCGCAGGCCCTCGGCGCTCTCGCCCCCGAGCAGTACGTCCATGCCCCCGCCTAGCGGATCGCCGTCGATGAGGATGGTGCGCTCTCCGGCGCGGGCGGCCCGGACGGCGAGTGCGCAAGCCAGGGTGGAGGCTCCCGCCCCGCCGCTGCCGCCGATCACCCCTACGGCGAGGGCGGGCCGTCCGGCTCCCTCGACGACATCGGCGATGCGGTCGACGAGCCGGCTCTCGGCGTCGGGGAGCCGCAACACCTCCTCCGCGCCGATCTCCACGGCGCGCTGCCATACGAGTGGGTCGTCCAGGTCCCGGCCGACGAGGAACACCCCGGCCCTGCGCGGCGCACCGCGCACCCGCCGCGCGGCGTCGTCCCCGACCAGTACGAGCGGCGCGGACTCCCACCCGACTCCCGCGACATCCCCGGAACTTGCGACGGCCGCACCCCCTGCCCCGCTCTGCTCGGGCAGGCCGTGGTGCACGTGCGGCTCGGCGCCCGCGGCCGCGCACAGCCTCAGCAGGTCGTCGAGCAGCAGCGGATCCTCGGTGATGATCAGGGGCCGCCCGCCACCGGGCGCGGATACGGCCGCCGCCCCGGCCCGGGCCCCCGGGCTGCTTCCGGCCGCCCCGGACCCCGGCGTTTCGCACGACTTCGATCGAGCCATGATCTCCGCCTCCCTCTCCCTGCAAATCCAGCGCCACGGACTTCGCGGCTGGAATCACCGTGCAGCGATCAGGAAAAAGAAGCGGATCTTGCTCGATAACTGTGGACAACCGACCGATTGTGAATAACCCGGTCACCCTCACCGGTGAGTTCCGGAGCGCGGCGGAACCACTACGCAGCGTCACGAGTTGGAGGGGGGTGAGGGCCTTCACCGCGTGGGCCCGCACAAGAGGAAGGGCCGGAGAGATGGTCACGTGGGACCGAAGGCAGGGACGCGAACCGCGTCCGGACATGCGACGACCCCCGCCGGGGGGGAGAGCGGGGGTCGTCCCCACGGTCCGACTCGGGGGGGGAGGAGCCAGACCGGGTTAGCACGGTCGCGAACGATCCGTGACTTCCATGGTGTACCCGATAGCCTTCTCAGGCAAACCCACGCGCCACACCTTACGCCGAATGGTGGGCGCATATGCTCGGGACGTGGAAAATCAGCCCTTGCCGCACTCCTCGCCTCGCACCGCAGCCTTCTTCGACCTTGACAAGACGGTCATTGCGAAGTCGAGCACCTTGACGTTCAGCAAGTCCTTCTACCAAGGCGGCCTGATCAACCGGCGAGCCGTCTTGCGCACCGCGTACACGCAGTTCATCTTCCTGGCCGGCGGCGCCGACCACGATCAGATGGAACGCATGCGGGAGTACCTGTCCGCCCTCTGCAAGGGGTGGAACGTGCAGCAGGTGCGGGAGATCGTCGCGGAAACCCTGCACGACCTCATCGACCCGATCATCTACGACGAGGCCGCGTCCCTGATCGAGGCCCACCACATGGCGGGCCGCGACGTGGTCATCGTGTCGACCTCCGGCGCGGAGGTGGTCGAGCCGATCGGGGAGATGCTCGGTGCGGACCGGGTCGTCGCCACCCGCATGGTCGTGGGCGAGGACGGTTGCTTCACCGGCGAGATCGAGTACTACGCCTACGGACCGACCAAGGCGGAGGCCGTGCGCGAGCTCGCGGAGTCCGAGGGCTACGACCTCGCCCGGTGCTACGCCTACAGCGATTCGGCCACCGACGTCCCGATGCTGGAGGCGGTCGGACACCCGCACGCCGTCAACCCCGACCGGGCACTGCGGCGGGAAGCGGTCGCGCGCGAGTGGCCGGTCCTGGTCTTCAGCCGGCCCGTACGGCTGAAGCAGCGCCTGCCCGGACTGTCGATGCCGACGCGTCCGGCGCTGGTCGCCGCGGCGGCCGTCGGTGCGGCCGCCGCCACGGCCGGGCTGGTCTGGTACGCCAGCCGGCGCCGGGCCAGCGCTTTGGCCGCCGCCGCCACCTCCGCCTGAATGTCCCGACCTGCGGAGATACGGGCTGTCCGGTTCGCCGGACTCGCCCCGATAGTAAAAAGTGGAGCCAGGGGTTTCGCATGGCTCCCAAGCGGAGTACAAATAAAGCAACGGCCCGCGAGACCAAAGAACATCCGAGAGGATCATCTTTAAAACGCAGTAAGGCCCACGGACCGAAGCATGAACGCCTGGCACCCACGCGACGTCGACCCGTCGATTACGGGCCAGCCGCACCAGGTAACGGGCAAAGTCCCCGACCTGATGGGCAACCATCGAGGACGCTTGGTAACCAGGCGTAAATGCCAGCGGCGACACCACAGCAATACGGTGTCGCCGCAACCCATGTCCGGGGCGAAAACGGTCGGAGAACCTCAGGCCGCGCCGCGCTGCAGGGCTTCGCAGACCGCCGTCGACTCGCGGACACCGAGCTCGATCGCCCGTCCGCAGTGGGCGATCCAGGCGCCCATCCCCTCCGGAGTACCGGAGACGTAGCCCTCGAACGCCGCCAGGTACGCCTCGCGTCCCTGTTCCGCGTGGCCGACCTCCGCCGGGCAGATCGCCTTCGGGTCCAGACCGCTGTTGATCAGGACGATGCGCTCGGCCGCGCGGGCGACCAGCCCGTTGTATGAGGCGAACGGGCGCAGGGCCAGCAGTTCGCCGTGGACCACCGCCGCCGTGATCAAGGCCGGGGCGGAACCTCCCGCGATGATCAGGCGAGACAGGCCGTCCAGGCGGCCCGCGACTTCCTCGGCGCTGGGCAGCGGGAGATCCACGAGGGGCTCCACCACCGACTCGCCGGCCAGGCGGGGTCGGCCCACGACGTCCCCCTGGGCCGTCGAGCCCGACGCCACCAGGTGCAGGCGCGCGAGCACCCGCAGCGGCGACTGGCGCCAGATGCTCAGCAGCTGCCCGGCCTCCGCCGTGAGCCGCAGGGCGGCGCCCACCGTCAGCGCTTCCGGCTCCGACCCGAAGTCGGTCCGTCGCCGCACCTCCTCCAGCGCCCAGTCCGCACCGGACAGCGCCGCACTTCCTCGCGCCCCGCGCAGGGCGGCCTCCGAGGTGATCTCGCCGCCGCGGCGGCGCATCACCCGGTGTCCGTAGACCCGGTCCACGGCCTTGCGTACGGAATCCACGGACTCGGCGACACCCGGCAGCCCGGCCAGGGCGACCAACGGGTCAGAAGCGCTACTCATAAGTAGGGAGCCTACGCACTGCACACCCCTGGCACCGACCCCTCCTTGGAGTGGTCTTCTTCACTCGCCTTGACAACACCCAGCTACTGACCCACTACCCTTGGTGAACATGAAGATCGCTTTCGTAGGAAAGGGCGGCAGCGGCAAGACCACGCTGTCCTCCCTCTTCATCCGCCACCTGGCCGCCAATGAGGCCCCCGTCGTCGCGGTGGACGCCGACATCAACCAGCACCTGGGCGCCGCGCTCGGCCTCGGCGAGGACGAGGCCTCCGCACTTCCCGCCCTGGGCGCGCACCTGCCGTTGATCAAGGAGTACCTGCGGGGCTCCAATCCGCGCATCGCGTCCGCCGACACGATGATCAAGACCACGCCGCCCGGCCGGGGATCGCGGCTGCTGCGGGTCACCGAGGACAACCCGGTGTACGAGGCGTGCGCGCGCACGGTGCTGCTCGACGGGGAGCCCGTACGGCTCATGGCCACCGGGCCGTTCACCGAGGCCGACCTGGGCGTGGCCTGCTACCACTCCAAGGTCGGCGCGGTCGAGCTCTGCCTGAACCACCTCGTCGACGGCCCGGACGAGTACGTGGTCGTCGACATGACGGCGGGCTCCGACTCCTTCGCCTCGGGCCTGTTCACCCGCTTCGACGTGACCTTCCTGGTCGCCGAACCGACCCGCAAGGGCGTTTCCGTCTACCGCCAGTACAAGGAGTACGCCCGGGACTTCGGGGTCGCGCTCAAGGTCATCGGCAACAAGGTGCAGGGCCCCGAGGACATCGAGTTCCTCCAGGACGAGGTGGGCGAGGACCTGCTGGTCACCGTCGGACACTCCGATTGGGTACGGGCGATGGAGAAGGGCCGCCCGGCTGCGTTCGAGCTGCTGGAGGCGACCAACCGGCTCGCACTCCAGGAGCTCCAGAACGCCGCCGACGACTCCTACGCGCACCGCGACTGGGTCCGTTACACCGAGCAGATGGTGCGCTTCCACCTCAAGAACGCGGAGAGCTGGGGCAACGCGAAGACCGGGGCCGACCTGGCGGGCCAGGTCGACCCCGATTTCATCCTGCGCGAGGACCGCGAGGACCGCGAGGACGCCGAGGGGGTGAAGGCGGAGACTCTCAGCCCTCGTCCGCGCCTTCAGCAGCCGGCTCCGCAGCCGGCTTGACCCCGGCGGGGGCCGTCGGCGGTGCGGGCGGCGGCCCCGCGGTCAGGAACTTCGTCCAGCCCTCCTTCGGCGCCTCGCCGACGTCGAGCGTGCGCATCCACTCCAGAGTCTTCGGGTCCTGGGCGTCCAGCCAGTCCGCCAGCTCGCGGAACGGCACGCAACGGACCTCCTTCTGGGTGCACATGGCCTTGATCGACTCCTCGACGGCGCGCATGTAGGTGCCGCCGTTCCAGGACTCGAAGTGGTTGCCGATGATCAGTGGTGCGCGGTTGCCCTGGTAGACGCGGTCGAAGGCCTGCCGCAGACCGTCGCGCATCTGGTCGCCCCAGTACTTGTGCTGCGCGGGGTCGCCCTGGGAGGTCGTCCCGGACTGGTTCGTCATGAAGTTGTAGTCCATGCTCAGCGTCTCGAAGGCGCGGCCCGGCACAGGCACCAGTTGCAGCGGGATGTCCCACAGACCGTCCGTCTTCTTGGGCCAGATCTGCTTGCTGATGCCGCTGGAGTCGTAGCGGAAGCCCATGTCCTTCGCCGCCAGCATGAAGTTCTTCTGGCCTTCGAGGCAGGGGGTGCGGGCCCCGACGAGCTCCTTGTCGTAGTCGAAGGGGAGCGCTTCCATGCTCTTCAGGCCGGCGTTGGTCTTCCAGTTCTTGACGAACGCCTTGGCCTGGTTGATCTCGCTCTTCCACTCGGCCACGGACCAGGTTCCGACGCCGCCGTCGGGGCCGCAGAAGTGGCCGTTGAAGTGGGTGCCGATCTCATTGCCCTCCAGCCAGGCGCCTCTGACCTGGGTGGCGGTGTCCTTGATGCCCTGGAGGTCGCCGAAGCCGATGTCGGAGCGGCCGGACTCGTGCTGCGGGGCGGTATAGAGGGAACGTTTCTCCTCCGGGAGCATGTACACGCCGCTGAGGAAGTACGTCATCCGGGCGTTGTACTTCTTGCCGACCTCGCGGAAGTGCGAGAAGAGTTTCTGGCTGTCCTCGCCCGCCCCGTCCCACGAGAACACCACGAACTGCGGCGGCTTTTCTCCGGCCTTGAGCTTCTGCGCCTTCTGTACGTTCGGCTGCGGGCCGGTGTACGCGGTCGAGCCGTCTCCGATGGGCCGGTTGACGCTGCCGGGGGCCTCCGGGGCGGCGGCGCCCTCCTTCGCCTTCGGAGCCCCGGGAGCCGGGGACTTGGCGGGCTCCGGGGCGCCGCACCCGGCGGCCCCCAGGATCAGCGCCGTGGCGGCCAGGCCGCCGGCGATCTTCTTCGTGGCGGCGATCATCCGCCCCACCTCTCCCTCGCAGTTCCAACGCAGGACTTCCGCGCCGCAACGTCCCACGGGGTCCGCCGCGAGAAAGGTGTGACAAGCCGGACAAAATGCTTATTCACTCGTGAGTGCTAATTTATAGGCCGTTTGCCCGCATTGTTCACCACGCGCCTTTACTCTCCATTACCATCCATTTACTGAGTGTTGAGACTCCCGCCGCTTCATCCCTCCCCCGAGGAGACGGGAACCGATGACAGACACCTCCCCCAGGCCCACGACCGGAACGCTCCGCAAGGACTTCCACGCAGATCTCTCCGCCTCGATCGCCGTCTTCCTGATCGCCCTGCCCTTCTCGCTCGGCATCGCCCTGGCCACCGGCGCCCCGCTCCAGGCCGGGCTGGTCGCCGCTGCCGTCGGCGGGATCGTCGCCGGACGGCTCGGCGGCGCCCCGCTCATGGTCAGCGGACCCGCTGCCGGACTCACCGTCGTCAGCGCCGAGTTGATCCAGCACTACGGGTGGCGCACCACCTGCGCCGTCACCGTGCTCGCCGGCCTCTGCCAGCTCGGCCTCGCCGCCCTGCGCACCGCCCGGTCGGCGCTCGTGGTCAGCCCCGCCATCGTGCACGGCATGCTCGCCGGCGTCGGCGTGACCATCGCTCTGGCGCAGCTGCACATCGTGCTAGGCGGCACCCCCCAGAGCTCCGCCCTGGCCAACGTCCGCGGCCTGCCCGACCAGTTGGCCGACCTGCACCCGGTCGCGCTCGGCGTCAGCGCGCTGACCCTGCTCGTCCTGTTCAGCTGGCCGAGGCTGCCCGGCCGGACCGGCCAGGCCCTGCGCAAGGTGCCGGCGGCGCTCGCCGCCGTGGCGACGGCCACCGCGGTCGCCGCCGTGGCCGGCCTCAGCCTGCCCCGGGTTGACCTGCCGTCATGGCGCAGCCACGCCCTGCCCGAGCTCCCCGAGGGCCCGGTCCTCGGCATCATCACCGCCGTCCTGACCGTCACCCTGGTCGGCAGCGTCGAGTCCCTGCTCTCCGCGGTGGCGACCGACAAGCTGATCGTCTCCGACCGCGGTACGGGCAACCGTCCGCCGCGCACCGACCTGAACCGGGAACTGAGGGGCCAGGGCGCGGCGAACATCGTCTCCGGCGCCCTGGGCGGCCTGCCCGTCGCGGGCGGGGCCATCCGCAGCGTGGCCAACGTCAAGTCCGGCGCCGTCAGCAGGCGCTCGGTCATGCTGCACGGCCTGTGGGTCCTTCTCGCGGCGGGACTGCTCGTCCCCGCCCTCGACCTGATCCCGCTGGCCTCGCTGGCCGCGCTGGTGATGGCGGTGGGGGTGCGGATGGTGAGCGCCACGCATCTGCGTACCGTCACCCGGCACGGCGAGGCCGTGGTCTACGGCACGACCATCGTGGGAGTGGTCCTCGGCGGCGTCCTGGAAGGCGTGGCCATCGGCATCGCGGTGGCGGTCGCACTCGCCCTGCACCGGCTCGCCCGGACCCGGATCACGGTGGAGCAGCTGGACGACGGCGTCTTCCGGGTCTGTGCGCGCGGCCAGTTGACCTTCCTGGCCGTGCCGCGGCTGAGCCGGGTGCTGAGCCAGATCCCCCCCGACGCGCGCGCCCTGATCGAGCTGGACGGCTCCTTCATGGACCACGCGGCCTACGAGACGCTGCAGGACTGGCAGGATTCCCACCGTGCCCACGGCGGATCCGTGGAGGTCACCGGCCGCCGGACCGACGGGGCGCACCGCTTCGGCGCACCGGCCCCGCGCAGCCAGCAGCGCGGCGGGCACCAGTGCTGCCGCCCCTGGACGCCGTGGAAGAACCACTGCGACCACCGCACCACGGACACCCACCCCCCTGCGGACACGGTCGCCCCGGCACCCAAGGGCGCCGGCCAATTGGCCAACGGGATCAGTGCCTTCCAGCGCGATACCGCACCCCACGTGCGCGAGGAGCTGGCGCGGCTGGCCCGCGAGGGGCAGCGCCCCTCGCAGCTCTTCCTCACCTGCGCGGACTCCCGTCTGGTGACCAGCATGATCACGGCCAGCGGCCCGGGCGACCTGTTCACGGTCCGCAACGTCGGCAATCTGGTCCCGTTGCCCGGAGCGGAGTCCACGGACGACTCGGTCGCGGCGGCCATCGAGTACGCCGTGGACGTGCTGAAGGTGGACAGCATCACCGTGTGCGGGCACTCGGGCTGCGGGGCCATGCAGGCGCTGCTCAACTCGGCGCCCGGAATCCCGATGACCCCGCTGCGCCGCTGGCTGCGGCACGGGCTGCCCAGCCTGGAGCGGATGGCCAGCCGCCACCATGCCTGGGCCAGGATCTCGGGCCGGCTCCCGGCGGACGCGGTGGAGCAGCTGTGCCTGACCAATGTGGTGCAGCAGCTGGAGCACCTGCGGGCCCACGAGTCGGTGGCGCGGCGGCTCGCCGAGGGCACCTTGGAGCTGCACGGGATGTACTTCCACGTGGGCGAGGCCCAGGCGTATCTGCTGTCCGAGGGCGAGGACTTCTTCGACTGCCGGGTCTTCGACACCGTCGGCCAGAGTGCCTGAGGCGCAGCGCCCCTGAACCGGTAGCCTCCCGTATCCGTGCAACCGTGTGGCCTCTTCCCGCCCCCCTTCAGCGGGAAGGGGCCTTCGCACGCCGTTCCCGGCCCGCCCCGGATCGTGATATAGGTCTAAACCAATTCCCGGCTACCTCTTGTCACCCGGGCCGCCGACTGATGAGCTATGCCCGGGGACACAACGGACACCCTGGGATTGGGAGATGTCGTGAGCAATGAAAGCCTGGCCAATCTGCTCAAGGAGGAGCGGCGGTTCGAACCGCCTGCCGATCTGGCCGCCGCCGCCAACGTGACACAGGCTGCGTACGCACAGGCCGACGCGGACCGGCTGGGCTTCTGGGCCGAGCAGGCCCGCCGGCTGACCTGGGTCACGGAGCCGACGCAGACCCTGGACTGGACGAACCCGCCCTTCGCGAAGTGGTTCGCGGACGGCGAGCTCAACGTCGCCTACAACTGCGTGGACCGCCACGTCGAGGCCGGCAACGGCGACCGCGTCGCCATCCACTTCGAGGGTGAGCCCGGCGACAGCCGCGCCATCACCTACGCCGAGCTCAAGGACGAGGTCTGCAAGGCCGCCAACGCCCTGACCGAGCTGGGCGTCCAGGCCGGCGACCGCGTGGCCGTCTACCTGCCGATGATCCCCGAGGCGGTCGTCGCGATGCTCGCGTGCGCCCGCGTCGGCGCCGCGCACTCCGTGGTCTTCGGCGGCTTCTCCGCCGACGCCGTCGCCTCCCGCATCCAGGATGCCGACGCCAAGCTGGTCATCACCGCCGACGGCGGCTACCGCCGCGGCAAGCCGACCGCCCTGAAGCCCGCCATCGACGAGGCCGTCGCCAAGTGCCCTCAGGTCGAGCACGTGCTCGTCGTACGCCGCACCGGCCAGGACACCGCCTTCAGCGAGGGCCGCGACCTGTGGTGGGACGAGGTCGTCGGCCGCCAGTCCGCCGAGCACACCCCGCAGGCCTTCGGCGCCGAGCACCCGCTCTTCATCCTCTACACCTCGGGGACCACGGGTAAGCCCAAGGGCATCCTGCACACCTCGGGCGGCTACCTCACGCAGACGGCGTACACGCACCACGCCGTCTTCGACCTGAAGCCGGAGACCGACGTCTACTGGTGCACCGCCGACATCGGCTGGGTCACCGGGCACTCCTACATCGTCTACGGGCCGCTCGCCAACGGCGCCACCCAGGTGATGTACGAGGGCACGCCGGACACCCCGCACCAGGGCCGGTTCTGGGAGATCGTGCAGAAGTACGGCGTCACCATCCTCTACACGGCGCCCACGGCCATCCGCACGTTCATGAAGTGGGGCGACGACATCCCCGCGAAGTTCGACCTGTCGAGCCTGCGCGTGCTGGGCTCGGTCGGCGAGCCGATCAACCCCGAGGCCTGGATCTGGTACCGCAAGCACATCGGCGGCGACCGCTGCCCGATCGTGGACACCTGGTGGCAGACCGAGACCGGCGCGATGATGATCTCCCCGCTGCCGGGCGTCACGGCCACCAAGCCGGGCTCCGCCCAGCGCGCGCTGCCCGGCATCTCCGCCACCGTCGTGGACGACGAGGCGAACGAGGTCCCGAACGGCGGAGGCGGCTACCTGGTCCTCACCGAGCCGTGGCCGTCGATGCTGCGCACCATCTGGGGCGACGACCAGCGGTTCATCGACACCTACTGGTCGCGCTTCGAGGGCAAGTACTTCGCGGGCGACGGGGCCAAGAAGGACGACGACGGCGACATCTGGCTGCTCGGCCGGGTGGACGACGTGATGCTGGTGTCCGGCCACAACATCTCGACCACCGAGGTCGAGTCGGCGCTCGTCTCGCACCCCTCGGTCGCCGAGGCGGCCGTGGTCGGCGCGGCCGACGAGACCACCGGCCAGGCCATCGTGGCCTTCGTCATCCTGCGCGGCAGCGCCTCCGAGACGGAGAGCCTGGTCGCGGACCTGCGCAACCACGTGGGCGCCACGCTCGGCCCGATCGCCAAGCCGAAGCGGATCCTGCCGGTCCAGGAGCTCCCGAAGACCCGTTCGGGCAAGATCATGCGCCGCCTGCTGCGCGACGTGGCGGAGAACCGGGCGGTCGGTGACGTCACCACGCTGGCCGATTCCTCGGTCATGGACCTCATCCAGAGCAAGCTTCCGGCCGTCGGCAGCGAGGACTGACAGGACCCGGGGCCGGGACCGCGGACCCGCCAGGAAGGGGCATTCGGCGCGCCGCGCCGGGTGCCCTTTTCGCGCATAAAGTGACGATCGCCGGATACGTCCTCGCGTGCGCCCTGTAAAATATTGAAAGCGTCAATAATGACCACAGGGTGCGCCGGGAAGTCTGGTCGGCAACGAGCTTCGCCATGCCGTCCAACCGACCCCGGAGGTCTCCCCTCGTGGCCGCACCCAGCCCCACCGACCGCCAGAGCGGCACGTTCCTCGGACGGCTCTCGCTTCCCGAGCGCCGCTTCGTCGCCGACGCCCTGCGCACCGAGACGGTCGGCGGCGTGCTGTTGCTCGTGGCCGCCGTCGCCGCCCTGTTGTGGGTGAACGTCCCCGCCGTCTCGGACAGCTACGCCAGCGTCCGGTCCTTCCACATCGGCCCCGCCGCCCTCGGCCTGGACCTCTCGCTCCAGCACTGGGCGGCCGACGGACTCCTCGCCGTCTTCTTCTTCGTCGCGGGCATCGAACTCAAGCGCGAGCTCGTCGCGGGCGATCTGCGCGACGCGAAAGCCGCCGCCCTCCCGGTGATCGCCGCCGTGTCGGGCATGGCCGTCCCCGCGCTGGTCTACGTACTGGTCAACACCTTCGGCAGCGGCTCGGTGGACGGCTGGGCAGTCCCGACCGCCACCGACATCGCCTTCGCGCTGGCCGTGCTCGCCGTCATCGGCACCTCCCTGCCGTCGGCCCTGCGCGCCTTCCTGCTGACCCTCGCGGTGGTCGACGACCTCTTCGCCATCCTGATCATCGCGGTGTTCTTCACCAGCGGGATCGACTTCGTGGCGCTCGGCGGCGCGGTCGTGGGCCTGGTCCTGTTCTGGTTCCTGCTCCGCCGGGGCGTCCGCGGCTGGTACGTCTACCTCCCGCTCGCCCTGGCCATCTGGGGCCTGATGTACAACAGCGGCGTCCACGCCACCATCGCCGGTGTCGCCATGGGCCTGATGCTGCGCTGCACCCGCAAGGACGGCGAGAGCCAGTCCCCCGGCGAGCACATCGAGCACCTGGTCCGGCCCGTCTCGGCCGGTCTCGCCGTGCCCCTCTTCGCGCTGTTCGCCGCCGGGGTCTCGCTCTCCGACGAGTCCCTCGGGCAGGTCTTCACCCGGCCCGAGACCCTCGGTGTGGTCCTCGGCCTCGTCGTCGGCAAGACGGTGGGCATCTTCGGCGGGACCTGGCTGGCCGCCCGCTTCACCAAGGCGGAACTGAACGAGGACCTCGCCTGGCCCGACGTACTGGCCGTGGCCTCCCTCGCGGGCATCGGCTTCACCGTCTCCCTGCTCATCGGCGAACTCGCCTTCACCGGCGACGCGGTCCTCACCGACGAGGTCAAGGCCGCCGTCCTGATGGGCTCGCTCATCGCGGCCGTGATCGCGAGCGTCATGCTCAAGCTCCGCAACCGCAGGTACCGGGCGCTCACCGATGCGGAGGAGCGCGACGACGACCTCGACGGGATCCCCGACATCTACGAGGAGCACAACCCCGAGTACCACCTGCGGATGGCGAAGATCTACGAGGACAGGGCCGCGGAACACCGCCGCAAGGCGGAGAACGCGGCGGCGACGGCCCTGGAAAACACGGCCGGGTCCACCGCCCGGGGCGACCGTCCGGCATGATCTGACACAGGACACAGGACATAGGACACAAGACGCAGCACGCAGGCCGCAGCACGCGGGCCACAGCACGCTGGCCGCAGCGCAGCCGCACGGCAGCAGACGACAAAGGGAGAGAGCGATGAGCGCAGTGGACGACGACGCGGCACGGGGAGCCGAGCGCACGCTCGGCCAACTGGTCGCCTCGGCCACCGCCGAGATGTCCGCCCTGGTGCACGACGAGATCGCCCTCGCCAAGGCGGAGCTGCGCCAGGACGTCAAGCGCGTGGGCGCCGGCAGCGCCTCCCTCGGGGCGGCCGCCGCGCTCGCGCTCTTCTCGCTCCCGGCGCTGACCATGGCCGCGGCCTACGGGATCCACAACCTCGGGCTGGGGCTCGCGTGGTCCTTCCTGATCGTCGGCGGCGCGTTCCTGCTCATCGCGGGGCTGCTCGTGCTGATCGCCGTACGGAAGTTCAAGAAGGTCAAGCCGCCGGAGAAGTCCATCGCCTCCGTCAAGCAGACCGCCGCGCTGGTCGGGACCGTCAAGCCGCACCCGCGGCCGGTGAGTGACCAGGCTGTGGGTGTGGCACGCTCGTCCTCATGACAGCGCCCACGCCGGATTCCAGCATTCCCCCCACAGCGGCCACGGCGGTACGGCTCGACCTCCCCGGCGGGCAGGCGGTCACGCACCGGGACGTCGCCGCCAACGGCGCCCGCTTCCACGTCGCCGAGCTCGGTGACGGGCCGCTGGTGCTGCTGCTCCACGGCTTCCCGCAGTTCTGGTGGACCTGGCGGCACCAGATGGTCGCGCTCGCCGACGCCGGATACCGGGCGGTCGCGATGGACCTGCGCGGGGTGGGCGGCAGCGATCGCACCCCGCGCGGCTACGACCCCGCCAATCTGGCGCTCGACATCACCGGGGTCGTACGGTCCCTCGGCGAGCCGGACGCCGCCCTGGTCGGGCACGACCTGGGCGGGTACCTCGCCTGGACGGCGGCGGTGATGCGGCCCAAGCTGGTGCGCCGGCTCGTCGTCTCCTCCATGCCGCACCCGCGCCGCTGGCGCTCGGCGATGCTGTCGGACTTCGGGCAGACGCGCGCCAGTTCGCACATCTGGGGCTTTCAGCGGCCCTTCGTCCCCGAGCGGCAGCTGGTCGCCGACGGCGGGGCGCTCGTAGGGGATCTGATCCGGGACTGGTCGGGGCCGCGGCTGCCCGAGGAGGAGGACCTCGCCGTGTACCGGCGGGCCATGTGCATTCCGTCCACCGCGCACTGCTCGATCGAGCCGTACCGCTGGATGATGCGGTCGATGGCGCGCCCCGACGGACTTCAGTTCAACCGGCGGATGAAGCGGCCGGTGCGGGTACCGACGCTGCATCTGCACGGCTCGCTCGACCCGGTGATGCGGACGCGCAGTGCGGCCGGCTCGGGCGAGTACGTCGAAGCCCCCTACCGGTGGCGGCTGTTCGACGGGCTCGGGCACTTCCCGCACGAGGAGGACCCCGTGGCCTTCTCCACGGAGCTGGTGAACTGGCTGAAGGATCCGGAGCCGGACCGCTGACCAGCTGCTGATACCACCTGCTGACCAGTCCCTGAAGGGCGGGCAGTTGGCTCATCGGATCGTCTTACGGGCATTCAATTGCCCGGCGCATAGGCCAATTGGCCGCCGCTGACGGGATTACCGACCTTGGGGCCCGGGCAGAGCTCGGAGTATGAGCTGGACGCACGACCACGGTGACACCGCGCACGAACGCCGCTCGGCAGCTACGCCGGGCACCCACGAGAGGGCCGGCCGGCACGGCCACGACCTCCGCCTCGGGATTCCGCGCATCCTGCGCCGCCGCGCCCGCTGGGTCTCGGCGCGCCTGCGCCACCAAAGGACGTAGGGACCCGGCGGTGGCCGCCGGCGGCGGCGGGTGGCTCAGAGCGCGCAGCCCTGGCTCTCGACCCGCCGATCGGCGGCCTTGCCGATCCGGATGTCATCGCGGATCTCGTCCACCGTCAGCGCGTAACCGGTGTTCGGGTCGTCGAGGGACTTCGCGAAGACGACCCCGTACACCTTGCCGTCGGGCGTCAGCAGCGGGCCGCCGGAGTTGCCCTGCCGGACCGTCGCGAAGAGCGAGTAGACGTCCCGTCGGACGGTGCCGCGGTGATAGATGTCCGGGCCGTTGGCGTTGATCCGTCCGCGGACGCGGGCCGAGCGGACGTCGTACGCGCCGTTCTCCGGGAAGCCGGCGACGATCGCGTCGCTGCCGCTCACCGCGTCCTTGTCGGTGAACTCCAGCGGCGGGGCCTTCAGCTTGGGCACGTCCAGGACCGCGATGTCGCGCTCCCAGTCGTAGAGCACGACCTTGCCGTCGTACAGCTTGCCCTCGCCGCCGATCTGCACGGTCGGCTCGCCGACCCCGCCCACGACGTGCGCGTTGGTCATGACCTTGCCGGGCGCGAAGACGAAGCCCGTGCCCTCCAGCACCTTGCTGCAGCTGGGCGCGGTGCCGACGACCTTCACGATCGAGCGCTTGGCCTGATCGGCGACGGGGCTGGTGGCGAGGTCCGGGTCCGGCGCCTGCACCTCGGTGATGGGCTCGTTCGAGAACGGGGTGAACACCTGCGGGAAGCCGTTGCGCGCCAGGGCGGAGCTGAAGTCCGAGAACCAGGTGTTCGCCTGGTCGGGCAGCACCCGGGACACGCCGAGGAGCACCTTGGAGTTGCGCACCTCCTTGCCCAGCGTGGGCAGCGAGGTCCCGGCGAGCGCCGAACCGATCAGCCAGGCCACCAGCAGCATCGCGACCACGTTGACCAGGGCGCCGCCGGTCGCGTCGAGGGCGCGCGCGGGTGACCAGGTGATCTGGCGGCGCACCCGGTTCCCCAGATGGGTGGTCAGGGCCTGGCCGATCGAGGCGCAGACGATGATCACGACGACGGCGACGACCACGAGCGTGGTGGACACCTGGGTGCCGTTGTCCGTCACCCGGTCCCAGATCAGCGGGAGCAGGGACACGGCGACGAGGCCACCGCCGAGGAATCCGATCACCGACAGGATGCCGACGACGAACCCCTGGCGGTAGCCGACGATCGCGAACCACACGGCGGCGAGCAACAACAGGATGTCCAGCACGTTCACGTGGGTCACCGTCTCATGCGCGCCAGTCGAGCGGGACCTGCCGCGACCGGTCCCAGGGGCGCTCCCAGCCCGCGAAGTGCAGGATCCGGTCGATCACTCCGGCGGTGAAACCCCAGACCAGAGCCGATTCGACGGTGAAACCCGGCCCCTGGTGGCCGCCTGGGTGAACGGCCATGACCCGGTGCTCCGGGTCCGTGAGATCGGCCACGGGAACCGTGAAAACGCGGGCCGTCTCGGCCGGGTCCACGGCGCCGACGGGGCTCGGGGTGCGCCACCAGCCGAGGACGGGGGTCACCACGAACTCGCTGACCGGGATGTAGAGCCGCGGCAGCACCCCGAAGAGCTGGACCCCGGAGGGGTCGAGCCCCGTCTCCTCCTCGGCCTCCCGCAGGGCGGCGCGCAGGGGGCCGGTGGTGTGCGGATCGCCGTCCTCCGGATCGAGGGCGCCGCCGGGGAAGGACGGCTGGCCGGCGTGCGAGCGCAGGGTGCCGGCGCGCTCCATGAGCAGCAGCTCGGGGCCACGGGCGCCCTCGCCGAACAGGACGAGCACGGCCGACTGCCGCCCGCGGCCGTCCTCGGGCGGCAGGAACCGGCTCAGCTGGCGCGGCTGGACCGTCTGCGCGAGCGCGACGACGGGGTCGAGCCACCGGGGCAGGCCGTCGGTGGTGACCCTCACGCCCCCGCCCTCGCGGGTGGCCGCCGCCGTCTCGTCCCGGGTACCGCTACCGCGCGTCATAGGCATCCCTGTCCGTGTGCTCCCACACCGCCAAACGCGGTACGGGTACCGATTCGTTCCTACGGCTGCGGCGCCGCCGCCGGGGCCGGGAGGCCCGGGTAGTCCGGGGGCGGGCGCAGCCGCTGGCCCGGTTGGCCGCCCTTCTCGTACTTGAGCAGCTTCCGCGCCTTCTCCGGGTCCGTCTCGCCCTCCCCGTACGCCGGGCAGAGCGGGGCGATCGGGCAGGCCCCGCAGGCCGGCTTGCGCGCATGGCAGATCCGCCGGCCGTGGAAGACGACCCGGTGCGAGAGCATCGTCCACTCGCTCTTGGGGAAGATCGCGCAGATCTCCGCCTCGACCTTCTCGGGATCCTCCTGCTCGGTCCACTTCCAGCGGCGCACCAGCCGTCCGAAATGGGTGTCCACCGTGATCCCGGGGACACCGAACGCATTGCCGAGGACCACGTTCGCCGTCTTGCGGCCCACCCCGGGCAGGGTCACCAGGTCCTCGATCCGGCCCGGCACCTCCCCGCCGAAGTTGTCCCGCAGGGCCTGCGAGAGACCGAGCAGGGCCCTGGACTTGGCCCGGAAGAACCCGGTCGGCCGGATCAGCTCCTCCAGATGCTCGGGATCGGCCGCGGCCATGTCCTCGGGGGTCGGGTAGGCGGCGAAGAGGGCCGGTGTCGTCTGGTTCACCCGCAGGTCGGTGGTCTGCGCGGACAGCACCGTCGCGACGAGCAGCTCGAAGGGATTGCGGAAGTCGAGCTCCGGATGGGCGTACGGATAGATCTCGGCCAGCTCACGGTTGATGCGGCGCGCCCTGCGCACCATGGCCAGACGCGATTCGGCGCGCTGGGCTGCGGGCGCCGCCTTCGGTTTCTTGGCCGAAACTTTGCTCTGGGGGGTGGCCGCGGCCTCCCCGGACGCCTTCAATGGGGCGTGTTCGCCCACGGCTGAATTCTGGGCGTCCGTCACTCCAGCGGACCCCTTGGCCTGTGCTCTCACCGGCTTATTGGACACCCAGCCAGCCTAAGGCCGACCGCTGACACCCGTCCGGACCTCAGGTAACACCACCCCGATTGGCTTCTCGCCGCACAGCACGCCCGTGCGTCCGGCATCCTTGTGATTGATCGCACTGTTTGAGCCGTCCGGCAAAATGGGGACACGGTCCCCTGAGCTGGTCGACATAGGAGAGAGACTCGTGGACGACGTTCTGCGGCGCGCCCCGCTCTTCGCGGCGCTCGATGACGAGCAGGCCGCGGAGCTCCGCGCCTCCATGGGCGAGGTGACCCTCGCACGCGGTGACGCCCTGTTCCACGAGGGCGACCCCGGCGACCGGCTGTATGTCGTGACCGAGGGCAAGGTGAAGCTGCACCGCACCTCCCCCGACGGTCGCGAGAACATGCTGGCCGTCCTCGGTCCCGGTGAGCTGATCGGCGAGCTCTCGCTCTTCGACCCGGGCCCCCGCACCGCCACCGCCACCGCGCTGACCGAGGTCAAGCTCCTCGGCCTCGGCCACGGTGACCTGCAGCCCTGGCTCAACGCCCGGCCCGAGGTCGCGACCGCGCTGCTGCGCGCCGTCGCCCGGCGCCTGCGCAAGACCAACGACCAGATGTCCGACCTGGTCTTCTCCGACGTTCCCGGCCGTGTGGCGCGGGCGCTCCTCGACCTGTCGCGCCGCTTCGGCGTGCAGTCGGAGGAGGGCATCCACGTGGTGCACGACCTCACGCAGGAGGAGCTCGCCCAGCTCGTCGGCGCCTCGCGCGAAACCGTGAACAAGGCCCTGGCGGACTTCGCGGGCCGCGGCTGGCTCCGCCTGGAGGCCCGCGCGGTGATCCTCCTGGACGTGGAGCGCCTCGCGAAGCGGTCCCGCTGACGCTCGTCACAGCCCTTCGAGGGGTCCCGCCCGGTGGGTGGGGCCCCTTTCGGCGTATCGGGGCGGATGCCATTGCGGGCAGCGCCTCGAACGCCGGAGCGACCCGCGCGCGACCCGGAGCGACCGAGAGCCGCACAGTGGACGCATGGAGCGCAGAGGTGTGGACGCGTACGGATACATCGAGCGGGAGGGGTCGCTCGGCCAGGTCCAGAGCGAGTTCAGGGGCGTCGTCGCGGCCGCGCGGGAGCGGATGGCGCAGGCGTACGGACGCCGGCTGCACAGCGCCTACCTGTACGGGTCCGTGCCCCGCGGGACGGCCCGGCCGGGGCGCTCCGACCTCGACCTGCTGCTCGCCCTGCAGCACGAGCCCGGCGGCGACGACCGTGACACGGCCGAGGTGCTGGCGCGCGGGCTCGACGAGGACTTCCCGGAGATCGACGGGGTCGGCATCCTCCTCCACGGCAAGGACACGCTGCTGAGCGAGGCCGAGCGGTACGACCTCGGCTGGTTCCTCGCATGCCTCTGCACCCCGCTGCTGGGCGCGGATCTGGCCGAGCACCTGCCGCGCTACCGCCCCGACGGGCTGCTCGCGCGGGAGACCAACGGGGACCTGGCCGCCCTGCTGCCCCGGTGGCGCGAGCGCGTGCGGCAGGCGTCGACCCCGCAGGAATACCGGAAGCTGGCCCGCGCCTTCGCACGGCACCTGGTGCGCACCGGGTTCACCCTGGTCATGCCCAGGTGGGGCGGCTGGACCAGCGACCTCGCCGAGTCCGCGGAGATCTTCGGCAGGTACTACCCCGACCGCGCGGCCCAGATGCGGGCCGCGGCCTCCGTGGCGCTGGACCCGGTCCCGGACCC
Organism: Streptomyces sp. NPDC045695; assembly: GCF_056432025.1. Lineage (NCBI taxonomy): Bacteria > Bacillati > Actinomycetota > Actinomycetes > Kitasatosporales > Streptomycetaceae > Streptomyces > Streptomyces sp. NPDC045695. Next base: position 134,962 of record NZ_JBWKJU010000012.1, read on the forward strand.
CGCCGTGCTGCGCACGTACGTCGAGGACCTCGGCCCCTGGCTGGCGGAGGAGTACGCGGCCCGGCACGGCGTGAAGACGCCCCGCTAGGCCGCTGAGGGCGTCACAGGCCCCCGGGACGCCCTAAGGGGGCGGGAGAGCCGCTACGGCTGCTTGGTGAGCTCCAGGGCCTCGACCGCCAGCTTGGCCTCCGCCAGACCCGCCCCGGTGATCCGGCGGTACTCCTTGATCGCCGAGATCGTCCGGTCGGCCCTGAGCAGGGCGCGCACCTCGTCCATCCCCGCGGGCTCCGGCTCCTCGATGCCGAAGTGGTCCAGCACCAGGGCCAGACGGCGCTCCGTGCGGTCCGCCTTCCGCTGGAGGCTCTGCACCCGGAGCGTCACCGTCGAGGTGATCCAGCCGGCCGTGGCGACCAGCATGACCAGCAGGAAAATGGTGTTCATTCGGGCCCTCCAGGGATCAGTCCGTGATCTTGAAGGTACTCGAGCTGCGCCCGAACGGACCATTCCGCGGCTGGCCACAGGGAGCGGTCCACGTCCGCGTAGACATGGGCCACCACCGCCTCGGGGGTGACGAAGCCGTTCTCGACGGCGGTCTCGACCTGCGCGAGCCGGTGTGCGCGGTGCGCCAGGTAGAACTCGACGGCGCCCTGGGCGTCCTCCAGGACCGGACCGTGGCCCGGCAGGATGGTGTGCACCCCGTCGTCCACGGTGAGCGAGCGCAGTCGGCGCAGGGAGTCCAGGTAGTCCCCCAGGCGGCCGTCGGGGTGGGCCACGACGGTGGTGCCACGTCCGAGGATGGTGTCGCCGGTGATCACGGCCCGGTCGGCGGGCAGGTGGAAGCAGAGCGAGTCGCTGGTGTGGCCCGGGGTCGGGACCACGCGCAGCTCCAGACCACCGGTCCGGATCACGTCCCCCGCGGCCAGCCCCTCGCCGCCGAGGCGCAGGGCCGGGTCCAGGGCGCGTACGTGGGTGCCGGTGAGCTCCGCGAAACGGCCCGCGCCCTCGGCGTGGTCGGGGTGGCCGTGGGTGAGCAGGGTCAGGGCGATCCGCTTGCCCGCCCCTTCGGCGGCGGCGATGACCGCCCGCAGGTGGGCCTCGTCCAGCGGGCCCGGGTCGATCACCACGGCCAGGTCGGAGTCGGGCTCGGAGACCAGCCAGGTGTTGGTGCCGTCCAGGGTCATCGCGGAGGCGTTGGGAGCCAGGACGTTGACCGCGCGGGCGGTCGCGGGCCCGGAGGTGACGACCCCCCGGGGCTGGCCGGGCAGGGCTGCGGCGTCGGTCATGCGGGGCCTCCGGGGCGCACTCGCTTGGTGAACTCGTCGTGGCCCGGCCAGCTGAGCACCAGCTCGCCGTCCTCCAGCGCCGCCCGTGCCAGTACCGGGGCCAGGTCCTGTGCCCCGGCGGCCGCGAGCGCGTCGGCGGCGCTCCCGTACGGCTCCAGGGAGCGCAGGGTGGAGATGGTCGGCGGCATCATCAGCAGCTCGCCCTTGTCATAGCCGGCGGCCGCGTCGGCCGGGCGGATCCACACCGTCCGGTCCGCCTCGGTGGAGGCGTTGCGGGTGCGCTGGCCCTCGGGGAGGGCGGCCACGAAGAACCACGTGTCGTAGCGCCGCGGCTCGAACTCGGGGGTGATCCAGCGCGCCCAGGCGCCCAGCAGGTCGGAGCGCAGCCGCAGGCCGCGGCGGTCGAGGAACTCGGCGAAGGACAGCTCCCGCGCCACCAGCGCCTGCCGGTCGCTCTCCCAGTCGTCGCCCGTGGTGTCGCCCACGACCGTGTCCGGGGCCGGACCGGCGAGCAGGACGCCCGCCTCCTCGAAGGTCTCGCGTACGGCGCCGCAGACGATGGCCTGCGCGGTGAGGGGGTCGGTGCCGAGGCGATCGGCCCAGTCCTCCCGGGACGGCCCCGCCCAGCCGACCAGGTGCTCCTCGTCGCGCGGGTCGACCCCGCCGCCGGGGTAGGCGTACGCGCCTCCGGCGAAGGCCATGGAGGCGCGGCGGCGCAGCATGTGCACGGCGGGTCCGTCGGGGGTGTCGCGCAGCAGCATCACGGTGGCGGCGCGGCGGGGGGCCACCGGGGTGAGCGAGCCGTCCGCGAGCGCGCGGATGCGGGCGGGCCACTCCGGCGGGTACCACTGGCCTCCGGCGGGGGGCTCGGGCTGGGGCTGCTGCTGACCATTCGGCATGGCCGGATGCTACGGCCATCCGGGCCGATGTTCGAGGGGACCCGGGACGACGCCCCGGGCCCCGCGCGTCGAACGCCGACGGGGCTGAAGGATCCAGCCCCGCCCGGAGGGGTCAGGCTCCCGGAACGAGCTCGACCTGGAACTCGACCTCGACCGGCGCGTCCAGCGGCAGGACCGCCACGCCGACCGCGCTGCGGGCGTGGACGCCCTTGTCGCCGAGGACGGCGCCGAGCAGCTCGCTCGCCCCGTTGAGCACGCCCGGCTGGGCCGTGAAGTCGGGGGCCGAGGCGATGAAGCCGACGACCTTCACGACACGCGCGATCTTGTCGAGGTCACCGATGACCGACTTGATGGCGGCCAGGGCGTTCAGCGCGCACGTGGCGGCCAGTTCCTTGGCCTGCTCCGGTGAGACCTCTGCGCCGACCTTGCCGGTGACCGGCAGGCTGCCCTTGATCATCGGGAGCTGGCCGGCGGTGTACACGTACGAGCCGGAGCGCACGGCCGGCTGGTAGGTGGCCAGCGGCGGGACGACCTCGGGCAGGGTCAGGCCGAGTTCGGCCAGCTTGGCCTCGACGACACCGCTCATGCCTTCTCCCGCTTGAGGTAGGCCACGAGCTGCTCGGGGTTGTTCGGGCCGGGCACGACCTGGACGAGCTCCCAGCCGTCCTCGCCCCAGGTGTCCAGGATCTGCTTGGTGGCGTGAACCAGCAGCGGAACCGTCGCGTATTCGAACTTCTTGGTCATGGGAGCGAGGGTAGTGCCTGTCATGCGGGGCTCATGCGCGCCCCGGAATCCGAGTGGTTAGGCTCGGACGCTGTGAGCAGGCTCCAGGTGGTCAGCGGCAAGGGCGGCACCGGCAAGACCACGGTCGCCGCGGCACTCGCGCTTGCCCTCGCACGCGAGGGCAAGCGGACTCTACTGGTGGAGGTCGAGGGCAGGCAGGGGCTCGCGCAGCTCTTCGGCGCCGAGGCGCTCCCGTACGAGGAGCGGAAGATCGCGGTCGCACCCGGCGGGAGCGGTGAGGTCTTCGCGCTCGCCATCGACGCCGAGCGGGCGTTGCTGGACTACCTCCAGATGTTCTACAAGCTCGGCTCGGCGGGCCGCGCGCTCAAGAAGCTCGGCGCGATCGACTTCGCCACGACCATCGCCCCCGGGCTGCGCGACGTGCTGCTGACGGGCAAGGCCTGCGAGGCGGTGCGCCGCAAGGACAAGACGGGCCGCTTCGTCTACGACCACGTGATCATGGACGCGCCGCCGACCGGGCGGATCACCCGGTTCCTGAACGTCAACGACGAGGTGGCGGGCCTGGCCCGGTTCGGGCCGATCCACAACCAGGCGCAGGCCGTCATGAAGGTGCTCAAGTCCCCCGAGACGGCCGTGCACCTGGTCACCCTCCTGGAGGAGATGCCCGTCCAGGAGACCGCGGACGGCGTCGCCGAGCTCCAGGAGGCCGGGCTGCCCGTCGGCCGGGTCGTCGTCAACATGGTGCGGCCGCACCACCTGGACGAGGACACCCTGCGCACCGCCGCCGGCGACCACCGCGCCGGGGTCGCCCGGGCGTTGTCCCGGGCGGGCCTGGGCGGCGCGCGCCGCGGCGGGCTGGCCGAGCGGCTGGTGGACCCGCTGCTCGCGCAGGCCGCCGAGCACGCGAGCCGGGTGGAGCTGGAGCGCGAACAGCGCGCCGTCCTGGCGGGGCTGGACCTGCCGACGTACGAACTCCCGCTGCTCGGAGCGGGGATGGATCTGGCCGGGCTGTACGAGCTGGCCAAGGAACTGCGCAAGCAGACGGTGGCCGAATGAGCGAGGGGGTGGACACCGTGGGCCTCGACACTCCGCCGAAGCTGGCGGTCGACGGGCTGCTGGACGACCCGCAGACCCGGATCATCGTGTGCTGCGGGGCGGGCGGGGTCGGCAAGACCACCACGGCCGCCGCGCTCGGCGTACGGGCGGCCGAGCGCGGGCGCAAGGCGGTCGTGCTCACGATCGACCCGGCGCGACGGCTCGCGCAGTCGATGGGGATCGACTCGCTGGACAACACCCCGCGCAAGGTGGCGACCGTGGGGACGGGCGCCGCGGCGGGCGGCGGCGAACTGCACGCCATGATGCTGGACATGAAGCGGACCTTCGACGAGATCGTCGAGGCGCACGCGGACGCGGAACGGGCCCGGGCGATCCTCGCGAACCCCTTCTACCAGTCGCTGTCGGCCGGCTTCGCCGGCACGCAGGAGTACATGGCGATGGAGAAGCTGGGGCAGCTGCGGGCCCGCGACGACTGGGACCTGATCATCGTGGACACGCCGCCGAGCCGGTCAGCGCTGGACTTCCTGGACGCGCCCAAGCGCCTCGGGTCCTTCCTGGACGGGAAGTTCATCCGGGTGCTGATGGCTCCCGCGAAGGTGGGCGGCCGGGCCGGCATGAAGTTCCTGAATGTCGGCATGTCGATGATGACGGGCACGCTCAGCAAGCTCATGGGGGCCTCGCTGCTGAAGGACGTGCAGACGTTCGTCGCCGCGATGGACACGATGTTCGGGGGCTTTCGCACGCGCGCGGACGCGACCTTCCGGCTGCTCCAGGCTCCCGGCACGGCCTTCCTCGTGGTCGCGGCGCCGGAACCGGACGCCTTGCGCGAGGCGGCGTACTTCGTGGAGCGGCTGGCCGCGGAGCGCATGCCGCTGGCCGGGCTGGTGTTGAACCGGGTGCACACAAGCGGCGCCGACCAGCTGTCGGCCGAACGGGCGTTGGCCGCCGCGGAGAATCTTGAAGAGGGCGGCATTGTCGATCAGGAGTCCGGGAAAGCTGGACTTCGTGACGCGGCCGCAGACTCGCCGGACCACGCGTCCGGTCCTTCGTCCGCTCCTTCGTCCGACCACTACCCCGACCACGACCCCGACGACTCACCCGAGGTGGACGAGATCACGGCAGGACTGCTGCGCCTGCACGCCGAACGGATGCAGGTGATCGCGCGTGAGCAGCGCACACGCGATCGCTTCACCTCACTGCACCCGGAGGTGGCGGTGGCCGAAGTGGCCGCCCTGCCCGGCGATGTACACGACCTCGCCGGGCTGCGGGCCATCGGAGAGCGACTCGCGGCCGGGGTTCCGGCCGGAGCGTAGGCGTTCGTACGACGTGGCGGCCGTGTGATCTACCCGGCTGCCGCGTACGTCTCGTACGGGACGTCGATCTCCGCGTCTGCATCCATGGTGAGGATGTCCGTGCTGCGCTCGTACTCCGTTCGTGCGGTTTCGAGCAGCCGTCGCCACGAGGTGACGGTGGGACGCCGGCGCAGCAGCGCACGTCGTTCCCGCTCGGTCATTCCACCCCACACGCCGAACTCGACACGGTTGTCGAGCGCGTCGGCCAGGCATTCGGTCCGCACCGGACATCCGGTGCACACCGCCTTGGCCCTGTTCTGTGCCGCTCCTTGAACGAACAGTTCATCCGGATCGGTAGTGCGGCAGGCTGCCTGCGCACTCCAGTCGGTAACCCAGCCCATCCCGGCGCCGTCCTCTCCCGAATCGAGGCTCCCCCACGGCGGTAGCGGCATATTCACCGCTGCCAGTTGAGGACGTTACGGAAGGCGGGCACGGTGCAACACCCCCGACGGGCCCAATCTTGAATGGTCCGAACGGACTATGGGTAAGCGGCAGATCACCCGACGGAGTGATCCGGCGACATGCCCGACCATTCCGGCAATTCGGGTGTAATCGGCGGCTCGGCTTCAGCTGAGGGGCGAGATTCGGACATGAGTCCACCCCATTCGGGAAGGGTGAAAATCAAGCCGCGGGGTTGATGTCGCACCACACTGCTGTGACAGTTGGGGACAGCTTAGGCCAAGGCATTCGCGCGTGTCCGGCGAATCAGAACGTAGGCTGCCCTCCATGGGAAAGAAGCGCTCGGGCGGCGGGCTCACGGGGAGCCAGCAGGCCGCCAAGTTCCTCGGTGTGTCCGTTCTCTCCGGAGTTGTGCTGGCTGGCATGGCGATTCCGGCCGCAGGCGCCCTGGGGCTGGCAGCCAAGGGCACGGTCGAGGGATTCGATGAGATCCCGGCCAATCTCAAGACTCCGCCACTGAGCCAGCGGACCACGATTCTGGACGCGGAAGGTGGCCTGATCGCCACCATCTATTCACGCGACCGTCAGGTGGTCCCGCTCACGGCGATCTCCCCGTACATGCAGAAGGCGATCGTCGCGATCGAGGACTCGCGTTTCTACGAGCACGGCGCCGTCGACCTCAAGGGCATCCTGCGCGCGGTCAACCAGAACGCGCAGGAGGGCGGCGCGGCCCAGGGCGCCTCCACGCTCACCCAGCAGTACGTGAAGAACGTGTTCGTCGAAGAGGCCGGCGACGACGAGACCAAGGTGCGCGAGGCCCAGGAGAAGAGCCTCGGGCGAAAGATCCGCGAGCTGAAGTACTCGATCCAGGTCGAGGAGGAGCTCGGGAAGAAGAAAATCCTCGAGAACTACCTCAACATCACCTACTTCGGCCAGCAGGCGTACGGAATCGAATCCGCCGCCCAGCGCTACTTCAGCAAGCCCGCCAAGGACCTGACCCTGGAGGAGTCCGCGCTGCTGGCGGGCGTCGTGCAGTCGCCGAGCCGGTACGACCCGGTGAACGACGCGCAGGAGGCGATGAAGCGCCGCAACGTCGTCCTCCAGCGGATGGCCGACACCAAGGACGTCTCGCAGGCGGAGGCGGACGCGGCGAAGGCGAAGCCGGTCACCCTGAAGGTGACCAAGCCCAAGAACGGCTGCATCACCGCGGTCAAGGGCGCGGGCTTCTTCTGCGACTACGTGCGCAACTCCTTCCTGACCGACCCGGTCTTCGGCAAGACGCGCGAGGAGCGGGCGAAGGTCTGGAACCAGGGCGGTCTGACTGTACGCACCACCCTGGACCCGCAGTCGCAGGACGCGGCCAACGAGTCGATCAAGGACCACGTCTACCAGGAGGACGCGATCGCGACGGCTGTGACCATGGTCCAGCCGGGCACCGGCCGGGTGCTGGCGATGGGTCAGTCCAAGCCGTACGGCTTCGGGAAGAACGAGACGCAGATCAACTACTCCGTGGACAAGCGGATGGGCGGCTCGAACTTCGGCTTCCAGGTCGGCTCGACCTTCAAGCCGTTCATCGCCGCCGCCGCGCTGGAGCGGGGCCTGCCCCCGACGAAGGTGTACGGGGCGCCGAACAAGATGGACTACCCGAGCGGGATCTCCCGCTGTGACGGCACGCAGTACGTCAACACCACGAAGGAATCGGCGGAGAACGAGACCGAGGACGAGATCGGCCCCTACGCGCTGAGGACCGCGATGGAGAAGTCGATCAACACCTACTTCGTCGAGATGATCTCCGAGATCGGCCTGTGCCCGGTGGCGGAGATGACGCAGAAGCTCGGCGTGGTGCCGGCGAGCGGTGCCAAGCTGGCCGACGGTCCCGCCATCGCGCTCGGCGCGGAGGAGATGTCCCCGCTGACGATGGCCAACGCGTACGCGGCCTTCGCCAACCGCGGCGTCTACTGCACCCCCGTCGCCATCGAGTCGATCACTGACTCGCACGGCAAGGCGCTCTCGGTCCCCAAGAGCAAGTGCGACCGGGCGATGTCGGAGACGACCGCCGACACCATCAACACCCTGCTGAGCGGTGTGGTCGACTCCGGCACCGGTGAGCGGGCCGGTCTGACCGACCGGGACAGCGCGGGCAAGACCGGTACGACGGACTCCCGCTACAACGCCTGGTTCGTGGGCTACACCCCGAACATCTCCGGCGCGGTGTGGGTCGGCTCGGGCGGGGCGAAGAAGATCACGATGGAGAACATCGTGATCGGCGGGAAGCCCTTCGAGAAGGTCTTCGGTGGCGGACTGCCCGGCCCGATCTGGAAGGACGCGGTCACCGGTGCGCTGTCCGGCCGTGAGGCCCTGCGCTTCACCACGGTCAGCATCCCGGAACCGAACGTCCCCTCCGGCGGCCCCCGCGGCAACAAGCCCCCCACCAACCCGACCAAGCCCGGCAAGCCCGGTGACGGCAAGCCCGGCGGGCGGCCCGGAGGCCAGACCGCCGGAGCCACGGGCGGCGCGGGCGGCACCGAACCGGAGACCCCCTTCCCCGGGATCACGATCTCCCCGGGCGGCCTGATCGGCGGCCGCGACGACCATTAGCGGTCGGCGCGCGACGCACAGCATGAAGGGAGGGCCCCGGCCGCAAGCGGCCGGGGCCCTCCCTTCATGTGTATACGAGAACTGCTGCGGGCGCTGCTACGAGAGCTGCTGCTTGACGACGGCGGCGACGCGCCCGCCGTCCGCCAGCCCCTGGACCTTCGGGTTCACGATCTTCATGACGGCGCCCATGGCCCGCGGCCCCTCCGCGCCCGCCGCCTTGGCCTCCGCGACGGCCTGCGCCACGATCGCGACGAGCTCGTCGTCGGTGAGCTGCTTGGGCAGGTACGTGTCGAGGAACTCGCCCTCCGCGGTCTCCCGGGCGGCCTGCTCGGGACGCCCGCCCTGGGCGAAGGCCTCCGCGGCCTCGCGGCGCTTCTTCGCCTCCTTGGCGATCACCCGGAGGACTTCCTCGTCGGAGAGCACGCGTGCCTCCTTGCCCGCGACCTCCTGGTTGGTGATGGCGGAGAGGGTCAGACGGAGCGTGGACGAGTGCAGCTCGTTCCGCTCCCTGATCGCGGTCGTGAGGTCTTCCTGGAGCTTGGCCTTGAGCGTGGTCATGCACCTGAGTCTGCCAGGTGCGGGGCCGGTGGCGCCCATCGGTTTTCCGGGTCTGCGACGATGGGTCCATGCGTGCGCGTTACGGAGTACCCCTGAAGGCGGCTGCCGGAATCGCGGCGGTGGGGGCCGCGGGTGTGGCCTATGCCGCCGGTTTCGAGGCCCGGTCCTTCCGCCTGCGCCGGATCACGGTGCCTGTCCTTCCACCCGGGATGCGCCCGCTGCGCGTCCTCCAGGTCTCCGACATCCACATGGTCGGCGGGCAGCGCAAGAAGCAGGCCTGGCTGCAGTCCCTGGCGGGCCTGCGCCCGGACTTCGTCGTGAACACCGGCGACAACCTCTCGGACACCGAGGGCGTCCCCGAGGTGCTCGACGCCCTGGGCCCGCTGATGTCCTTCCCCGGGGTGTACGTCTTCGGGTCGAACGACTACTACGGCCCGCGGCTGCGCAACCCGGCGCGCTACCTGACCGAGAAGGTCCAGGGCCGGCACGGTCTGAACGGCAACAAGCCGGTCGTCGGCGCCGTCCACAATCCGTGGGAGGAGCTGCGGGACGCCTTCGACGCGGCGGGCTGGCAGAACCTCACCAACACCCGGGCGCGGCTGAAGCTGGAGGGCCTGGAGCTGGCCTTCACCGGTCTCGACGACCCGCACATCAAGCGCGACCGCTACGAGCGGGTCGCCGGTGGCCCGGATGCGGACGCGGACTTCTCGATGGCCGTGGTGCACGCCCCGTACCTGCGCGTCCTCGAAGCCTTCACCGCCGACCGGTACCCGCTGATCCTCGCGGGCCACACCCACGGCGGGCAGTTGTGCATCCCCTTCTACGGAGCGCTCGTCACCAACTGCGACCTGGACACCCGGCGGGTGAAGGGCCTGTCCACGCACGAGGCGGGCGGGCACCGCGCGTACCTGCACGTCTCGGCGGGCTGCGGGACCAACCGTTTCACCCCGGTGCGCTTCGCGTGTCCGCCGGAGGCGACGCTCCTCACGCTCACCCCGAAGGCGTAGGGGTCCACCCCGTCCGCCCCGTCCGCCCCGTCTGCCCCGTCCGCACGGTCCTCGCCGTTTCCGCCGTCCGGCGACCGTCCCGCGACCGCTGCGCGAAAACCGGATTTCGTCTCCAGCGAGAGGTCCGCTAAAGTAATCGATGTCGCCAGGGCAGCAACGCTGCAAGGCGGCGATCGGGGTGTAGCGCAGCTTGGCAGCGCGCTTCGTTCGGGACGAAGAGGTCGTGGGTTCAAATCCCGCCACCCCGACTTCGTAAGACCAGGTCAAGGGCTTGATCCGCATCGCGGGTCAGGCCCTTCCTGCGTCTGCGGAGTTCGTTAGGGAGACCTCCGGAGAAGAGCGTGGTCGGCTTCTTCCAGGAGCCCGGGCGGCCTTCGTCTTCGCGTCTTCTCCGCGCGCCCGCCCGCCGGTTGGGGCGTGCCCGAGCCTGAGGTCCGTATCGTCTTGTCCTCCTCCCCTTTCTCCGTGCCCTCGCGCCCGCGCGGCCCGCTTCGGCCCGCGCCGCCCGCCTGGCTGTCGCCGAAGGTGCTGCGCACCGAGGTGCTCGGCGGTCTCGTGGTCGCGCTGGCCCTGATCCCCGAGGCGATCTCGTTCTCGATCATCGCCGGGGTGGATCCCGCGATCGGGCTGTTCGCCTCGTTCACGATGGCCGTCGTGATCGCGGTCGTGGGCGGGCGGCCCGCGATGATCTCCGCCGCCACGGGCGCCGTCGCGCTCGTGATCGCGCCGCTCAACCGCGAGCACGGCCTGGGCTACATGATCGCGGCGGTGATCCTCGCAGGGGTCTTCCAGATCGTGCTCGGGGCGCTCGGTGTCGCGAAGCTGATCCGCTTCATACCCCGTTCGGTGATGGTCGGCTTCGTCAACTCCCTCGCCATCCTGGTCTTCATGGCGCAGGTCCCCGAGATGCGGGACGTGCCGTGGGCCGTCTATCCGCTGCTCGCCGCCGGGCTCGCGCTGATGGTGTTCTTCCCGAGGATCACCAAGGTGGTCCCGGCCCCGCTGGTGTCCATCGTCATCCTCACGGCGGTCACCGTCGCGGCGGGCATCGCGGTGCCGACCGTGGGGGACAAGGGCGCGCTGCCGTCCTCGCTGCCGGTTCCGGGGCTGCCGGACGTGCCGTTCACCCTGGACACCCTGACGCTCATCGCCCCGTACGCCCTGGCCATGGCGGTGGTCGGGCTGATGGAGTCGCTGATGACGGCGAAGCTCGTCGACGAGATCACCGACACGCGGTCCTCGAAGACGCGGGAGTCCGTGGGCCAGGGCGTCGCGAACATCGTCACCGGGTTCTTCGGCGGTATGGGCGGCTGCGCGATGATCGGCCAGACGATGATCAACGTGAAGGTGTCCGGCGCCCGTACCCGGCTGTCGACCTTCCTCGCCGGCGCCTTCCTGATGGTGCTGTGTATCGTCTTCGGGCCGGTCGTCTCCCGGATCCCGATGGCCGCGCTGGTCGCCGTCATGGTGATGGTCTGCTTCGCGACCTTCGACTGGCACTCCATCGCCCCGAAGACCCTCCGGCGCATGCCGGCCGGCGAGATCACCGTCATGGTGCTCACCGTCGGCTGCGTGGTCGCCACCCACAACCTCGCCGTGGGCGTCGTCGCCGGGTCGGTCACGGCGATGGTCATCTTCGCGAAGCGCGTCGCGCACCTCGTGAACGTCACGTCCGTCCTCGATCCGGACGGCGGCCAGGTCGTCTACTGCGTGACCGGCGCGCTGTTCTTCGCCTCGTCCAATGAACTGGTCGGGCAGTTCGACTACGTCGAGGACCCCGACCAGGTCGTCATCGACATGTCGTCCGCGCACATCTGGGACGCGTCCTCGGTCGCCGCCCTGGACGCCGTCGAGACGAAGTACCGGCGACTCGGCAAGAGCGTGGAGATCGTCGGCCTGAACGAGCACAGCGCCCGCCTGCACGGAACACTCAGCGGCGAACTGTCACCAGGTCAGTGAGGGCCCAGGCCCACGGGCTGTTGCATCCAGGCGTCCGGGCCTGGGTCGGTGCCTTCGGCGCGGGACGCGAGGCGGTCGACGTAGTGCTGCCAGCCCTCGGCGTGGACGGCCCTCAGCCAGCCGGAGGGGGGCATCCGATCGCGCCGAAATCGCCGAAGCGGATGCCGGCCGGTCGGATCACCGTCATGCTCGTCACCGTGCGGGGGTGGGGCGGACGGGGTCGTCCCCGAGCGCTGACCGGTGTCTGACCGGCATCTGAGCCGGTGTCCGACCGGCATCCCCGGCCCGTACGGACAGGTGCGTGTCCGCTACGCGCAATCGGGCGGACAGGCCGGTTCAAAGTTGTCCGCTGCGCGACATTGGTCGTCCTCGTACGTCGTTCCCGTCCGCGCGATGGACCCATAGCGTGAACGAGTGCGGCAGCGACCGCACATGGAGGTCTTCACTCCGCAACTGACACCCACGTTCAACCTTCAGGGAGCACTCATGTCCTCGACTGCGACGACGACAAGCACGGCACCACCGGGCGACCAGCAACGCCGGCCTGGGCTGGTGCTGTTCATGGTCTGCGTCGCGATCTTCATGCTGATGCTCGACGCGACGGTCGTCTCCGCCGCGCTCGCCGACATCCGCAAGGACTTCGACGCCTCCATCGACGGCCTCCAGTGGGTCATCGACGCCTACTCGATCCCGCTGGCCGGTGTCCTGCTGACCTTCGCCACGCTCGGTGACCGGTTCGGCCGCCGACGGATGTTCATCCTCGGCATGGCCGGCTTCACCGCCTCCTCGCTGGCCCTGGCCTTCGCCAACACGATCGTGGTGCTCGACGTCCTGCGCGCGGCGCAGGGCTTCGCCGCCGCCATGCTGTTCGCCACCGCGCTGCCGCTGCTGTCGGTCGCGTACCCCGAGAAGGCGGCCCGCGCGAAGGCGATCGGCATCTACGGCGCCGTCATGGCCCTCGCGACCGTCGCCGGCCCGGTCTTCGGTGGCGCGCTCGTCACCCAGTTCGGCTGGCGCTCGATCTTCACCATCAACGTGCCGATCGGCATCGGCATCATGGTGCTGGCCTGGCTGAAGATGCCCGAGTCCGCGAGCAGCCCCGAGCGCCGCGCCGACCTGCTGGGCTCGGTGCTCCTCACCGGCGGCCTCGTGGCCGGCGTGTTCGCCCTGACCCGGAGCAACGCGCTCGGCTGGACGTCGAGCACGGTCATCGGCCTGCTCGTCGCCGCGGTGGTCCTGCTGATCGCCTTCCTGGCGTGGCAGGTCAAGGCCAAGCACCCGCTGTTCGACCTCGCGATGGCGAAGAAGCCCGGCTTCTCCGGTACCGCGATCGTGTCGGTCGCGCACATGGCCACGCTGATGGCCGCGTCCAACTACATCGCACTGTTCCTCATCGGCACGCTCGGCTACTCCCCGCTGCAGATGGGTCTGCGCCTCCTGCCCATCAGCCTCGGCGCGATGATCGCCGCACCGCTGACCGCGATCTTCGCCCGGCGCGTACCGCTCGCGGTCTCGCTCCCCGTCACCATGGCGCTGGTCACCGTGGGCATGTACCTGATGGGCAACTTCGGCCACGACAGCGAGTGGACCCACTTCGTCCCGGGCATGCTCATCGGCGGCCTCGGCCTCGGCGCGATCACCGCGGTCACCCAGGCCGCGTCGCTGACCTTCGCCTCGCAGGAGAACGCGGGCATGGCCAGCGCCACGTTCGGCACGCTGCGCCAGATCGGCATGGCCATGGGCATCGCCGGTCTCGGCGCGATGTTCAGCCGCGTCGCCGAGGACAAGACGGAGACCGGCCTCGCGGCGATCCCCGGGGCCGGCGCGGTGCCGCCGGACCTGAAGGAGCAGTTCATCGAGGGGATCGGCTCCGGAGCCGGTCACCAGGTGATCGAGGGAGTGCCGGCGCAGTTCGCGGACAGCGTGCCCGCCCTGACGCAGGTCGCCGACAGCGCGTCGATCGACGCGATGAACGCCCTGGCGAACCTCGGCGCGGTCATCGGTGCGGTCGCCGTGGTCCTCGCGGTCATCACCTTCGCGATCGACAGCCGCCGGTCCGGCAAGGTCAACGAGAAGACGCGGGAACCAGAGCCGGCGTCGGTGTGACCTCGGAATCGGCACCGCTCCCGCCGAAGTACGCGGCGGGGGTGGTGCCGATTTCCCGTCGGAACGCGGTGATGAAGGCGCTCGCGGTCCTGTAGCCGACGGCGCGGGCCACCCGGGAGATCGGCTGGCCCTCGCCCAGCATCGGGAGCGCGGCGTTGAGGCGTTCGAAGGTCCGCCAGCTCCCGAAGCTGACCCCGGTCTCGGCGCGGAACCGGCGCGAGAGGGTGCGCGGCGACGCCCCCACCTCCCGGCCCCAGTCCGCGAGGTCCCGGGGGTCGGCCGGGTCCTGTCTGATGGCGAGCGCGATCCGCAGGGCCAGCGGATCGGTGGGGAGGATGGTCGGGATGATGGTGACCGACATGGGCTTCATCAGGTCCCACAGCACGTCCACGGCCCGGGCCCGGCGGTCCGGGGCGCGGCCGCCGAGCTCCACGATGTAGGACAGCAGCGGGCCGACCACCCCGGTGGCGTCGATGACGGTCGGGGTCTTCCAGTCCAGCGGACAGTCGCCCGGTTCGAAGTACAGCGAGTGCATGGCGCAGGACGAGTTGGGGATGACGGCGTGGTCCACGCCGCCGGGGATCCACAGGGCGCGCGAGCGCTGAACCACCCAACGGCAGTTGTCCACCGTCATCGTCAGCAGCCCCGACGGCGCCCAGGTCAGCTGGTGCTGCGGGTGGTTGTGGGTGGGCACATCGGTCCCGGCCTCAAGCGGGATGACGATGCTCGAATAGGCCGCATAATCGATCGTGGGGTGCATCTCACTGATGATCACAGGCTCCAATTCTACTGCCACCACCCCCTGTTGAGGCGGTCCGTCGAATTCGGGCCACCGCCGCGCGCAGCCCCCACCATGAGGTCCGGCCCCCCGAAACGTCCGGGTGGACCGGATGGAACGCAGGTCAGGGGCCTGATCCCCGCACTGGATCAGGCCCCTGCGCGGCGTGGGCGTCCGTCTCGGCGTACGGACGCCACCGACTGGATCCGGACGGTCAGACGCCCGGGATCTGGCGTGCCTTGAACGCGGCGCGGACGGCGCCGGCCGCGGAGGTGCCGTACATGCGCTGCGCCGTCGCGATCGTCGTCCGGGCGGCGGCCTCGAAGCTGGTGTCCGGTGCGAAGCCGAACTGCGCGTTCACGATGATGCGGTCGGCGGTACGGGCCCCCAGGGCGCCCCGGATGTCGAAGAGGGCGCGCGACCAGATCTCGCCGTCGGCGTGGACCTCGCCCACCCGGTCCGCGTAGACCTTGTTGCCGTCGATGCGGCGCAGGCAGTGCGGTGCGTCGCTGTAGGAGATCGAGTCCCAGTCCGCGACGCACGCCAGGTCCGCTTTCCGCGGCCATCCGTAGACAGCGTCGGCATGGGCGCCGACCTCCACGGCGAGGTAGTCGCCGAAGGCCTCGCCTATCGCGCCGGCTTCGGGCGAGGTGCCGAAGCCGGGGACCTGCGCGTGGTGCACGGCGTGCCCGTACTCGTGCACGATCACCTCGGCGTCCTCGGCGTCGTCGACGCTGCCCTTTCCGAAGCGTATTTCGGCCTTCTTGTCGGTGAAGAAGGAGTTGTCGGCGCCGAACTGGTTGATGCGGACCGGCTGGACCCGGTCGTTGGCGCCGGGGAGTTCGCTGCCGAAGCCCAGGCCCTGGAGGTACTCCTGTGCCTCGTTGACCCAGAAGTAGGCCATGACCTGCTCGAACTGGTCGTCGGCGCGGTTGTACCGGGTGGCGTCCGCGACCGCCGCGGGCGCGCCCGTCTCCGACTTGACGTACGCCCACTTCCCGGACAGCCCGCCGCTGGCGTCCAGGTTGCGCAGGGCGGCCGTGGTGTAGGCGGACGCGGGCACGGCGCCGGCGGAGTCCTTGGCGTCGAGGAGCGTCTGATCGCCCGAGGACTGCACGGGGTTGACCATGAAGATGCTGCCCTGGGGCAGCGCCGCGGCGGGAGCGGAGGCGGGCGCGGGCGCCGACGCCGAGGCCGGTGCGGCCAGGGTGAGCAGAGCCGCGGCGGCGGTGGCCGCAGCGGTCAGGCCGCGGGGGGAACGGCGGGACATGGACATCCTCCTGTGATGGATGTGGCGCGCCGGAGATTTCACGGGTGGCGCGGTGCGGACGCGATCTTTGCTCAACCGGGCCGTCTTTGGCCAGACCTCGTACCCCCCTGCGTTCCACGAAGTGCCGCATCATGTCCCGCGTGCACAGTGCGGAGGAGTTCGGTGAGGCCGGCAGCGGAGCGCGGATCCCGGGGGCGGTGCGGGACCCGGGAGCCGGGGCAGACATGTCCGGCGTGCTCGCGGCGGCGCGACGGGGAGACGACGCGGCCTTCCTGGCACTGTTCCGGGCGGTGCAGCCGGGGCTGTTGCGGTATCTGACCCTGCTGGCCGGCGAGGAGGCCGGGGAGGTGGCGTCCGAGACGTGGCTGCGGATCGCGCGCGAGCTGGGGTCGTTCAGCGGGGACTACGACGCGTTCCGCGGCTGGGTTTCGGCCGTCGGGCGCAGCCGGGCGATGGAACTGCCGCGCCGTCGGCGGAGCGGGCTGCGGCGGGCGGCGGCCGGGCAGCGGGGCGTGGGCGTGGCGGGCGAGGGCATACCCGCCCAGGGTCCGCCGGGCGTGGGCATACCGGTCGTGGGCATACCGGTTGAAGGCCCCCTGGTCGAAGGGCCGCCCGACCGGCTGGGGTCCGGGGACGGCGAGGGCGCGGCGCCTGTCTGCGTCGCCACCGCCGAGGCGCTCGCCCTGATGGCCGCGCTGCCCCGCGTACAGGCGGAGGCGGTGCTCCTGCGGGTGGTGATGGACCTGGACGCGCAGAGCGCGGCCCGGGTGCTGGGCAAGCGGGCCGGTGCGGTGCGCAGGGCGGCGCACCGAGGCCTGCGCACGCTGGCCCAGCTGCTCGAACAGCAGGCGGCGAGCCGGCCGGGGGGTACGGGTGGGGCGGGTGCGCCTCGGCCACGCGGAAGGAATTTCCGTCGAGGAGTGACACCAGCGGCGGCTTCGACGCTGAAGGACACGAGATGAGCACCCACCGATCCCGCCGCATCGACCACGACACGGCCGAGCAGCTGCTCGACGGTGCACGAGCCGATCTCGCTCCCGGCCACGAAGCCCTCGCGGGGCTTCTCGCCGCCCTCTCGGCGCCGACGGCCGACGGCGAGCAGGCCGGCGAGGAGCAGGCCGTGGCGATGTTCCGGGCGGCTCGTCTCCACCCCGCTCCGGCCCCGGCCCCGGCATTCCGCCGATGGCGATCCCGGTCCACGCGGTCCGTGCGGTCCACGCGGTCCCTGCGCACGCCGGCGATGCTCCTGAGCGTGAAGGTCGCCGCCGCACTGGCCGCCGCCGCGGTCGGCGGTGTCGCCGTCGCGGCCGGTACGGGTCATCTGCCCGCCGCCCTCGGGGGCGGCCCCGCGAGTGGCGGACCGACGCCCTCCGCCTCGGCCTCCGCCAGGAAGCCCGGGGAATCCTCCGCGGGACTCCTGTCCCGTCCCGCGACCCCGGTCACACCCGATCTGGCCGACCTGTGCCGCGCCTACGTCGCGGCCGACGGCGCGCAGCCCGCCGTGGTGCTGGCCGACCACCGGTTCGCCCCCCTGGTTGCGGCCGCGGGAGGGCAGGGCGCCGTACCGGAGTACTGCGGCCCCGTCGTCGGCGTCCAGGACGCGGGACCCGACCGCTCGCCGGCCCCGCAGCCCACGGACGGCACGCGCGGCGCCGAGCCCACGAAGCCCGGCGGGCGGGACGCGGGCAGGAAGCCCGACAAGCCGGGCCCGGGAGCCACCCGCACCCCGGACACCCGGGACACCCCGGACACCAAGGGCGGCCACCCGACCGCCCCCGCGACCACCGAACCGTCCCCGCCCCGCCATCCCGCCCCGACCGGTCACCCCACCTCGGTGCCCGGGGCGGCCCCCTAGGAACCTGGCCACCGATGCAACCACCCACGGGTTACGCGGACGACGACACGATGCCGCTCCCCCGCCTCTACGCGGCCTCCCCGGGCCCGGCGGAACCGGACCCCGGGCACACAGCCGCGCCCGCGCCGGTCTTCGTGGACTCCTCGGGCCGACGCCAGCGCCGGGTCCGCCGCCTGGGGTGGCTGCTGGTCGTGCCCGCCGCCGCCTACGTCGTCCTCCTGCTCAGCTCGCTGTTCGGCGGACCCACCGTCCGCTCCCCCTTCCTGCCCGCACCGCGCACTCCGGACGCCGCCCCGAGCCGGCCCCCCGCCGCCGAGGGCAAGCCCGCTGCCTCCGCCCCACCGAAGCGCACCGCCTCCTCCACCGGCAGCGCTCCGCAGGCCTCCCCCACCGGCCCCACCGGCCCCACCCACCCCGGCGGCCCCATCGCCCCGCCCGGTACGGCCACGACCGGACCGGCCCCCTCCGCCACCACCGGGCCCGCCCCCACCCAGGCGAACGGCCAGAGCGGCCGCGGCAAGCCGACCTCGGCACCCGG
The DNA here is from genome assembly GCF_056432025.1 of Streptomyces sp. NPDC045695. Taxonomy (NCBI): domain Bacteria; kingdom Bacillati; phylum Actinomycetota; class Actinomycetes; order Kitasatosporales; family Streptomycetaceae; genus Streptomyces; species Streptomyces sp. NPDC045695. Next base: position 153,364 of record NZ_JBWKJU010000012.1, read on the forward strand.
ACAGGGCGGCAAGCCCACCGTCCGCCCCTGACCTCCCGGCTCGCTCACCACAGGCAGAAAGCTCGTCCCCTTGTCGAAGAACCGACGCCGCCTCCCCCGCGGCCGGCACAGCACGGTGCGCAACGTCCCGCTGCGCACCCACTGGCTGCTGCTGACCGTGCTCGTCGTCACCCTCTCGGCCGCGCTGCTCCTCCAGGGCTACGCCAAGCACATGTTCGACTCCACGGCCGACGGCGCGGCCCGTACGCCCGGCTCCTCCACGTCCGTGCCGGAGGCCATCCGCTCCGGAGGGCCGGTCGTCGAGGGCGCCGCCGGGCGGACGGCCCGTCCCGCGCCCCGCACGATCGCGCTGACCTTCGACGACGGCCCTGACCCGGTCTGGACCCCGAAGGTCCTGGACGTACTGCGCCGCAACGACGTGCGCGCCACGTTCTTCACCGTCGGCGCCCAGGTGTCCGCCCATCCCGAACTGGCCCGGCGGATCGTCGCGGACGGCCACCAGATCGGCGTCCACACCTTCACCCACACCGACCTCGGCGCAGCCTCCGACTGGCGGCGCTCCCTGGAACTGCGCGAGAGCCAGCTCGTCATCGCCGGCGCCACCGGCATCACCACCCCGCTGCTGCGCCCGCCCTACTCCTCCACCAACGAGGCGCTGGACGACGCCGGCTGGAACACCGTCGTCCAGGCGGGCCTGGACGGCTACCTCACCGTCCTGACCACCCAGGACAGCGAGGACTGGCGCCGCCCGGGCGTCGCCGGGATCGTCGCCAACTCCACCCCGCAGGGCACGGACGGCCAGGTCGTGCTGATGCACGACGCGGGTGGCGACCGCTCGCAGACGGTCGCCGCACTGGAGCAGCTGATCCCCCGCCTCAAGGCGGGCGGCTTCCGATTCACCACGGTCAGCGAGGCCGTCGGCCTTCCCGCGCCCACCCGGCCGGCCTCGGCCGTCGACCGGTGGCAGGGAACCGCCCTGATCAACGCGCTGCGCGCCAGCGACTGGGTCCTCGAAGCGCTCTCCTGGCTGCTGTGGGCGGCCGGCGCGATCAGCGTGCTGCGCGCCGTGGCGGTGTTCGTCGCCGCGCGCCGGCACGTACGGACGCGCCGCAAGCCGTGGGGCCGGGTGGTCACCGAACCCGTCAGCATCATCGTGCCCGCCTACAACGAGAGCGCCGGCATCGAAGCCGCCGTCCGCTCCCTGCTGGCGTCGGACCATCCGGTGGAGATCATCGTGGTCGACGACGGCTCCACCGACGGCACCGCGGACATCGTGGAGGCCCTGCGGCTGCCCGGCGTACGCGTCATCCGCCAGGAGAACGCCGGGAAGCCAGCCGCGCTCAACACCGGCATCGCCGCGGCCTCGTACGACCTGCTCGTCATGGTCGACGGCGACACCGTCTTCGAGCCGGACGCGGTACGCATGATCGTCCAGCCCTTCGCCCAGCGGCGCGTCGGCGCCGTCTCGGGCAATGCGAAGGTCGTCAACCGCGGCGGGCTGCTCGGCCGCTGGCAGCACATCGAGTACGTCGTCGGCTTCAACCTGGACCGGCGCCTGTTCGACCTCGCCGAATGCATGCCCACCGTGCCGGGCGCGGTCGGCGCGTTCCGGCGCGAGGCCCTGCTGCGCGTCGGCGGCGTCAGCGACACCACCCTCGCCGAGGACACCGACCTCACCATGGCACTGTGCCGCGACGGCTGGCGCGTGGTCTACGAGGAGCGTGCCATCGCCTGGACCGAGGCCCCCGCCTCGCTCGGCGCCCTGTGGAAACAGCGCTACCGCTGGTGCTACGGAACCCTCCAGGCCATGTGGAAGCACCGCGGCGCCCTCGCCCAGCGGGGCCAGGCCGGAAAGCTCGGCCGCCGCGGGCTGCTCTACCTGCTCATGTTCCAGGTGCTGCTGCCGCTGCTCGCGCCCGTCGTGGACATCATCGCCGTCTTCGGGCTGGTCTTCCTGGACCCGGTCCGCATCCTCGGCCTGTGGTGCGCGTTCCTCCTGCTCCAGGTCCTGATGGGGCTCTACGCCTTCCACCTCGACAAGGAACGGCCCGGGGCCCTGTGGAGCCTGCCGCTCCAGCAGTTCGTGTACCGCCAGCTGATGTACCTGGTCGTCATCCAGTCCGTGTTCACGGCCATCGCCGGATCGCGCCTGCGCTGGCAGCGCATGGAGCGCTACGGCAGCCTCCGCATGCCGGCCGCCGCACCGGCGCCCGGGCCCGCACGCGCACCGACGCCCGTACCGGCGCCCGCGCCCGTCCCGGCTCCCGTACCGGCGCCCCTGGCATACGACCCAGTCCAGCCCTGGTACCCGCAGGACGCGCACGAGGTGGCACCGTGGCCGCCGCAGCACTGACCGTCAGGGCCACCGCCCGCTAGTCCTGCGCCCCTGCCAGCGCGGCGAGTTCGGCGCGGGTCAGGGCCAGGAAGTCCGGGGAGGGACCGGCCTGCACGGCGCGTTCGGCGGCCATCGCGTCGAGGTGGTCGAGGACCGCGCTCACCGTCGGGAAGGGGCCGACCGGGCGGAGCAGCCAGAGGCGGCCGCGGGGCCGGGGCGGCAGGCCGAGGGCGGCGAGGGCCGCGTCGGCCTCCTGGTCGAGTTCGCGCAGGTCGGGTTCGGGGAGCGGGGCGCACTCGACGCCGGTGATGTGGCCGTGGCCGTCGAGCGCGGTGTCCACCGCCCAGTGGGTGGAGCGGTCCGGGATCCAGGTGCGGGCCGCCGGGGGCCAGACGTACGGGAGGAACACCCAGCGCAGGTCCTCGGGCGCGGGCTCCCAGCCCAGCACCTCCAGCTCGCGGATCTCGGGCAGCCGGTCCGGCTCCAGCTCGCTGCGGCCGGTGCGGCGCAGCGCCAGCGGGTGGGGTGTTCCGTCCTCGTCCCACGACATGCGGGCACGCTATCCGACGCGGTGGCGGATGTGCGTGACCTGGCGCAGGTCCGTGCCGACGCCGTGGGTCCGCCGCCGGGACGCGGCGGCGGACCATCGGCCGCGGCTCCGCGGGCTACGCGCCGTCACGCGTCCAGCGGGTTCGCCGCGATGCGGGTGGCCGCGCCGCCCGCGACGTAGGCGGCTGCCGCGCAGTCGGGCTTGCGGGCCGCCTGGTCCTCGACCAGGGCCAGGAAGGACGGGCCGAAGCCCGCACGGGGGTGGGCCTTGAGCAGGGCTTCGGTGAAGGCGGGGTCGAACGCGCTCACGCGCAGGCCCGAGACGTCGGCGCTCGTGCCGACCTGGAGCAGGTGGCTCTCCACGTCCTCGGCCGCCGTCACGTCGTCCCGCATGTGCAGGACGATGATCTCTTCGGCGCGGGCCCGGCGGGCCGCCGGCCAGCCCAGCCCGGCCGTCAGGACGCGCGCGACGTGGCCGCCCGCCTCCTCGAACGGGAGCGTGTGGCTGTCGAACGGCGCGGTCAGGCCCAGGTCGTGGAGCAGCGCGCTGACGTAGAAGAGCTCGGCGTCGTACTCCAGGCCGTGCTGGTCGGCGTACTGCGCCCCGAAGGCGTAGGAACGGACCGAGTGGTTCAGGAGCGCCGTGTCCGCGTACTCGGACGCGATCTCGTAGGCGGCGCGGGCTGATCGGGTGTCAAGGCTCCATGTCATGGGGCGTCAGCGTAGGCGGCGTGCGAAGTCCACCTCCGACGGGGGCTCCCCCGGCCAGTTCAGCCGCGTCGGGGCCGGGGCCGTCTCGGCGAGGACCGAGCCGTGCGAGACGACGTACCGGGGGCGGACCTGTCGGCGCACGGCCTCCTCGGGCGACGGTACGGGCAACAGGACGAAGGAGGCGGGCGCGCCCGCGGTGATGCCGTACTCCGCCGCGGACAGGCCCAGTACGCGCGCCGCGCGGTCCGTCACCATAGAGAAGGCCACCGGGATCTCGTCCGCGCCGGTGAGCTGGGCGGCGTACAGCCCGACGAGGGCGGTCTGGAGCGGGTTGGCGGTCCCCAGCGCGTTCCAGGGGTCCATCACGTCGTCGTGGCCGAAGGCCACGTTGACCCCCGCGGCCAGCATCTCCTTGACCTGGGTGAGGCCGCGCCGCTTGGGGTAGTCGTCGAAGCGCCCCTGGAGGCCGAGGTTGGCGAAGGGGTTGGAGACCAGGTTGATTCCGGAACGGGCCAGCAGCCGCTGCAGTTTGTAGCTGTACGCGCCGTTGTAGGAGCCCATGGCCGTCGTGTGCGAGGCCGTGGCCCGCTCGCGCAGCCCCGAGCGCAGGGCCAGGGTGGCCAGAACCTCCACGAAACGGGACTGCTCGTCGTCGATCTCGTCGCAGTGCGCGTCCACCCGCAGGCCGTGCTCCTCGGCCAGCGCGAAGACCGTGTGCAGCGAGGCCACCCCGTCCTCGCGGGTGTCCTCGAAGTGCGGGATCGCGCCGACCACGTCCGCCCCGCGGGCCACCGCCTCGCGCAGCAGCTCCTCGCCCCCGGGGAAGGAGACGATGCCCTCCTGCGGGAACGCCACGATCTGCAGCGTCATGACGTCCCGTACCCGGTCGCGCACCTCCAGCAGCGCGTCGAGCGCGGTGAGGGACGGGTCGGTGATGTCGCAGTGGGTGCGGACGTGCAGCACGCCCTGGGCCGCCTGCCAGCGCAGCACCTCGCTCGCCCGCGCGATCACGTCCTCGCGGGTCAGGGTCCGCTTGCGCTCGCTCCAGCAGGCGATGCCCTCCCAGAGGGTGCCGGAGGCGTTGGGGCGCGGTTCGCCGACGGTCAGCGCCGTGTCGAGATGGATGTGGGGCTCGACGAAGGGGGCGCAGAGCAGGCCGCCGTGGGCCTCGATGAGGACGCCGGTGGCCGGTGGTTCCTTCTGGTCGTCGTACGGGATCACGCGCGCGATCCGGCCGTCCTCCCCGACCTCGACGTCGGACAGGCCGGTGGACGGGCCGGTGGACGGGCCGGTGGTGTGGAGCAGCCGGGCGCCCCGGACGATCATCCGCATGGCGCCAGATAAGCACGCCGCCCGCCCGTGCGCGCGCCGTTACGCCCCGGCCGCCGTGGTCAGCCGCGCTTCGCCTGCGCCTTCTGCTGCATGCCCCGGGTCTTCGCGGAGAGCGACTGCGCGTCCCTGGCGGCGGCCTTCGCACGCGCTTCGGCAGCCGTGTTCTTCGCGATCGCGCGCTCGGAGTCCTGGTGGAGGTGATGGCCGCCACGGGCCTTCTTGGCCATGATCACTCCTCCTCGGAGCGGAATTCAGGCGTACGGGTTCACTGTGCGCCCGTTCGGGGCATTCGGCATCCCGGGGGCCGCTGCGGCCACAATGGGGCGCATGACCAGCGACAGCGAGATCACCCCCGAGATGCCCGACTGGGAGAAGCGGTTCCGGGCACCGCGCGTGGGCCTGCCCGAGTGGGCCGAGGACGCCCCCGACCGTGCGCTCTTCGTCTCCAACGCGACCGGCACCTTCGAGCTCTACGCCTGGGACCGTGCCACCGGCGCACAGCGCCAGGCCACCGACCGGCCCAACGGCACCACCGACGGTGCGCTCTCGCCCGACGGGGAGTGGATCTGGTGGTTCTCCGACACGGACGGCGACGAGTTCGGCACCTGGGTGCGCCAGCCCTTCGCGGGCGGCCCCGACGAACCGGCCACCCCCGGCCTGGAGCCCTCGTACCCCGCCGGCCTGGCCATCGGCCGCGACGGGACGACGGTCGTGGGACGCTCCACCGACGAGGACGGCTCGACCGTGCACGTGGTCCGGCCGGACGGATCCGCGCCCACGGTGATCTACCGGCACCGGGAGTCGGCCGGCGTCGGCGACCTGTCCCGCGACGGGACGCTCGTGGCCGTCGAGCACACCGAGCACGGTGACGCCATGCACGCGGCCCTGCGCGTGCTCACCCTCGACGGGACCACCGTCGCCGAACTGGACGACACCCGGGGCGGCACCGAGGAGCTGGGCCTGGACGTGCTGGGCTTCGCCCCGGTCGCCGGCGACACCCGGCTGCTCGTGGGCCACCAGCGCCGCGGCCGCTGGGAACCGATGGTGTGGGACGTGGCGACCGGCGCCGAGCAGGAGCTCGCGGTCGACCTGCCGGGCGACGTCAGCGCCGAGTGGTATCCCGACGGCTCCGCGCTGCTGGTCGTGCACAGCTTCGAGGCCCGCAGCGAGCTGTGGCGCTACGACCTGGCCGGGCGCGACCTCGTACGGGTGGACACGCCGCCGGGGACGGTCTCGGGAGCGACCGCGCGGCCCGACGGGTCGGTGGAGTACCTGTGGTCGTCGGCCGCCGAGCCCTCGTCCGTACGGTCCACCGCGGGCGGGTGCGTCCTGGACCCGCCCGGTTTCCGGCCGCCCGGCTCGGTGCCGGTCGAGGACGTGTGGGTGGAGGGCCCCGGCGGGCGGATCCACGCGCTGGCGCAGCGGCCGGCCGGCCGCGGCGACGGCCCCTTCCCGACGGTCTTCGAGATCCACGGCGGGCCGACCTGGCACGACCACGACGCCTTCGCGGCAGCCCCGGCGGCCTGGCTGGACCACGGCTTCGCCGTGGTGCGGGTCAACTACCGCGGCTCGACGGGCTACGGCCGCGCGTGGACGGACGCCCTCAAGCATCGCGTCGGCCTGATCGAGCTGGAGGACATCGCGGCGGTCCGCGAGTGGGCGGTCTCCTGCGGCCTCGCGGACCCGGCGCGCCTCGTGCTGTCGGGCGGCTCCTGGGGCGGGTACCTGACGCTGCTGGGCCTGGGCACGCAGCCGGAGGCCTGGGCCGTGGGGCTGGCCGCCGTACCGGTCGCGGACTACGTGACGGCCTACCACGACGAGATGGAGGCGCTGAAGGCCCTGGACCGCACTCTCTTCGGCGGTACGCCGGAGGAGGTTCCGGACCGCTTCGAGGCGTCCTCGCCGCTCACCTACGTCGACGCGGTGAAGGCGCCCGTGCACATCGCGGCCGGCGTCAACGACCCGCGCTGTCCCATCCGGCAGATCGACAACTACGTGGACCGGCTCGCCGCGCGCGGGGCGGTGCACGAGGTGTACCGGTACGACGCCGGGCACGGCTCGCTGGTGGTGGAGGAGCGGATCAAGCAGGTCCGGATGGAGATCGAGTTCGCGCTGAAGCACCTGCCCCGCTAAGGGAGGTCCGGTGCGCCCCCCGTACGGTGGTGGGGTGCACCGGTTTCTCCTGACCCCGCGCTGGTGGGGGATCAACGTCTTCGTCGCTCTCGCCGTTCCCTTCTGCCTGTTCATGGGGTCCTGGCAGCTCGGCCGGTTCGAGGACCGCGTGGACAGTCACCGGGAGGCGACCGCCGAGCGGCCCGCCGACCAGGCCGTCACCCCCCTGGACCTGCTGCTCCCGGTGGACAAGAAGACCTCCGGGCGGCTGGCTTCCGCGTCCGGGGAGTACGGCGAACAGCTGCTCGTGCCCGAGCGGCGGCTCGACGGCGCGTCCGGCTTCTACGTCCTGACCCTGCTGAAGACCGACTCCGGCAAGGCCGTCCCGGTGGTCCGGGGCTGGCTGCCGGGGGTGGCCGACCCGGCGAAGGCGCCGGCCGCGCCGACCGGCCGCGTCGAGGTCACCGGGGCGCTGCAGGCCTCGGAGAACTCCGGCACCAAGGGGGCCCACTCCCAGGGCGGCCTCCCGGCCGGGCAGCTCGGGGTGATCGGGGCGGCCTCGCTGGTCAACCTCGTCCCGTACGACCTGTACGACGCCTGGCTGACCGTGCAGAGCCCGGCGGACGGCATGCTCCCGGTGCCCGCGCAGGCGCCGGTCAACAGCGGGCTGGACCTGAAGGCCTTCCAGAACCTCGGCTACACCGGCGAGTGGTTCGTCTTCGTCGCCTTCGTGCTCTTCATGTGGTTCCGGCTCTACCGGCGCGAGGTGGAGACCCTGCGCGACGCCGAGGCGGGCCTGCTGGAGGCCGAGGCCGCCTCCTGACCGGGGGCCGCTCGGTGACCGGGGCCGCTCGGTGACCGGGGCTACTCGGTGACCGGGATCGCGCCCGTGCGGTAGACCGTGCCGCCGCAGGCCTGCGGGATCGTCGTCTGCGTCGTGGGGGAACCCGCCGACGGGGTGTGCGAGACCGCGACCCCGCTCGGCGGGGCCGGGGGCGTGGCGCCCGTCTGCGTGCGCGCACCCGTCCCGCTGCCGTCCGGCCCCGTGCCCTTCGCCGTGTCGGCAGGCGGCTTCGGGTCGCCGCCCGAGGTCGCCGCGGGGCAGGGGTCCCCCGACGGGACCCAGGCGAACCGGACCTCGTAGGCCGTGTTCGGCGAGAGCATCAGCACCGGTTCCTGGGCCCGCGGATCCGGCAGACCGCTGGCCGGATCGCCCGCCGTATGGCCGACGACGGGGACCCCGGCGGCGCCCTGGCCCGTCGCCACGCCCGCCGCCGTCACGGTGTCCGCGCCGGTGACGGCGCAGCCCTGCGCCGAGACGTTGGTGACCTTGAAGCTGCCGTACACCTTGCCGTCGGCCTGGGGCGCGCGGGCCGAGCCCACCACCCCCAGCTGCGCGGCCCCGCACACCGGCACTCCCGGCGCGGCCACCGGCGGCATCGCGCCCGAGGCCACGGCCGCGCCGGCCGCCCCCGCGAAGCCGCCCGAGGCGCCCGGGTCCGTCCCGCCCGCCGTCGCACCGCCGGCCGGGGAACCGTCTGCGGTGGCGTCCGGCTGCCCGGTGACGCCGCCGGCGTCCGGGACGCCGCCGAAGGAACCGCTGGACTTCGGCTGGGCCCCCGCGCCGTTCTGGTGCGGGTCGGACGGGACCGCGCCCGGCTTGTCACCGGAGTGCGCGCCGTGCCCCGCCATGGCCGGGTGGTCCGTGGGCGTGCCCTCGCCGCCCGTCAGGTGCAGGGCGGCCGGGATCGCGGTTCCGGCGAGCAGCACGACCGCGGCCGCGCCCACGAGGGCCTGGCGCCGCAGGGTCCGGCGCGCGGGGACGGCGTACCGCAGCCGCTCCAGTGCGCCGGCGGAGGGCTCCAGGCCCTCGACGGCCCCGTGCAGCAGCCCCCGCAGGGCCTCTTCCTCGCTCGCCCCGCCCGGCGGAGTGTGGTCGTCCCTCATGACTGCGCAGCCTCCATCGCCACCCTCAGCGCGGCAATGCCCCGCGATCCGTACGCCTTCACCGAGCCGAGCGATACCCCGAGCGTCTCGGCGACCTGGGCTTCCGTCATGTCCGCGAAGTAGCGCAGCACCAGCACCTCGCGCTGGCGGCGCTGCAGTCCGCGCATCGCCTTGATCAGATCGTCCCGCTCCAGCTGGTCGTAGGCGCCCTCTTCGGCGCTCGCCATGTCCGGCATCGGCTTCGACAGCAGCTTCAGGCCCAGGATGCGGCGGCGCAGGGCGGACCGTGAGAGGTTCACGACGGTCTGGCGCAGGTACGCCAGGGTCTTCTCCCGGTCGCGCACCCGGCTGCGCGCCGAGTGCACGCGGATGAACGCCTCCTGGACCACGTCCTCGCAGGAGGCGGTGTCGTCGAGGAGCAGAGCGGCCAGGCCGAGCAGCGAGCGGTAGTGCGCCTGATAGGTGGCAGTGAGGTGGTCGACGGTGGTGCCGGCCACCACCTCGGCCGTCTCGCCCTTGCCGCTCGTGCCCGACTCAGCGCTTTCGCGCGGTGCGGGCACGAGACCGCCCCGGATCGGTACGGCGGTCCGTACGGGCGCCTCGGAGGTCCCCGTCTGTGGGACGGGCACGATCACGGGAAAACCGCCGCCGGGCGCACGCGGCCCCCGGCGCGACGGGATGATCCCGGTGCGCGCCGGTAGGACGGCCCATTCGAGAAGTGCCTCTGCCACGCCTGTAGGACACGCGTCCCCCCGTCAGGGTTGTACGCGTGAGGCACCCTCAGCGAGATCCCTGTTGCCCTCATGCGTACCCGCTCTTCCCGATTGCCCCGTCTTATCGAGACGGCGGTCGGGCCATCACCTTGATCAAGGGATCAGGACCGATCCTACAAAGCGAATTACGCAAATTCACCCGCGATCAGTTCCGCGATCTGCGTGGCATTCAGGGCAGCGCCCTTGCGGAGATTGTCGGCGCACACGAAGAACTCCAGGGCGTGACGGTCGTCGAGCGAGGCCCGCACCCGCCCCACCCAGGCCGGATCCGTCCCGGCGGCGTCCGCGGGGGTGGGGAACTCCCCGGCCGCGGGGTCGTCCACGAGCACCACACCGGGCGCGGCCTCCAGGATCTCGCGGGCGCGCCGGACCTCCACCTCGTTCTCGAACCGGGCCCGCACGGTCAGCGAGTGCCCGGTCAGCACCGGCACCTGTACGCAGGTCACCGCCACCGGGAGCTGCTCCAGCTCCAGGATCCGGCGGGTCTGCGCCCGTACGGCCAGCTCGTGCGAGGACCAGCCGTCCGCGCGCAGCTCGCCGGACCACGGCACGACGTTGAGGGCGAGCGGAGCCGCGAAGGGGCCGGTGTCCTCGCCCACGGCCCGGCGTACGTCACCGGTCTGCTCGCCCAGGGCGGTCCCGGCGACCAACGCGAGCTGGCGGCGCAGCGCCCCGGTTCCGGCCCGGCCCGCGGCGCTCGCGGCCTGGTACGAGGAGACCACCAGGTCGGCGAGGGAGTACTCGGCGTGCAGCGCGCCCAGGGCCGCGATCATGGCGGCGGTCACGCATTCCGGCCCGGCGACGATCCCGCGCGGCCGGATCCGCGCGGCGTGCCCGTTGACCTCGGGCACCACCAGCGGGACCTCGGGGTCCTCACGGAAGGCGGCGGACTGGTCGACGACGACGGCACCGCGCGCGGTGACGAGCGGAGCCCACCGGGCCGAGACCGCTGCCGGGGTCAGGAAGACGGCGACGTCACCCGGACCGAGGCCGTCGAAGGCGTCCTCGGTCAGGGCGAACACCTCGGTCTCCTCCGCGCGGACGGCCAGCATGCGGCCGGCCGAGCGCGCGGAGGCGATCAGGCGGATGTCGCCCCAGACGTCCGCCCGCTGGGACAGGATCTGGAGCAGGACACCGCCCACCGCTCCGGTCGCCCCGACCACGGCGAGTGCCGGGGCGGAGGACCGGACCCGGGTCATCGTCCTGTGCCTCCGTAGACGACGGCCTCGTCGCTGTCGGAGTCGAGGCCGAAGGCCGTGTGCACGGCGCGGACGGCTTCGTTGACGTCGTCCTGGCGGGTCACGACCGAGATCCGGATCTCCGAGGTGGAGATCAGCTCGATGTTGACGCCCGCGTCGGACAGCGCCTGGAAGAAGGAGGCGGTGACGCCCGGGTTCGTCTTCATGCCGGCGCCGACCAGGGAGATCTTGCCGATCTGGTCGTCGTAGCGCAGGGAGTCGAAGCCGATCGCGCCCTTCGCCTTCTCCAGGGCGTCGATGGCCTTGTGGCCCTCGGTCTTGGGGAGGGTGAAGGAGATGTCGGTGAGGCCCGTGGAGGCCGCGGAGACGTTCTGCACGATCATGTCGATGTTGATCTCGGCGTCCGCGATGGCGCGGAAGATCGCCGCGGCCTCACCCGGCTTGTCCGGGACGCCGACGACCGTGATCTTGGCTTCGGAGACGTCGTGAGCGACTCCGGAGATGATGGCGTGCTCCACCTGCTCGTCCCCTTGCGGCTGTTCGTTGCTGACCCAGGTACCGCGCAGTCCCGAGAAGGACGAGCGGACGTGGATCGGGATGTTGTATCGGCGTGCGTATTCGACACAGCGGTGCAGCAGCACCTTGGAACCGGAGGCTGCCAGCTCCAGCATGTCCTCGGAGGAGATCCAGTCGATCTTCCGGGCCTTCTTCACGACGCGGGGGTCCGCGGTGAAGACGCCGTCGACGTCGGTGTAGATCTCGCAGACCTCGGCGTCCAGCGCCGCGGCGAGCGCCACGGCGGTGGTGTCCGAGCCGCCGCGGCCCAGGGTGGTGATGTCCTTGGAGTCCGCGGACACGCCCTGGAAACCGGCGACGATGGCGATGTTGCCCTCGTCCAGCGCGGTGCGGATACGGCCCGGCGTGACATCGATGATGCGCGCTTTGTTGTGGACCGAGTCGGTGATCACGCCTGCCTGGCTGCCCGTGAACGACTGGGCCTCGTGGCCCAGGTTTTTGATCGCCATGGCCAGCAGGGCCATGGAGATCCGCTCTCCGGCGGTCAGCAGCATGTCGAATTCACGGCCGGCAGGCATCGGGGAAACCTGCTCGGCGAGATCGATCAGCTCGTCCGTCGTGTCGCCCATCGCGGACACCACGACGACCACTTGGTGGCCGTTCTTCTTGGCGTCCACGATCCGCTTGGCGACACGCTTGATGCCCTCGGCATCGGCTACGGAGGAGCCTCCGTACTTCTGCACGACAAGGCCCACGTGCGCTCCTCGCTCAGTCCGTCTCATTGCTGGGGCAGTCTAACGACCGACCGCGATCCGACTGCTTCGTACCACATCATGAGACGAAAGGATCAAAGAATCGGTTCCCGCAGGGCGTCACGGACCGTCACGTGTGGCCGTAGCCGCCGAGCTCCTCGGCCATCACCTGTCCGGCCTGCTCCGCGAGGTCGTCCTCGGCCAGGTCCTCGTCCGTGTCCAGCCCGTCCAGGGCCGCCAGCGGCTGGTCCAGACGTACGTGGGCCACCAGCGACTGCAGGGCCCGCAGGGTCGCCGAGGCCGTCGGACCCCAGTTGGTGAAGTACGAGAACTGCCACCACCACAGCGCCTCGGTGGTCCGGCCCGCCCGGTAGTGCGCCAGCCCGTGCCGCAGGTCCGCCACCACGTCGGCCACGTCGTCGGAGATCCGGTGCGCGACCGGGGTCTTGCGCGGTTCGTAGGGGTCGAAGACCTCCGAGTACACGTCGACCGGCTCCAGCATGTACGCGAACCGCTCGCGCAGCTCGTCCACGTCCGGTTCCGGGCCGAGGTCGGGCTCGTAGCGCTCGTCGGGCAGCACGTCCTGGTACGCGCCCAGCCGGCCGCCCGCCAGCAGCAGCTGGGACACCTCCAGGAGGAGGAAGGGCACTGCGCTGTCCGGGTCCTCGCCCTTGGCCACCTCGGTGACCGCGACGATGAAGGACTCGATCTGGTCTGCGATCTGGACGGCGAAGTCGTCCGGATCCTGGCCCAGGGCGTGCAGCGTTGCGTCAGACATCGAGAAGTCGCCTTCCTTCAAAGGCCCGCCCGAGCGTGACCTCGTCCGCGTACTCCAGATCTCCCCCGACGGGGAGCCCGCTGGCCAGGCGGGTGACCTTCAGGCCCATGGGCTTGATCATGCGGGCGAGGTAGGTGGCGGTGGCCTCCCCCTCCAGGTTCGGGTCGGTGGCGAGGATCAGCTCGGTCACCTCGCCGTCCGCCAGGCGCGTCAGCAGCTCGCGGATCCGCAGGTCGTCCGGGCCGACGCCCTCGATCGGGCTGATGGCCCCGCCGAGGACGTGGTACTTGCCCCGGAACTCGCGGGTCCGCTCGATGGCGACGACGTCCTTGGGCTCCTCGACGACACAGATCACCGTGGTGTCACGGCGCGGATCGCGGCAGATGCCGCACCGCTCCTCCTGCGCCACGTTCCCGCACACCGCGCAGAACCGGACCTTGTCCTTGACCTCCAGCAGCGCGTGCGCGAGGCGGCGGACGTCGGTGGGCTCGGCCTGCAGGATGTGGAAGGCGATCCGCTGCGCGCTCTTGGGCCCGACGCCGGGCAGCCTGCCCAGTTCGTCGATCAGGTCCTGAACCACGCCTTCGTACAACGGACTGCCTTCTTTCGTTCTTCGTTCGCGGTGCGGGTGCGGTGCGGGTGCGGGTGGGGGTACGGCTGGGACTAGAACGGAAGGCCGGGGATACCGCTGCCGCCGCCCAGCCCCTGGGCCAGCGGCCCCAGCTTCTGCTGCTGGAGGGCCTGGGCGTTCTCATTGGCGGCCTGGACCGCCGCGACCACCAGATCGGCGAGCGTCTCCGTGTCGGCCGGGTCCACGGCCTTCGGGTCGATCACCAGGGCGCGCAGCTCACCGGAGCCGGTCACGGTCGCCTTGACCAGACCGCCGCCGGCCTGGCCCTCGACCTCGGTCCGCCCGAGCTCCTCCTGGGCAGCCGCGAGATCCTGCTGCATCTTCTGTGCCTGCTGGAGCAGCTGCTGCATGTTGGGCTGGCCACCACCGGGAATCACGGGGACTCACTCCATACTGTCGGGACGCTTGGTCAATCTGAGCCTACGTGCTCCCCGGGCGCCGCGCCCTACGCCGAGAGGACCAACTCTTTCGAGTGAGAGACAGGGCGTGCGCGTACCTGATGGAGACCTCCTTGCGGGCGGAAAACCCGGGAATCGTCGCCCATCGCGCGTCATTCGAAGGTAGGAAGAACCTGCGCATCATTGCGCACACGCGCACCACCACACGTCAGCGCAGGCAGAGGGAGTGCCGGGTGAGCCAGCCGGAGATGCAGCCCGAGGGGCCACCCCGGGATCCCCGGGAGGAAGGCGGCGGACCGATGGCGGCGGGCGATCTGACCGGCCGGCCGTTCCCTCTCGGGGACTGGGGCGAGCCCGCCGAGCGGCTCGACGAGCTCTACCGGCGGGTCGAGGCCGACGCGCTGCGCACCGCCGAGTGGTACCTGTCCGACCGGGCCTGGAAGCGCCGGGGCGCGCGCGTCCTGCGCGTCGGCGCGGCCGCGGGTGCGGTCGTGGGCGCCGCGATGCCGCTGCTGGAACTGACGGGCTCGGCGCCGGGCGCCACCACGTACGGCTACCTGTCCCTCCTGCTGGCCGCGGCCTGCCTGGCGTGCGACCGGTTCTTCGGGCTCACCTCGGGCTGGATGCGGGACGTGGCCACCGCGCAGGCGGTGCAGCGCCGCCTCCAGACGCTCCAGTTCGACTGGGCGACGGAGAACGTACGGGAGGTGCTCGGCCCGACGGAGGGCACGGCGAGCGAGGCGGCGGAGCGCTGCCTCACCGTGCTGCGGCGCTTCTCGGAGGACGTGACGGAGCTCGTACGGTCCGAGACCGCGGAGTGGATGGTGGAGTTCAGCTCGGGCCCCGCGCCGCTGGTCATGCAGTCGCTGGGCGCCAACGGCGCCCGTCCGGACGCGAACCTCCCCCCGGCCCGCTTCCCCCTCCCCCCGGGCACCCGCCCGAACATGCCCCGCCAACGCCCCCCGGAACAACCCCGCTGACCCCTGCACCTCCAGCCGTTTGAGGCGCACTTTCAGCCCCGCCGGCGTTTGAGGCGCGGGTCCGGGCAGAGCCCGGGAAACGGAGAAAGGGCGGGGCGGGGAGAAGCTCCGCGCAGCGGCACCCCCGCACCCACCCCCACCCCGGCCCCACCGCACCGACCCCCCGGCGTCAGCTGAAGATGATCATCGACCCCTGCCCCAGACTCCGCGTAGCCGCCGCATGCAGCCCCAGCCACACGTGCCGCTCCCGCGCGAACGGACTGTCGTCATGGGGAATCGGCCCCGCCGGCTCCTCCAGCGACGTCGGCCGCCCCGGCGGCGCCGGCGCCGCCGGCGGATTCCCCGGGTCTATCCCGATCGCCGGCCCCACGAAGGCCAGCTCCCGCAGCAGCCCCTGCGCGGACCCCAGCGGCCCGCCCCCGGCCAACAGCTCCTCGTTCGCCAGCGGAGCCGCGAAGTCCACCGGGACGTACGCCCCCGCGTGGTCGTAGTGCCACACCAGGTGCGACTGCTGCGCCGTGGGTTCGAACATCTCCAGCAGCTGCTCGTAGTCCCCGCCCAGCTCGTCCACCGGGGTGACCGGCAGCCCGCAGACCTGGAGCAGGTACGCCCGCCTGAGGAAGTGCAGGGCGTCGTAGTCGAAGCCGGCGACCGGGGCGACGTCCCCGCTCAGGCCCGGCATGTACGCGAACACCGGCACGGACGGCAGTCCGGCCTCTCCCAGCGCCTTGTCGTACGAGGCGATCTCCTCCGCGAACGGGTTGTCGGGGCTGTGGCACAGCACGTCGACAAGAGGGACCAGCCACAGGTCACAGGCCACGCGGGCTCCGATCAGTCGTTGCCGCCGATCGAGCCAGCGTAGTGCTCCGAACACACTCCGCGAAGAGCTGCGCAGAACCTCGGGCCCGCCTGCTCCCCACTAGATGCGCGCAGCCCACTCCAGCGCGTGCTGGTTGTACCCCGCCACGATGCGCCGTACCGCGTCCGCGTCCGCCAGCGTCACCGCGTCCACCAGCTCGCTGTGCCCGTCCCACAGGTCCGCCCGCAGCCGCGGCTCGCGCTGGAGGTGGGGCACGGCGAAGACCCAGCACTGGACGCGGATGCGGTGCAGGAAATCGGAGATGTAGGTGTTGGCGACGAGCCCGCTGAGCTCGCGCCAGAAGCGCAGGTCGTAGCCGATCAGCACTTCGAGCGAACCGCTCTGGGCGGCCCGTCGTGCCTCCTCCGCCCGGCGGCGCACCGACACCAGCATCTCGCCGGAGCCGGGGGTGGTGCCGCGCGCGGCGAGGCGCCGGAAGATCCCGTCCACGACGAGCGACCGGGCCTCGATCATTCCCCGGAAGTCGTCCACGGTGAAGATCCGCACCCGGAAGCCCCGGTGCTGGACCAGTTCGAGCAGCCCTTGGGCGGAGAGGTCCACCAGCGCCTCGCGCACGGGGGTCGCGGAGACCTCGTACTGCTCGGCGATCTGCTTGACGGTGAACTCGGTCCCCGGAGGCAGGCGTCCCGCGAGCACCTCGTCCCGCAGCGCGTCCGCGATCTGCTGGCGAAGTGTGTTGCGGGTGACAGCGCCGCTGCCTGGCATAGGGGTCCGTCTCCTGTCGTAGAGCTCCGGACACCATAGGCCAGACAGCGAGGCTGAAACCGAGCGGTAGCTGATCGTTATGCGGACGTACGCCCCGTTATGCCTATCAGGCAGTCGGTCGACTGTTCGGCCAGCCGACTGGTCGGCCGGTAGACGTCCGGCCAGTCGGCCCGGCCGCCCTATCCGGCCGTGGTGTGCCGGTCCGCGACCGTCAGCGCCTCGTCCAGCAGCGCCAAGCCCTCCTTCGCCTCCGCCTCCGAGATGGTGCACGGCGGGACGACGTGGGTGCGGTTCATGTTGACGAAGGGCCACAGACCCGAGGCCTTGCAGGCTGCCGCGAATTCGGCCATGGGCGCGTTGTCGGCGCCCGAGGCGTTGTACGGGACGAGCGGCTCGCGCGTCTCCTTGTCCCGTACGAGTTCCAGCGCCCAGAACGCGCCCAGACCGCGGACCTCACCGACCGACGGGTGACGCTCGGCGATCTCCCGGAGCGCCGGGCCGATCACGTTCTCGCCCAGGTGGGCGGCGTGCTGCACGACGCCCTCCTCTTCCATCGCGTTGATCGTCGCGACGGCGGCGGCGCAGGCCAGGGGGTGGCCGGAGTACGTCAGTCCGCCCGGGTAGGGGCGCGTGGCGAAGGTCTCGGCGATGGCGGCGGAGATGGCGACGCCGCCGAGCGGGACGTAGCCGCTGTTGACGCCCTTGGCGAAGGTGATCAGGTCGGGGGTGACGCCCCAGTGGTCGGCGGCGAACCATGCGCCGGTGCGGCCGAAGCCGGACATGACCTCGTCCAGGATGAAGACGATGCCGTGGCGGTCGCAGAGCTCGCGCACGCCCGCGAGGTAACCGGGCGGCGGGGTCATGATCCCGGCGGTGCCGGGCACGCTCTCCAGGATGATCGCCGCGATGGTCTTCGGCCCCTCGAAGGCGATGGTGTCGGAGAGGTGGGCGAGGGCGCGGGCGCACTCCTCGGCCTCGGTGCTGGCGTGGAAGGCCGAGCGGTAGAGGTACGGGCCCCAGAAGTGCACGACCCCGGCGGCGGCCGTGTCGGAGGGCCAGCGGCGCGGGTCACCGGTCAGGTTGATTGCGGCCGCGGTGGCGCCGTGGTACGAGCGGTACGTGGAGAGCACCTTGGCGCGGCCGGTGTGCAGGCGGGCCATGCGGACGGCGTTCTCGACGGCCTCGGCGCCGCCGTTGGTGAAGAAGATCTTGTCGAGGTCGCCGGGGGTGCGCTCGGCGATGAGGCGTGCGGCCTCGGAGCGGACGTCGACGGCGAAGCCGGGGGCGAGGGTGCAGAGCCGGGCGGCCTGCTCCTGGATTGCCGCGGTGACCTTCGGGTGCTGGTGACCGATGTTGGTGTTGACCAGCTGGGAGGAGAAGTCGAGGAAGCGGTTGCCCTCGTAGTCCCAGAAGTAGGACCCCTCGGCTCCGGCGACGGCGAGCGGGTCGATCAGGGCTTGGGCGGACCAGGAGTGGAAGACGTGCTTGCGGTCAGCGTCCTTCACTGCGGCAAGGGTGTGCGGGGTGACATGAGGGGTCATGGCGTCACGCTAGAAGTGCGCAGGTGGGGAGGGATATCGGCGGACTGTATGGGGGTGGGGGGCCGGTCTCGGCAGTCTGTCGGCGCACGGGACACCGTTCGGTCCATTGACAGCATCCTGTCGAAATGACAGTCTCTTGTCATAGAGAGGCGCACCGAGCCGGATCGACGCTGGAGGCGAACACCATGAGCGAGACCCCGCACAAGCCCGTCCACCTCGCGGTCTACGACACGTACGCGGACTGGGAGACCGGCCACACCACCGCCCACCTCACCCAGCGCGGCCACGTCGTCCGCACGGTCGGCTTCGCCGCCGAGCAGCCCGTCACCACCATGGGCGGCGTCCGCATCCAGCCCGACATGGCCCTGGCCGACCTGCGGCCGCAGGACTCGTCGCTGCTGATCCTCACCGGCGCCTCGCTGTGGGACACGAGCGAGGAACTGGCGCCCTTCGCGGCGAAGGCGAGGGAGTTCCTGGAGGCCGGGGTGCCGGTCGCGGCCATCTGCGGGGCCACCGCAGGCCTCGCCCGCGAAGGCCTGCTGAACGGCCGTGCCCACACCAGCGCGGCCTCCTTCTACCTGACCCCGCAACCGGGCTACGCAGGCGCCGAGAGCTACGTCGAGGCCGACGCGGTGACCGACGGCGACCTCATCACGGCAGGGCCGACGGAACCGGTGGCCTTCGCCCGCGAGGTCTTCACCCGGCTGGGCGTCTACAAGGCGGACGTCGTGGACGCGTGGTACCGGCTGTTCCACGACTCGGACGCGAGCGCGTACCCGGTCCTGATGGCGGCGGCGGAGGCCGGCGATGCCTGAGGCGCAGCCGCCCGCATCCACCCGGGCCCGGCAGGACCTGCTGAGCCGCACCGCGCTCGGGGTGTTCCGGCTGAACGGCCAGTTCCTCTCCGTCTCGGAGGAGCTGGCCCGGCCGGCCGGGCTGACGGCGGCCTGGTGGCAGGTGCTCGGCGCGGTGCTGCGGGAGCCGCTGCCCGTCGCGGGCATCGCCCGGGCCATGGGGATCACCCGGCAGAGCGTCCAGCGGATCGCGGACCTGCTGGTCGCGAAGGGCCTGGCCGAATACGCCCCGAACCCGGCCCACCGCCGGGCGAAGCTGCTGCGGCCGACGGAGGAGGGCCGCGCGGCGGTGGCCCGCATCACCCCGGGCCACGCCTCCCTGGCCACCCGCCTCGCGGCCGAACTGGGCGACCCCGCCTTCGCGGAAACGGTGCGCGTCCTGGAACGCCTGTCCAGAGCCCTGGACACCCTGTCCCTCCCACCCCTACCAACCCAGGACGACTCAACCCCCGCTGACAGCTGATCGCCCGGGGCCCGCATCTCAGCCCCCCACCCTCTCCAGCCCCGCCCTTCCAGCCCCGCCGGCGCTTGAGACGCGGGGCCCGCATCTCCAGCCCCGCCGGCGTTTGAGGCGCGGGGCCCGGGGCGGAGCCCCGATCCTTCAGCCGCGCCGGCCCGGAAGGCGCGCGGCCCAATTTCAGCCCCGCCGGCGTTTGAGGCGCGGGGTCCGGGGCGGAGCCCCGTTCCTTCAGCCGCACCAGCCCCAGCGGCCCGCGCCCCGCCTCCCCACGGCCCGCGAGGGACCGATTGTGTCGAAGTCAATAAGCCTGCGAACAAAGCTTGTTGCGCGGAACGGCCCTGCCGGACACTGCGGCACATGGAGCCGTCGAAGGTAGTGGCACAACTGTGGGAGCGAATCGAGGCACGCGACTGGACCGCCGTCGCCCAGCTCATCGCGGAGGACGCGGTCATCGAATGGCCCGTGAGCGGTGAGCGCATCGTCGGCCGCGCCAACTTCATCGCCGTGAACAGCGACGACGGCTACGCGGACGAGAGATCCGTACAACTGCTGCGCATCCTGGCCGACGGGGACCTCGTAGTCACCGAGGTGGAGATACCTCAGGACCACGTGGTCTACCGGGCCGTCTCCCTGTGGACCGTACGGGAAGGGGAGATCGTGGAAGCGAGGGAGTACTGGACCAGCCCCGGCCAGGACCCCGCCCCCCGCTGGCGGTCGGGCTACGTCGAACCCCTCCTGGCAGACTGACGCGCGTGCTCACCGCTCTGCTCCCCGCCCTGCTCGGCGCGACCGGCATCCTGGTGCTCCTCACCGTCGTTCCCGGACCCGACATGGCCATCGTCACCAGGCAGGCGGTCACGCGCGGGCGCGGCGACGGGCTGCGCACGGTCGCCGGGATCGCCGCCGGGCTGCTCGTCTGGGGCGCCCTGACCGTGGCAGGGCTCGCGGCACTGCTCGCCGCGTCGGCCGAGATGTACCTGGTGGTGAAGCTCGCGGGCGCCGCCTACCTGTGCCGGCTCGGCATCCGCTGCCTGCGCGGCCCGGGCGCGGAGCCGGAAGTGGGACCTGGCGCGGGGCCGGCCGAAGACCGGCCGGAGGCGCCCGGTGGCGGCGCCTGGCGGACCGGTCTGGCCACCAACGTGCTGAACCCCAAGATCGCCGTCTTCTACACCGGGCTGCTGCCCACCCTCGCCCCGCCGGGCCTGCGGCCGGCGACCGGCATGGCGCTGCTCGTCCTGATCCACGTGCTGCTGACCCTGTTCTGGCTGGGCACCTACGTCTACGTCCTCTCCCGCGCCCGGCGCTTCTTCGCGCGCCCCCGCGTCCGGCGGGCACTGGACCGGACGACGGGTGTCGTCCTGATCGGCTTCGGCGTGCGCGTGGCCACGACGTAACGGCGCGACGGCGTGACGGCGCGACAGCGCTACGGCCTGACCAGCGCACGCGCCGCCCCTCAGGCCCCGCCGAGCCGGTCCAGCTCCTCCCCGATGGCGGTCCGCAGGGTGTCGTGACGAGGTCCCAGCGCGTGCCGCGCGCCGCGCCAGCACTCCTCCCCGTACAACCACACGGGCAGCCGGACCCGCTCGGCCGGCTCCCAGTCGTAGCGGGGCCAGACGTGGGCGTGGAGATACGTTTCGGTGTTGCCGAGGATCTCGATGTTCACCCGGCGGAAGGCCGGATCGAGGCGCGCGCAGGCCCGTTCGACGGCCTCGGCGAGCCGCTCCATGTCGCCGAGGTACGCGGCTCTGCGCGCCCGGGGGAGGTCCGAGAGCCGGGTCACGGCAGGGTCGTCGGCGAGCAACACCGAGTAGCCGGGCAGGAATTGCCGGTCCCCGATGACCGCGAAGCCCGAACCAAGGCGACGTAGGACCGTGGGGTTCTCACCACGACGCGCGCTGCCGATGCGGTCGCGGCGCCAGTCGTCATCGCTCATCCCCGAACCGTAGCCCCCCACCCCTCGCATCCCACGTACCCCTCGTCATACCTGAGAGCTACCTGCCAATACGGCTCCATGGCGTGACGCCGACCAGGGCCCGCAATTCCTAACTTCGGTAACAGAAAAGAAGGCTGACTGACCTTCCGGACGACCGAGGGAACGCACCATGACGACGGGGACGACGGGTACGACGGGTACGACCGGCACGGCGGGTACGACCGGCACGGCGGGCAACAGGGCGGTGGCGCCCGCCACCACGGCGCTCCGCACCGGGACCGCACGCCCCGCCCGCGCCCACGGCCGCCTGCGCCGCACCGCATTGGCCTCCCTGATCGCCGGAGCGGTGGTGTTCCCCATATCGGCCGCCGCCTCCCCCGACGTCCCCGCTCCCGCGCCGGCGGCGTTCGCCGCGGACGCCGCCCCGCACACCCGGTACGCGGCCAACCGCGCCAGTCTCGCCGAGGCGGCGCGTATGGCCCAGGACGCCGACCGGACGGGCCGGGCCTCCAAGCTCCGCACCATGGAGGCTGCCGGAGCGGCCCAGTTCCTCACCTTCGACGGCCGGGGCAAGGGCCGGGCCGTCGAGGTGTTCGGCGAGCTGGAGACCGCCGACCGGGTCACCGTCCTGGTACCCGGATCGGACACGACCCTCGACACCTATGAGAGGTTCCGTGCCGGAGCCGTCGCCCTCCAGCAGCGCCTCCAGGCCGAGCATCCGCGTTCCGCGGTGGTGGCCTGGCTCGGCTATGACACCCCCGGCACGGTCAGCACGACCGTCCTGACCGCCGACCGCGCCGACGAAGCAGCCGCCGAACTGGCGCCCTTTCTCGACCAGCTGGGGGCGATGGCGGGGCCGGGCGCCCGTCTCTCCCTCCTCTGCCACTCCTACGGTTCGGTGGTCTGCGCCCGGACCACGACCGGGCCCGCGGTAGGTGACATCGCGCTGTTCGGGAGCCCGGGTACGGGGGCGGGTTCCGTGCGGGAGCTGCCGACCGGCGCCCGGGTCTGGGCCGGGCGGGGCGCCGACGACTGGATAGCCGGCGTCCCGCACGTCCGGCTCGGGGCGATCGGCTTCGGCGCCGACCCCGTCGACCCGGCCTTCGGGGCACGGCCTTTCGCGGCCGGCGCCGCCGGGCACAGCGACTACCTCAAGCCGGGCACCGAGTCCCTCGACAGCCTGGCCGCCATCGTCCTCGGCACCACCCCCGACCCGGAGGCCACCCATGCATGAGCTCCGCGCCCGCTGGGCCGTCCTGGCGGCGGGTATCGACCGGGCCACCCCGGCCAACCGTGACCGCACCGTGGACGCGCTGCGGGCCTTCGCGATCCTCGGTGTGGTGCTCGGCCACTGGCTGGTCACCGCCCTGACCGCCACCGACGGCGGCCTGCACACCACCAGCCCGCTGGCGCACATGTCCTGGCTGGCACCGGTGTCCTGGGTGTTCCAGACGCTGGCGGTGTTCTTCCTCGTCGGTGGTCACGTCGCCGCCCGCGGGTATGCGGCGGCGCGCGAGCGAGGCGTCTCGTACGGTGCCTGGGTCGGCCAGCGGCTGGGCCGGCTGTTCCGTCCGGTCGCCGCGGTGCTCACCCTCTGGTCGGTCGTGGCGGGCGGGATGCTGATCGGCGGCGCGGAGCTGGACACCGTCCGGACGCTGGTCAGGCTGGTGATGTCGCCGCTCTGGTTCCTGCTGGTGTTCGCCGCGCTGACCGCCGCGACCCCGCTCGTGGCCCGGCTCCATCCGGTGTGGCCGCTGGCCGTGGTGGCAGGCGTCGACGTGTGGCGCTTCGCGCTCGCGGGGCCCGAGTCGAGCGGCTGGGTCAATGTGGCCGCCGGCTGGCTCGTCCCCTTCACCTTGGGCGCCGCCTGGTCCCGCGGGGCCTTCGCCGGGCCCAAGCGGCCCCTGTTCCTCCTCGGTGCGGGGACCGCGTCCACCATCGCCCTGGTCCTGTGGGGCGGATACCCGGCGTCCATGGTGGGTGTCCCCGGTTCCGCGCTGTCGAATCTGAATCCGCCGACGCTCGCCGCGGTGTCGTTCGGGCTGGCCCAGTGCGGTCTGGCCCTCCTGGTGCGCGAACCGCTGGCCCGGGCCATGCGGCGGCCCTCAGCCTGGGCGAAGGTGGCTCTGGTAAACCTCTCCGCCATGACGATCTTCCTGTGGCACCAGACCGCCATGATGGCGGTCACCGCCCTCGGCCTGCTGGTCTCGACCGACCTGCCGGGACTGCACACCGTGCCCGACTCGGTGGGCTGGATACCGGCCCGGCTGCTGTGGCTGCCGGTGTTCGCCGCCGCGCTGGCCCTGTGCTGGTCGGCCTTCCGTTCGTACGAGCAGCCCAAGCGCACCCGGCAGCCGGCCACCACCGCCCCCGGCGGTCGTGCTCCCCTGGCCCCCGTCAAGGAAAGCGTCCATGTCTAGGCCGACGGGTGTGGACGAGCAGCCCGCGTCCTCGGCCGAGCCCTCGCCCGCCGGTTCCGGCAAGGGCCCCGCCCCGGCCCCGCCGCTGGCCCGTGAGCTGTTCACCATGCGGCGCGATCCCCTGCCGAGGATGTCCCGGCCCCGGTGGCTGGCCCGGCTGCCGCATGCGTTGGTCGTCTATGCGGCCGCGTTCTTCGGCTTCCTCACCACCGAGCAGCTCCAGGACCACTACCACGTCCCCGGCGGCCCTCCCGTGGCGCTCGCCATCCTGACCGGCGTATCCATACTCCTCGCGATGTCCCGCCCGATCGCCGCGTGGTGGCTCGGCCTGATCACGGCGGCCCTGATGGCCTGGGCGCTCTACGGTCACGTGGGACAGGGCCAGACCTGGCCCTGGACGCCCGGCGGGATGTTCGCGTTCGCCCCGCTGCTGTTGCTGGTCGCCCTGCGGGTACCGGCCCGGACGACGATCTGGGTCGTCGGCATCTCGGTCGCCTACACCGGGCTGGCCGAGTTGTCCTTCCGGCCCGACCACCACACGAGCAGCGCCCTGGCGGCCACCCTCCTCTTCGGATTCGTGGGTCTCCTCGGGTACGCGCTGCGCGCCCTGCGGCTGGCCCGCGGCGAGCTGGTCGAGCAGGAAACGCTCACCGAGGCGGAGCGGGCCCGCCGCACCCTGCTGGAGGAGCGCAGCCGGATCGCCCGCGAACTGCACGACGTCGTCGCGCACCACATGTCGGTGATCTCCATCCAGGCCCAGGTCGCCCCGCACCTCGTGGAGAACCCGTCCGAGGAGCTCATGGAGAATCTGGCGGGCATCCGGGGAAACGCGCTGGAGGCCCTGACGGAGCTGCGGCGGGTGCTGGGCGTGCTGCGCTCCGAGCATCCGGACGATCCGGCGGCCCCGCGGCATCCGCAGCCCACCCTGGCCGAGTTGGAGGGCCTCGTGGACAACGTGCGGGGGGCTGGGCTCGACGTCACCGTCGAGATCGCGGGCACCCGCCGGCCGCTGACTCCGGGCGTGGAACTCACCGCGTACCGGATCGTGCAGGAGGCCCTGAGCAACTGCCTGCGCCATGCCCCGGGTTCGCGCGTGGAGGTCGGCGTCGCGTACGGGCCGCGCGACGTGCACCTGTGCATCGCCAACACCGCGCCGACCCGGCCCGCCCCGCCCTCGCACGGAGCGGGGCACGGGCTGCTCGGGATGCGGGAGCGGGCGGGCATGCTGGGGGGCGAGCTGGTGGCCGGCCCGCGCCCCGACGGCGGGTACGAGGTGGGGGCCGTGCTCCCGATGGATCCGCAGAACCTGCCCGACGGCCCCGAGGCCGACCACGAGACGAAGAAGGCCCCATGAGCACCCCGATCAAGGTGATGATCGCCGACGACCAGATGATGGTCCGGCAGGGCTTCACCGTGCTTCTCAACGCCCAGCCCGACATCGAGGTCGTGGGCCAGGCCGTGGACGGGGCGGACGCGGTGAGCAAGGTCGCGGAGCTGGCGCCGGACGTGGTCCTGATGGACATCCGTATGCCGGGGGTGGGCGGGATCGAGGCCACGTCCGTCATCACCGGCGCTCCCGGCGCCACGGTGAAGGTTCTGGTGCTGACCACCTTCGATCTCGACGAGTACGTGTACGAGGCGCTGCGGGCCGGGGCCTCCGGCTTCCTACTCAAGGACGCGTCGGCCGATCAGCTCGCCGAGGCGGTGCGCGTGGTGGCCGCTGGGGAGGCGCTGCTCTCGCCGAACATCACGAAGCGGCTGATCACGGAGTTCTCCCGGCTGGGGGCGCCGCGCGCGCCTTCGCGGGCCCGGATCGACGCGCTGACCGAGCGCGAGACCGAGGTGCTCTCGCTCGTCGCCCAGGGCCTGTCGAATGCGGAGATCGCGGCGCACCTGACCGTGGCGGAGCAGACGGTGAAGACGCATGTGGGCCGGATCCTGGTGAAGCTGGGTCTGCGGGACCGCACGCAAGCGGCCGTCTTCGCGTACGAGACGGGTCTGGTCCGCCCGACGGGCTACTGACCTGACCCGTGTAGTACTTGAGAGGGACTCCGCGAAATCCCCATCAGCGGCGACGCGGACGAGGGCGGTACAGACCTACGGTGGTGTGTATGACCGAAACGACCACCGGGGGGACCGCCCGGACGCCTGAGTTCCGACTGGCATCGGGGGTGATCGAGACCCTGCGCCAGGACCTCGTCACCGACGCCTTCGCCTACCGGCCGCTGCCCCTGCGGGAGACGCCCGGGTGGTTCATGCGACGCCTTCCCGAGGCGATACGCCGTCACTTCCCCTGGACGCGGTATGCGGCGGTGGCGGCGCTGGCCCTCTTCGTCATGGTGTTCACGGCGGGCTCGCAGTCGAGCTACCTCGGGGACACGGGGGAGTTGCTCATCGGGATGATATCGGCGGCCCCGGTCCTGATGACGCTGGTGCGACCGATCGCCGCGTGGTGGGCGGCCGTCGCGATGACGGTGCTGTTCGCCGCTCTCGGCAGCGAGTCGAGCTGGCCGTGGACCCCGGGCAGCTTCCTCGCGTACATCGCCGTCATGGTCCTCGTCACCCTGCGGACCGGCCCCCGCGTGGCGGCCTGGATGTGGACGCTCACCCTCGGGCTCGGCTTCGCCGTCTCGGTGGTGTTCAGGAACGGGTACGCGTACGGGGCCGGGAGGAATCTGCCCGAGATGGCCCTCACCTCGGCCTTCGCCCTGGCGATCGCCAGCAGTGTCCAGATACGGCGCCACGCGAAGGCGGAGGTGAGCGCGCAGCAGGAGGTCACTGCGGTGGAGCGGGACAAGCGCACCCTGCTGGAGGAGCGGACGACGATCGCGCGGGAGCTGCACGATGTGGTGGCCCACCACATGTCGGTGGTGGCGATCCAGGCGGAGGCCGCGCCGTACCGGGTGAAGAACCCGCCGCCGGAGCTGGAGGCGGCTTTCGTCACCATCCGGGAGAACGCGGTGGCGGCCCTGACGGAGCTGCGGCGGGTGCTGGGTGTGGTGCGCTCCGCGGACTACGAGGCGCCGGACGCGCCGCAGCCGACGCTGGCCTCGCTGGACGGGCTGCTGGCCAACGTCCGGGAGACCGGGCTGAGCGTGGAGAAATCGGTCACGGGCGCGGTGCGGGAGCTGCCGCAGGGCGTGGAGCTGTCGGC
Organism: Streptomyces sp. NPDC045695; assembly: GCF_056432025.1. Taxonomy (NCBI): domain Bacteria; kingdom Bacillati; phylum Actinomycetota; class Actinomycetes; order Kitasatosporales; family Streptomycetaceae; genus Streptomyces; species Streptomyces sp. NPDC045695. The sequence goes on from NZ_JBWKJU010000012.1 coordinate 180,324, forward strand.
GTACCGCATCATCCAGGAGGCCCTGAGCAACACGCTGCGGCACGCGCCGGGCGCGGCGGCCCGGGTGGAGATCGCGTATGTGCTGGGCGGGCTGGGGATACGGGTCGTCAATGAGGCGGCGACCGGGGACGCGCGGCCTTCGCCGGGGGCCGGACACGGGATCACGGGGATGCGGGAGCGGGTGGCCATGCTGGAGGGGGAGATGACGGCCGGCAGGACGGAGGCGGGCGGGTACGAGGTGGCGGTGTTCATACCGGTGCGCAACCGTGCGGAGGTCCTGCCGGAGCCGGCGGAGGGGGCGGTATGACGATCAGGGTGCTGATCGTCGACGACCAGATGATGGTCCGCGAGGGCTTCTCCGTCCTGCTGAACGCCATGGAAGGCATCGAGGTGGTGGGCGAGGCCGTCGACGGCCGTGAGGCCATCGCGCAGGTGGCGGCGTTGCGGCCGGATGTGGTGCTGATGGACATCCGGATGCCTGAGATGAACGGGCTGGAGGCGACACGGGAGATCATGGCGGCCGACACGGACGCGAAGGTGCTGGTCCTGACGACCTTCGACCTCGACGAGTACGTGTACCAGGCGCTGCGGGCCGGGGCCTCCGGCTTCCTGCTCAAGGACGCGTCGGCCCGTCAGCTGGCGGACGGGGTGAGGGTGGTGGCCTCGGGAGAGGCCCTGCTGGCTCCGTCCGTGACCAAGCGGCTGATCGTGGAGTTCTCGAAGATCTCCCAGTCCCGCAAGCTCGCGGACCCGGACGGGGTCGGGGAGCTGACGGAGCGGGAAACGGAGGTGCTCGTGCTGATCGCGCAGGGGTTGTCCAACGCGGAGATAGCCGACCGGCTGATCGTCGCGGAGTCCACCATCAAGACCCACGTGAGCCGGATCCTGGTCAAGCTGGGCCTGCGCGACCGCACCCAGGCGGCCGTGTTCGCCTACGAGACAAGGCTGGTGACGCCGGCTTAGCGAGGCGGCAGGCCGCGTGATCAACCGACGCCCCCTACGCCAGGGCCTAGGCTGCGGGGATGGGCTTTGATCCGTGGGATGCCGCGTTCGTCGCCGATCCGTACCCGGCGTACCGGGAGCTGCGCGAGCAGGGGCGGGCCGTCTGGTGGGAGGCCACCGGGCAGTGGCTGGTGCCGCATTACGCCGATGTGAGCGCGCTGCTGCGGGACCGGCGGCTGGGGCGGACCTACCTCCACCGTTTCTCGCACGAGGAGTTCGGGCGCGAGGCGCCGCCGGCCGAGCACGAGCCCTTCCACGTGCTCAACGGCAACGGTCTGCTGGATCTGGAGGATCCCGCGCACGCGCGGGTGCGCAGGCTGGTGGCGAAGGCCTTCACCCCGCGGACGGTGGAGCGGCTCGTGCCCGCCGTGCGCCGGATGGCGGGGGAGCTGGTGGGGCAGCTGCTCGCGGACGGGGGCGGGGATCTGCTCACCACCGTCGCCGAGCCGCTGCCGGTGGCGGTGATCGCGGAGCTGCTGGGCGTGCCCGATGCCGACCGGGGGCTGCTGCGGCCCTGGTCGGCGGACATCTGCGGGATGTTCGAGCTCCGGCCCGACGAGGAGACCGCCCGCCGCGCGGTGCGGGCCAGCGTCGAGTTCAGCGCGTACCTGCGAGGGCTGATCTCCGAGCGGCGCACGCGCCCCGGCGAGGATTTGATCTCCGGCCTGATCGCCGCCCACGATGAGGAGGGCCGGCTCAGCGAGCAGGAGATGATCTCCACCTGTGTGCTCCTGCTGAACGCAGGGCACGAGGCCACCGTCAACACCACCGTGAACGGTTGGTGGGCACTGTTCCGAAATCCCGGACAGCTCGCCGCGCTCCGCGAGCGCCACGATCCCGAAAAGTTGTCCACAGCTGTGGATGAACTCATGCGGTTCGACACACCGCTCCAGATGTTCGAGCGCTGGGTGCTCGACGACATCCTGATCGGGGACACCGCCATCCCCCGCGGAGCCGAGGTCGCGCTGCTCTTCGGGTCCGCGAACCGGGATCCCGCGCGTTTCCACGAGCCGGACGCGCTGGACCTCGGACGGGCCGACAATCCGCACCTGAGCTTCGGCGCCGGGATCCACTACTGCCTCGGCGCGCCGCTGGCACGACGGGAGTTGGAGGCCTCGTTCGGCGCGCTGCTGGCGGACGGGGTCCCGCCGGTGCGGCTCGTCGAGGAGCCGCGGTGGCGCGACGGGTACGTCATCCGGGGACTGGAGCAACTCGTCGTGGAATTCTGACCGTTGGGGCAGTTACGGCAGGCCGGGGCGGGCCCGCCGGCCCGGCGGGCCCCCGGGCAGGCCTGGCCCGCCCCGCAGGGGCACAGCCCCTCCCCTCAGCGGGGCAGCGTCAGCGCCCATGCCCCCGGGCGCAGGGTCCAGGTGCGGCGGCGGACCGGGCCGGTCATCGCCGCGTCGGCTCGGTAGCGGAAGTCCGCGCCCGACACCGTCACCGTCTTCGCGCGGGCCGTCACCGTCGAGTCGGCGAAGCCGCCACCCGTGCGGACCACGACCTCCGCCAGGCCACCGTCGTCCCGCGTGCGCACCGAGAGGTCCTCCACCGGCTGGTCCACATCCGCCAGCAGTACTCCGTCCGCCTCCACCCGCAGCCGGTAGCGGCCCGCGGCCGCGCCGCCGGCCGCCACCGCCGCCGGGCGGACGAGCGTCCGCACCAGCGAGCGGTACGCACTCCACACCGACGGCCCGGCCGGCCGCGGCACCCGCCGCGCCGGCGGGATCCGCAGCCCGCCCAGCACCACCCCGTCACTGTCGTCGACCAGCAGGTCACACATCCGTACCGACCCGTCGAGCACCGCCCGGGCCGCGGAAACGGCGGACAGCGGCACGCCGAGGGACCTCGCCAGCCCCAGGGACCCCAGGGGACCCACGGGAACCAGCGCGAGGGCGCCCTCCCCCAGCCCCCGCTCGCGGTGCAGCAGCCCCACGGCACGCACCAGGGCCCGGTCGTCGCCCACGATCACCGGCTGGCGATGACCCCTGCGGGCCAGAGCCCGCGCAAATTCCTCCGGTGAGTCCGGCAGGCAGATTTTCGCCGCCGCGCCTGCTGACAAGACATCCTTCGCGATCCGCACGGACTCGCCGTCAAGACGGCGGGCGACCGGGTCGACGAGCACGAGCAGGCCGCCTACCGGCGCGCCCGCATGGCTCATGGTGGGCTCTGGAGCCGACACCTCGGTCCTTCCTCGGGTAGCATCTTTGTGCAAGAGGCCCTTGCGCTATTGCGCCAGGGCCTTCGTCTATTCCGGGGTACCGGTCCGACGGCTCAGCCTGCGGTGTACATCGTCGTACGCCCCCTGACCTTGGACATGCCCCATCCGGAAGAGGTGTACGCCTGTGCCCGCTCTTGTGCTGCTCGGAGCTCAGTGGGGTGACGAGGGCAAGGGAAAGGCCACCGACCTGCTCGGTGGATCCGTCGACTATGTAGTGCGCTACCAGGGTGGCAACAACGCCGGCCACACGGTCGTCGTAGGCGACCAGAAGTACGCGCTGCACCTTCTCCCTTCCGGCATCCTCTCCCCCGGATGCACCCCGGTCATCGGTAACGGCGTCGTCGTCGACCCGGCCGTCCTGCTCTCCGAGCTGCGCGGCCTCAACGAGCGCGGCATCGACACCTCCAAGCTGCTCATCAGCGGCAACGCGCACCTGATCACGCCGTACAACGTCACCCTCGACAAGGTCGGCGAGCGCTTCCTCGGCAAGCGCAAGATCGGTACGACCGGTCGCGGCATCGGCCCGACGTACGCGGACAAGATCAACCGCATCGGTATCCGCGTCCAGGACCTCTACGACGAGTCGATCCTCACCCAGAAGGTCGAAGCGGCGCTGGAGGGCAAGAACCAGCTCCTCGCGAAGCTGTACAACCGCCGCGCGATCGACGCCGCCGCGATCGTCGAGGAGATGCTCCAGTACGCGGAGCAGATCAAGCCGTTCGTCGCCGACACCACCCTCATCCTCAACAACGCGCTGGACGAGGACAAGGTCGTGCTCTTCGAGGGCGGCCAGGGCACCCTGCTCGACGTCGACCACGGCACCTACCCCTTCGTCACCTCGTCGAACCCGACCGCCGGTGGCGCCTGCACCGGTACGGGTGTCGGCCCGACGAAGATCAGCCGCGTCATCGGCATCCTGAAGGCCTACACGACCCGCGTCGGCGCCGGCCCGTTCCCGACCGAGCTGTTCGACAAGGACGGCGAGGACCTGCGCCGCATCGGCGGCGAGCGCGGTGTCACCACCGGCCGTGACCGTCGCTGCGGCTGGTTCGACGCGCCGATCGCACGCTACGCCACCCGCGTGAACGGCCTCACCGACTTCTTCCTCACCAAGCTGGACGTGCTGACCGGCTGGGAGCAGATCCCGGTGTGCGTCGCGTACGAGATCGACGGCAAGCGCGTCGAGGAGCTCCCGTACTCGCAGACCGACTTCCACCACGCGAAGCCGATCTACGAATACCTCCCCGGCTGGTCGGAGGACATCACCAAGGCCAAGACCTTCGAGGACCTGCCGGCGAACGCCCAGGCGTACGTCAAGGCCCTGGAGGAGATGTCGGGCGCCCCGATCTCCGCGATCGGCGTCGGCCCCGGCCGCACCGAGACGATCGAGATCAACTCGTTCCTCTAGGTCCTCTAGGTCCTCTAGGTCCTCTGGGCGGTTCCCCCGAAGGGGCGGCAGGCGCACCGGCGCCCGCCGCCCCTTCGGCGTCCCGCGACAGCCCGCGCAAAAGAAATTTCCCGATCCCGGTCACACTCGTGCGCCGGCATCCGTCAGTGCTGTGAAGACCACAGCACTGAAGGAGAGCACGCAGCCATGACGAACACCTCGATCTCGCGGATGCCCAACCCGGCCGAATTCGTCCCCGAGCTGAACGACATCAGCGCCGCCCTCTTCCGGGCGACCGGAAACCACTCGGTGCCGCGCACCACGATGAGCCTCGTCCACCTGCGCGCCGGGCAGATCGTCGGCAACACCTACCTGACCATTCTGAACACCGGCTTCCTGCGCAAGGCCGGGGTGTCCGAGGAGCGCATCACCGCCGTCTCCTCCTGGCAGGACGCCCCCTACTTCACCGCCGCCGAGCGCGCCGCCCTCGCCCTGGTCGAGGCCACCCTCCAGCCCGCTCCCCCCGGCCAGGAGCGCGTCAGCGACGCGCTGTACGCCGAGGTGGCCGAGCACTACGACGAGAAGGCGCTGGCCACGCTGACCATCGCGATCGGCCAGATCAACTTCTTCATCGCCCTGGCGGTCATCGGCAAGCCCCAGCCGGTCACCTCGCTCTCCCAGGAGCAGTGGGACTGACCAGCCCGTACGAGGCCCCGGGCGGCCCTCGGGGGGCGGGTTCCGGGGGGCCGGAAATATGATGGGCACGGTCCTTTCGGGCAGTGGAACCAGGGACGGACGGGCGGATGGATGCACTTCGGAGCGTTCCGTGACGCCGCGCCGTACCCCGCGGGTCGCCAGCGCCGACCTGCTGACCACGCTCGGGCGCCTGACCGCCCAGGCGCGACAGGGCGTGGAGCTCCAGCAGGCCCGGGTGGAACTGGCCGAGGCCCTGCAGCGCGAGATGCTGCCGGCCTCGCTGCCCGTCGCCCCGGGACTGCGCACCGCCGCCCGGTACTCGCCCGCCCGGCACGGCCTGGACATCGGCGGTGACTGGTACGACGGCTTCCAGCTGCCCGAAGGCGCCCTCGCCTTCTGCATCGGAGACGTCCAGGGGCACGACGTCGACGCGGCCGCCTTCATGGGGCAGGTCCGGATCTGCCTGCGCGCCGTGGCCGCGGTGGTCGTGGATCCGGGCGAGGTGCTGAGCCGGGCCAACGAGGTGCTGCTCTCGATGGACCGCGAGCTCTTCGCGACCTGCAGCCTGCTGCGCTTCGACCCGGACACCGGCGAGCTGGAGAGCGCCCGGGCCGGCCACGTGCCGGCGGTCTGGGCCACGGTCGACGGCCGGTACGGCGTGGTGGAGGACGACGGCGGGCTGCCGCTGAACCTGCTGCCCGGGTCGGGGTACGCGGTGACCCGGCGGCGGCTGACGACGGCCGGGTCGATCGTCCTGCTCACCGACGGCGTGGTCGAGGGACCGAGGTTCCCGATCGAGGTGGGACTGGAGCGCGTGGTCCGCGTCGTCAGGGAGGCGGCGGGCACCGATCCCGACGAGCTCGCCGCGGAGGTGATGAAGGTGGCCGACTCCACCGGCCATGCAGACGACGCCGCGGTGCTCGTCCTCAGCCACGACGCGATCGAGCCGGCACCCGAAGCCGAAGCAGAAACAGAAGCCGCGTCCGGAGCCGGACCCAGCGCAGGCGCCGGAGCCGGACCCGAAGCCCCGTAGCGCGTGTCACTCCCCGCCCGGACCCGGCGCTGTTGTCTGATGCTGTGGTGCGCACCGAGCCATGGCGACGTCTCCCCCCGGTTGTTCTTCTGATCCTCGCCGTCGCCCTCGCCTACTACGCGACCGGGCGGCTCGGCCTGCGCCAGCGCGTGGTCGTCGACGGGGCGGAGGTCACGCCCCTGTGGCTGCCCACCGGCATCGCCCTCGCCTCCCTGCTCTGGCTGGGCCTGCGGATCTGGCCGGGGATCGCCCTCGGCACGTACCTCGCCATCGAGCGGATCAGTGAGTTCAGCGCGTCAGGCCTCGGCATCATCGCGGGGAACACCCTCGCGCCGGTGTGCGCGTACCTGATGCTCCGCCGGGCGGGCTTCCGCGTCGAGGTGGACCGGCTGCGGGACGCACTGGCGCTGGTCTTCCTGGGGGGCCTGCTGCCGATGCTGATCAGCGCCACGGCCGGCACGTCGACCCTCGTACTGACCGGGGACCTGCCGTGGAGCCGGTTCTGGCCGGTGTGGTCGGCCTGGTGGGCGGGCGACGCCATGGGCGTCCTCGTCCTGACCCCGCTGCTGCTCGTCCTGCGCAGGGCCCGGATGCCCCGGGACGGCTACCGGGGTGCCGAGGCGGCCGCCCTGGTGGTCGCGTCCGTCGTCGTCACCCTCGTGGCGACCCGGAGCTCCCTGTCGGTGCTCTTCCTCGTCTTCCCGCTGCTGATCTGGGCGGCCGTGCGCTTCCAGCACGCCGGCAGCGCGCCCTGCGCCCTGCTCGTGTCCGTCCTGGCGATCTCGGCGGCGACCGACCACACCGGACCGTTCGCCGACCACAGCCTCCTGGAGGTGATGGTCAACCTCCAGGCGCTCAACGGAGCGGCGGCCCTGACCGGGCTGCTGCTGTCGGCGCTCGTCACCGAGCAGAACAACATCCGGCTCAGGATCGAGCAGGTCTGCGAGGACCTGGCCGAACTGGTGGACCACCTCGCCCCCGACAAACGGGACCGGTGAGACCGCGCCCCGACGACACCGCGCCTTTGGCGGGGTCCCGGTCTCGCCGCTACCAGGCCAGTTGCGCGATCTCCTCCGACACCACCGCGCACGCGTCCGCCGCCGGGTCGATCAGCGGGAAGTGGCCGACCCCCGACAGCAGGGTCAGGCCGACCGTCTCGCCCGCCTTGGCGGCGGCGGCGACGTACGACTCCGCCACCTCCTGCGGCACCACGATGTCCTCCCGCCCGTGCACCACGGTCGTCGCGATGCCCGTCGGCAGCAGCGCCGCCGGGTCCGCGTACGGGAGGCGGCCCGCGAAGAACTCCTCGCCGCCCAGCAGTTGCCCGCTCGCGCCACCGCACACACCCAGCTCCTGCGCCACCGTGAAGTCGGCGATCGGGGCCAGCGCCACCACGCCGCGCAGCAGCGGCGGTGCGGGCAACCGCCACCCGGCCGGGGCGTCGTACGGGAGCACGTGCCGGCCGGCGGCCCACAGGGCCAGGTGTCCGCCCGCCGAGTGGCCGGTGATCACCACGCGGCGGACGTCGGCCTGCGGCAGCGCGCCGGAGACCAGCGCCGGCAGGGCGTCCATCGCGGCGGCCACGTCGTCGAAGGTCTCCGGCCAGCGCCCGGCGACCGGACCGCCCGCGCCCTGGGGCGGCACCGGACTCCCGCGCCGGTACTCGACGTTCGCCACGGCGAAACCCTGGCGGGCCAGGAAGTCCGCGAAGGGGGTGACGTGCTGACGGTCGTACGGGGCACGCCACGCACCGCCGTGCAGGACCACCACGAGCGGGGCCGGACCGCGGGCCGCGCCGCGCGGGGCGTAGAACTCGACGACCTGGTCGGGGTGTTCCCCGTACGCGGCGGCCGCATCCGGCGCCACGGACGGATGGGAGAAGGCCGAGGCGGCCTCGGCGGCGTCCCGTTCCACTGCGGCGGGGTCCGTCATCGGCTCAACCTCTCGGTAACGCGTGGGACAGCGGGGACAGATGTTCCGGTGTTCCGGCAGAGCGGGACCGTATCAGTCTGGAACAGCCCCTTCCGTGCGGGGTCCGGAATGTGACCGGGCGGACGGAGCCGTAGCCCCGCCCGCCCGGTGATGTGACGTTTCGCTACCGGGTCACCCGAAAATGTGACCCAGCGTGCGTGCGGCACGCTCCGCGTCGGCGAAACCGACGTAGAGCGGGGTGAAGCCGAAGCGCAGGACGTCCGGCGGACGGAAGTCGCCGATGACGCCGCGGGAGATGAGCTCCCGCATGACCTCGCGGGCGTTCTCGGTGCGCAGCGTGATCTGGCTGCCGCGCAGCTCGTGCTCGGCCGGGGTGACCGACTCGACCTTGCCCTGCGGGACGTACGCCGCCACGCATTCGAGGAAGAAGTCGGTCAGGGCCAGCGACTTGTCCCGTACCGCCTCGATGGACACCCCGTCCCAGACGTCCAGCGCCGACTCCAGCGCCAGCATGGACAGGATGTCGGGGGTGCCGACGCGACCGCGGGTGGCGCCGGGCGCCGCCTCGTAGGCCGGGGTCATCCCGAAGGGGTCCGCGTGGCCGGTCCAGCCGGGGAGCGGGGAATCGAAGCCGGCCTGGTGCCGCTCGGCGATGTACAGGTACGCGGGCGAACCGGGGCCGCCGTTGAGGTACTTGTACGTGCAGCCGACCGCGAAGTCGACCGCGTGGGCGTCGACGCCGACGGGCAGGGCCCCGGCCGAGTGGCACAGGTCCCACACCGTGATCGCCCCGGCGGCGCGGGCCGCCGCGGTGAGGCCGGCGAGGTCGTGGAGGCGGCCGGTGCGGTAGTCGACGTGGTTGAGGAGGACCACGGCGGTCTCCTCGTCCATCGCCTGCGCCGCGTGCGCGGGGTCCACCGGGGTGACGGTCAGGCCCGTCATCCGGGCCGCCGACTGCGCGATGTAGCCGTCGGTGGGGAAGGTGGCGGCGTCGACCAGGAGCCGGGTCCGGCCCGGGGCGGCGAGGCGGGCGGCGGCGACCAGGGCCTTGAAGAGGTTGACGCTGGTCGAGTCGCCCACGACGACCTGACCCGCGGCCGCGCCGATGAGGGGGGCGATCTTGTCCCCGATGCGCTCGGGGGCGGTCCACCAGCCGCTCTCGTCCCAGGAGCGGATGAGGAGCTCTCCCCACTCGTGGGAGGTGACCTGCGCGAGGCGGTCGCGGACTCCCACCGAGAGCGCGCCGAGGGAGTTGCCGTCCAGGTAGACGACTCCCTCGGGGAGGGTGAAGCGCCCGCGGAACGTGGCGAGCTCGTCGGCGGCGTCGAGCTCGGCGGCCCGGGCGCGGAGGTCCGCCGCGCCGGAGGCGTCGGGCAGGGCGGGGGAGGACGGGTCGGACAGGTGAGTACGGAAGGCGTCGGGCAGGGCCGCGCGGAAGGTGTCAGACATGGCTGCGCGCCGTCCACAGCTCCGGGAAGACGTTCTTGGTCGCGCGCTTCTCCAGCCAGGCGACTCCGGCCGAGCCGCCCGTGCCCGTCTTCGCGCCCATGGCGCGTCGGGTGGCGACCAGGTGGTCGTTGCGCCAGCGCCAGACGAGCTCGGCGACGTCCGTCAGGACCTCGCCGAGGCGGTGCAGGTCCAGGTGCTCGTCCGGGTTCGCGTAGAGGCCCGTCCAGACGGCCTCCACCTCGGGCGAGGGCTCGTAGCGCTGGGCGAGGTCGCGGTCCAGGACGGCGGCCGGTACCGGAAAGCCGCGGCGGGCGAGGAGGCGCAGGACCTCGTCGTAGAGGCTCGGCTCGTGGAGGGCCTTCTCCAGCTCCGCGTGGACGCGCGGGGCGCCCCGGTGCGGGACCAGCATGGAGGCGGACTTGTCGCCGAGCAGGAACTCCATCCGGCGGTACATGGCCGACTGGAAACCGGAGCCCTCGCCGAGCGCGGAGCGGTAGGCGTTGAACTGTCCCGGGGTCAGCTGGGCGAGCGGGCGCCAGGAGGCGTTGAGGGCTTCGAGCTCACGGAGGGAACGTTTCAGCGCATCCATCGCCACCGGGATGCGGTCCTCGCGCAGGGCCTTCGCCGCGGTTTCCCACTCGTGGACGATGACCGTGAACCACAGCTCCATGACCTGGGTCGTGACCAGGAAGACCATCTCGCCCGGGTCGTCCGAGCGCAGGTGCTGGAGGTGGGTGAGGACGTCCGCCTGGACGTAGTCCTCGTACGGGGTCGTGCCGTCGAAGTCGAGGTTCGGGGTGTCCGACCCGCCGACTCCGGAGGCATCAAGGGTGTTCGACATCGCTGTCTCCTCGACACGTGCTTCCGGGTAGCGGTCCGCTCCTTCCGTGAGGTGAGTGGAGCCCCGGTCCCCTGCCCGCATCATAGGACCCCGTCGCGCCGGCGCTCCAGCGGTGAGTGACGCAGACCACACATTTCGGGCCGCGTCACTCCCCGCCGTACGGACTCAGGCGCTCAGCGTGTCCGCCGCGGTCTCGGACGAGTCACGCAGGAAGGTCGAGCAGCGCTCGTACTCCTCCTTCTCGCCGATCGCGCCGGCCGCGCGGGCCAGCGCGTGCAGGGCGCGCAGGAAGCCGCGGTTCGGCTCGTGCTCCCACGGCACCGGGCCGTGGCCCTTCCACCCGGCGCGCCGCAGCGCGTCGAGGCCGCGGTGGTAACCCGTACGGGCATAGGCGTACGACTCGACCGTGCGGCCGGCGGCGAAGGCCTCGTCGGCGAGGATCGCCCAGGCGAGGGAGGAGGTGGGGTGCGCGGCCGCCACCTCGACGGCGGGGGTACCGGCGGCGAGGGCCTCGCGGCCCGGCTCGTCGGGGAGGTGGGTGGGGGCGGGGCCCCCGAGCAGGTTCTGGTGAATGGACATGCCCCCCAGTCTGCCGGTCCACCGCCCCCGGGCCGAGCCTTGGGGCGCCCGGCGGGGCCGGGTGGTGTCCGGTGGCCGGCAGGTACGGCTGGTCAGCCCCGGTCCGGCTGGTCAGCCTGCGGCGGCCGTCGCCGCGGGCTCGGGGCCGGGCGGGCTCGCACAGTCGCACGCCTCCGCCCCGTTCGGGCCGTGCAGGGCCCTGGCACCACGGCCGGGCGCGGTGTCGAGCCGGGCGGCCACGGCCGGGACCACCAGGCTCGGCAGCACGCTCGTGTACAGCGCCGAGACCTCCCGGTCCAGTTCGAGCCCGAGCGTCTGCGACATGACGTTGAGCCCCGCGAAGGCCCCCACCACCAGCCGCGAGGGCCCCGCCGGCTCCACGTGCGCGAGCAGTTCGCCGCGCTCCTTCGCCTCCACCATCAGCGCGGTGTGCAGCTCTATCCACCCCTGGTACGGCGCCGCGCGGTCCAGCTCGCGGCCGTTCTGTTCCAGGGTGAGGCGCGCGCTGCCGCGCATCAGCACGTCGTGCCGCAGGCGGTGGGAGAAGATCATGCCGACGTCGACGAACTCCTGCGCCTTGAACTCCTGCGGGGTGCACGGCGCGTGCGTGGTCACCTGCGCGTCGATGACGGCCTGTGCAAGGTCTTCCTTCGACTCGAAGTGGAAGTAGAGGGCGCCCTTGGTGACCTTGGCGAGCCTGACGATCTCCGTCAGCTTGGCCGCGTCGTACCCGCGGTCCTCGAAGACCACGGCGGCGGCTTCCAGGATCGCCCGGCGGGTCCGCACCGCGCGGTCCTGCTTCGCCTGCGGCCGTCCGGCTCCCATGTGTACCCCTCCCCTCTCCACGCCCCGGCGGCCTGCCGCCGGGTGCGGTCCCCACCCTCGCGCATACCCCGTCGCCCGCGCCTCGTCGGGCCTCGCCGGACGTCGTCCGGGTGACGTGGAAGGGCCCGGCCCCCGTCGTGAGACGGGAACCGGGCCCTTCCACGCAGTCTGCCGGGGATCGACTACTTCAGCTTGGTGCCGGTGGAGCGCAGGTTCGCGCACGCCTCGGCGACGCGCGCGGCCATGCCCGCCTCGGCGGCCTTGCCCCAGGTGCGGGGGTCGTACTTGGACTTCGTGCCGACCTCGCCGTCGACCTTCAGCACGCCGTCGTAGTTGCGGAACATGTGGTCCACGACCGGGCGGGTGAAGGCGTACTGGGTGTCGGTGTCGAGGTTCATCTTCACGACGCCGTTCTCCAGCGCGGTGGCGATCTCCTCGGCCGTGGAGCCCGAGCCGCCGTGGAAGACGAAGTCGAACGGGGAGGCCTTGCCGTACTTCTCGGCGACACCCGCCTGGAGGTCCTTGAGGAGCTCGGGGCGCAGGACGACGTTGCCCGGCTTGTAGACGCCGTGGACGTTGCCGAAGGAGGCGGCCAGCAGGTAGCGGCCCTTCTCGCCCAGGCCGAGGGCCTCGGCGGTGCGCAGCGCGTCGTCGACGGTGGTGTAGAGCTCGTCGTTGATCTCGTGGCTGACGCCGTCCTCCTCGCCGCCGGTCGGGGTGATCTCGACCTCAAGGATGATCTTCGCGGCGGCGGCCTTGGCGAGCAGCTCCTGGCCGATGGCCAGGTTGTCGGCCAGGGTCTCGGCGGAGCCGTCCCACATGTGCGACTGGAAGAGCGGGTTCAGACCACGCGCCACGCGCTCGGCGGAGACCTCCAGGAGCGGACGTACGTAGCCGTCCAGCTTGTCCTTGGGGCAGTGGTCCGTGTGCAGGGCGACCGTGATGTCGTACTTGGCGGCGACGATGTGCGCGAACTCGGCCAGGGCGACAGCGCCGGTGACCATGTCCTTGTTGTGCTGGCCACCCAGGAACTCCGCACCACCGGTGGAGATCTGGATGATGCCGTCGCTCTCGGCCTCCGCGAAACCGCGCAGTGCAGCGTGCAGGGTCTGGGAGGAGGTCACGTTGATGGCCGGGTAGGCGAACTTGCCTGCCTTCGCCCGGTCGAGCATCTCGTTGTAGACCTCGGGGGTTGCGATGGGCATCTGTCCGCTCCTTGGATGTGCGGGGAGTGTGCTTATTGCGGGCCCTGACCTGGGGGCGACGTCATCGTCGCGCCTATCTTTCCAGACTCCGCCCGACACTCCACCCTGCCCGTCCCACAGTGCGGTCCGAACGGCTGGGATGTTTCACGTGAAACATCCCAGCGGCTCGAAAAAGCCCAGGTCAGGACCTACCCGGCACCCCTGGGAACCTTCGTCACCAGTTCCGCGGGTGACCGGTCCGGAGTCCCGGACGAGGTCCCGAGGGGGCCCCGGGACCCTAGGACAGGCCGAGGTCCTCAAGGTGGTAGCCGGTGAGGTACGCCAGACCGGCCGCGGCGATCGCGTCGGCCGCGCCGCGGTCGACGATCGTCGCGACGGCGACGACCTCGCCGCCGGCCTCGCGGACCGCCTCGACCGCGGTCAGCGGGGACCCGCCGGTGGTCGAGGTGTCCTCGACCACCAGGCAGCGCTTGCCCTTCACGTCGGTGCCCTCGATACGGCGCTGCATGCCGTGCGCCTTCTGCGCCTTGCGCACGACGAAGGCGTCCAGCCGCTGACCGCGCGCGGCGGAGGCGTGCAGCATCGAGGTCGCGACCGGGTCGGCGCCCAGGGTCAGACCGCCCACGCAGTCGAAGTCGAGCTCCGCGGTCAGGTCGAGCATGACCTGGCCGACCATCGGGGCCGCCTCGCCGTCGAGGGTGATCCGGCGGAGGTCGATGTAGTAGTCGGCCTCACGGCCGGAGGAGAGCGTCACCTTGCCGTGCACGACGGCCTTGTCCTTGATCTGCTGCAAAAGCGCATCGCGTACGTCAGTCATGGCCCCGAGCTTAGGGGGTGTCTGGCAGCGCCTGGCGAAGCCGCCGCCAGGTCCACGTCGTGGAGATCTCCAGCGGGTCCACGGGGGTGACCAGGCGCGGGAGGGTGTTCAGCCCGTTCGGCGGGCCGGACTGCGGTTCCACGCAGACCGCCTCGGGGTCCTCGTCGTAGACGACCACCCATTCGGCCCGGCTGGTGAGCCTCAGCTCCAGCGCGCCGGGCCAGGTGAGGGTGACGTCGACCCCTTCCGGCATGCCGAAGCAGTCGTCCCAGGGACCGGGCGTGGGGTCGATGCGCTTGCCGGTGGGGAGGTGGTCGGGGCCGCGCTCCTCCTGCCAGGCGGGCTCGAAGGCGAGCTGCACGTCCCCGCCGCCGGCCCCCAGGTCGCGCCGGAACCAGGGGTGCCAGCCGGCCTGGGCGGGAAAGGAGTCCCCGTACGTCTCGACGCCCAGGGTGAGGGTCAGCGAGTCCTCGGCGAGCGCGAAGACCTGGGTGACCCGGCCGGGGTACGGCCACGGCGCGACGAGGTCGTAGGTGAAAGCCGCCTCGGTCGCGGTGGCCCCGGCACCGCGCCAGGGCGCGTCGCGGCCGAAGCCGTGGAGGGCGTGCGGCGGGTGGTTGACCGGCATCTGGTGGAGGGCCGCGCCGTCGCGGAAGCGGCCGTTCTCGATCCGGCCGCACCACGGGACCATCGGAAAGGACCCGTAGTGGGCCCCCTGGCGCAGCAGTTCGGTGCCGTCGATGCGCAGGCTGCTGATCCGGCAGCCGTTCTCCTGGTCGACGGTCACCTCGGCGCCGCCGGCCGTCAGTTGCGTAGTCATACGGTGGAGGTTAGGCGGTGTACTGCCGTATCCCCGCAAGGGACTAACGGCGGCGGCGCAGGGCGCGGCCGATGACGACGGCTGAGGCCAGGGCGAGGGCGGCGGCCGGGGCGATCCAGCGCAGGCTGTCCCCCGCGGTGGTGGAGCTGGGCGCGGGGACCGGGGCGTAACGGCCGCGCGGGGGCGCGTGGTCGACCTCCTCCGCGCTGCGGCCGATCATCGTGCGGCGGGCGTGGGCGGCCTCGGCCGGGGGCCGGGGAGCCCCGTCGAAGTCCTCGAACTCGCCCGCGAGGAACGGGTCCAGGGTCGGCGGCGGCACCTCGGTGTCGAACAGCGAGGCGGTGACCTCGCCGAGCCCCTCGTCGAGTCCCTCCCCCGTCCCCGCGGCCTCCTCGACCGCCTCGGCGTCGGCCACGGGATCACTCACCTCGGCAGCCGCCTCCTCGCCGGCCGAGTCCTCCCCCGCCGCAGCGGCCAGCTGCTCGGCGGCCCGCTCCAGCATCCGCCGCACGGCCGCGGCCGCGGCCTCGGGGGTGAACGCGGCGGCGCGCCCGTCGGCGGTGCCCCCGGCGGCGAGGTCCAGCCGGGTCCCGCCCTCGGTCCCGGCCAGCCGCAGATCGAGGGAGAACCTCACGGTCCCGCTGCCCCGGGCCTCCGTGCCCTCACCGTCGACGGTGAAGTGGGCGGGGTCCCGCTCGGTGACGGTCAGGGCGCCCCGGTAGGTCACGGTGCTCCCGCCGACCCGGACCTTGAGCCGGCCCGCGAGCGGCCCGGTACCGGTGTCGGCGTCCTGCTGCCATCCCGGCACGCATCCGGCCAGCCGGGCCGGGTCGCGCAGCACGGCGCGGAGATCGTCTGCCGGTACCGGAACGAACACCTGATGCTCCATGCGGTCGAGCCTACCGAGTGGGCGGTGTCCGGGGCGTCAGGTTGCCGGTCAGGAGTACCTCGGGTGCGGCAGCGTCGACGGCGGCAGCCCGGACACCCGGGTGCGCTCCGCGTCCCGTGCGGCGTCCTGCAGGGAGCGGGTGGACAGCGAGCGCAGCCCCGGCGTGTCGCGGTCCACGTGCAGCGCGGGGACCTCGTCGCGGGCGGCCAGGACGAAGCCCCAGTCCTGCGTGGGGGCGCCGGTCGCGCGCAGCGGGCTGCGGTCGGTCCCGGCGGCGAAGTCCGAGAGGCGTCCGCCCGCGCTGTAGGGGGCGGTCAGCAGGCCCGCCGCGCGCAGGGTGGCGTCGACGGTCCAGTACGTACGGGGCCGCGTGGCCAGCGGCCCGGCGTGTACGGCGATCCGGCCGCCCGGGCGCAGGGCCCGCGCGGCCAGCCCGTAGAACTCCTGCGAGTACAGCTTGGGGTTGCTGGGGGTGATCCCGGGGTCCGGGAGGTCGCAGACGATGACGTCGAACCCGCCCCCCGCGGCCGGTCCGCGCAGCCAGCGGAACGCGTCCTGGTGGACGACGGCCAGGCGCGGGTCCTCGAACGCGCCGGCGTTGAGCGCGGAGAGCTTCGGATCGGTGCGGGCGAGCCGGACCACGACGGGGTCGATGTCGACGACGGTGACGGAGGTGACGTCCTCGTAGCGCAGCACCTCGCGCGCGGCGAGCCCGTCGCCGCCGCCGAGGACCAGGACGCGGGCGTGCGGGCCGGTCATCGCGGGGTGGACCAGGGCCTCGTGGTAGCGGTACTCGTCGTAGCCGCTGACCCGGAGCCGCCCGTCGAGGTACAGGTTGAGGGAGCGGGGGGAGCCGGTCGAGGGGCCGGTGAGCACCAGCTCCTGCACCCCGGTCTGGACGGCGACCCGGACCTCCTCGCCGTAGACGGCGCGCCGGGCGCCCCGCTCGAAGTCGTCGGCGAGCAGGGTCGCGGAGGCGAGGACGGCCAGGACGGTCACGTTCGCGGCGATCAGCAGCCAGCGGCAGCGCCGGCTCAGGTCGCGGCGGAACAGCCACAGGACCAGCCCGCCGCCGACGATCACGTTGACGGTGCCGGTGAACATGGCGCCCGTGAGCTGGCCCAGCATCGGCAGCAGCAGGAAGGGGAAGGCGAGGCCGCCGACGAGTGCGCCCACGTAGTCGGCGGCGAACAGATCGGCGACGGCCCCGCCCGCGTCCTGTCTGCGGATCCGCTGGATGAGGGCCATGAGCAGCGGGATCTCCGCGCCGATGAGCACCCCGATGGCGAAGGAGAAGGCGACGAGCGCGGGGCGGGACTCCCCCAGCCAGGCGAAGCTCGCGTACAGCGCCATGGCCGAGAGCCCGCCGAGGAGGGCGAGCCCGGCCTCGATGGCGCCGAAGCCGAAGGCGGGCCGGTGGCGCAGGCGTTTGGCGAGCAGGGAACCGACGCCCATGGCGAAGACCATGACGGACAGCACGACCGACGCCTGCGTGACGGAGTCGCCGATCAGGTACGTGCCGAGGGCGAGCAGCTCCAGTTCGTACACGAGACCGCAGGCGGCGCAGACGAACACGGTGGCCAGGACGAGGAGTCGGCCGGTCCGGGGCCGTACGGGCAGGGCGGCCGGGACGGTCTCCTTACCCGTGGGCTCCGGAGCCGGAAGCACCCGGCGCGGGACGGAACGGTCGATCATGCAGCGAACCGTACGTCACCGCCCACCGGCACCCGGTCACCCACATGGGTGCAAGTGGCGTACCGATTGGGCCGGTTGGCGTAGTTGCGTCCCAGCGATCACAACGATCGGACAACGCCGCTCCTGATCCGGCCTGACCCGCCAGACACCCCCTAGAGCAGCGCGGGTGACTCCACGACGGCCGCGGCCGGGGCGGCCGTGCGCACCCCCACCCGCGTCCTGGTGGCCACGAGCTGGCCCTCCTGCGGGTAGGCGTGCCAGGTCCGCCAGCGCACTTGTCCCTCGTGGCGCTGCGCGAGCATGGCGGTGAACGCGTGCGGACTGCCGGGAAAGGTTCCCGCTAGTCCGTTCGGGTGGTCCGCCACCAGTGCGAGCAACTCCTGTGCCCGCCCCGCGAAGGAGCCCTGGGACAGGGTCTCGACCCGCGCGGCGAACTCGTACTCCCAGTCGCCCACCCGCTTGGCCACTCCGAGGGGCAGCGGCGTCCTGCTGCCGGGCATGCAGGCGACCGTCTCCGAGCAAAGGACCTCGCCCTCCTCCATAAGTACCTGATGGGAGGCGCCGAGCAGGCGCAACTCGACCTTCGCGCCGGACAGTTCGAGGTGCAGTACGGCCAGGGCGGGCAGCCGGTCCCGGCCCAGGGCCCAGGCGAGGTCGGCGGCACGCGTGTCGGTGTACGAGGTCTGGAGGGTCGTGAGCATGAGTCGGCTCCGCAAACGCGCGAGGGAGATGGGCCGGGGCCCGCCAGCGGTAGTCAACGGGTGGGGGACACCGGCACGGGTCCACAGGAAGTCCAGGGGGGTGGTCCGAGGACTGGTCTACTCAACCGAGGGAATCATGAAAGGCACGGCACTCACAGCGTTTTTACCCAACATGAAGTGGTTTACATCCCCCCGGGGGCTCCGCAGTTCAGGTGTTCAGGATGTTGCCTCCCGCGCGTCGTGGTGCATGGGCGCACGAGAGGGCGCACGACGGAGAGCAGACCGTCGAACGCCCTCGTCGGGACGGTGCCGCGGTCAGCTGGAACCGCACCCCCCGCCCCCGCAGGAGGACGAACCGCAGGAGGACGAACCGCAGGCGGACGAACCGCCGCAGGACGATCCGCTGCCGCCCGAGCCGGAGCGGCCCCCGGCGCCACCGCCACCGCCGGCCCACCAGCTGCTGCTGCTGCCGGAGGAGGAACCGGACGAGGATCCGCCGCCCCAACGCACCAGCATCATGACCACGAACGCGACGCCCAGCACTCCCAGTACTGCGAAGCCGTAGACCACGGCTGCCCCCTCTCTCACGCCCGGGTCTGCCCGGGGGCGGGATCCCCGCGTCCCGCGTGCAGGGGGAATTCCCTCCGGCCACGCGGCCCAAAGCACACTTGAGCAACTCCAGAGCTTGCCCGCAGGATGGCGCCCATGAGCGCACCCGTGAGCAGCGACCGCCCCTTCCTGAACCGCCGCCTGGCGGCCTTCGGCACGACGATCTTCGCGGAGATGTCGGCGCTGGCCGCCCGCACCGGTTCGATCAACCTCGGCCAGGGCTTCCCCGACACCGACGGTCCGGCGGAGATCGCGCAGGCGGCCTCGCGCGCCGTCCTCGACGGCCGCGGCAACCAGTACCCGCCCGGCCCCGGGGTCCCGGAGCTGCGTACCGCGATCGCCGCCCACCAGCAGCGCTTCTACGGGCTCTCCTACGACCCCGACACCGAGGTCCTGGTCACGGCGGGCGCCACCGAGGCCATCGCCGCCTCCCTCCTCGCCCTCCTCGAACCGGGGGACGAGGTCATCGCCCTGGAGCCGTACTACGACTCCTACGCGGCCTGCATCGCGATGGCCGGCGCGGTCCGGGTCCCCGTCACCCTGCGGCCGCACGCCGGAGCCTTCGTCCTCGACCTGGACGAGCTGCGCGCCGCCGTCACCCCGCGCACCCGCCTGCTCCTGCTGAACACCCCGCACAACCCGACGGGCACCGTCCTGACCCGCGAGGAACTGACCGCCGTCGCCGCCCTCGCCGTGGAGCGCGACCTGCTGGTCGTCACGGACGAGGTGTACGAGCACCTGGTCTTCGAGGGCTCCCACACGCCCCTGGCCGGCTTCCCGGGCATGCGCGAGCGCACCGTCACCATCTCCTCCGCCGGCAAGACCTTCTCCTTCACGGGCTGGAAGGTCGGCTGGGTCACGGCGCCCCCGGAGCTGGTCACGGCGGTCCGCTCGGCGAAGCAGTTCCTCACCTACGTCTCCTCGGGCCCCTTCCAGTACGCGATCGCCGAGGCCCTGGCCCTGCCCGACACCTACTACGACGCCTTCCGCGCCGATCTGGCCGCCAAGCGCGACATCCTCGCCGACGGACTCACGGCCGCCGGCTTCGAGGTCTTCCGCCCGCAGGGCACGTACTTCATCACCACCGACATCACCCCGCTCGGCGAGAAGGACGGCCTGGCCTTCTGCCGCGCCCTGCCCGAACGCTGCGGCGTGGTCGCCATCCCGAACCAGGTCTTCTACGACGACAAGTCCGCCGGCGCGACCCAGGTCCGCTGGGCCTTCTGCAAGCGCGAGGACGTCCTGCGGGAGGCCGCCGCCCGGCTGCGGCTGCTCTGAGGCGGCGCTGCCCCGTCCGCACCGTGCGTGCTTGCGGGGGGCCCGAAACCGGTGTGAAGCTGATCGCCTGAACGTGCCCGAAGCCCCCACCACCCGGTGGGCGGACCAACCGAGAGCTGGAGTGTCGGGATAGATGGCAACGGGCAGAGCGACCGTGTCCGCGTCGCCCTTGGAGATGCGCGCGGTACGGGCCGTACGGTCGGCTGCGCCCACGACGGTGATCGCACTCGGGGTCTTCGCGGCCGTACGCGGCGCCGGCGTACTGGTCCTCGCCCTCGGGTCCTGGTGGGCCGGCCGGGATCCGCTGCGGGTGCTCGGGCAGTCCTGGGACTCGGCCTGGTACCTCGGGATCGCCGCCAACGGCTACGGGCGGACCGTGATGTCGCCCAGCCCCCTCACCGGCACCGGCTTCGTGCAGAGCGACTACGCCTTCTTCCCGCTCTACCCGGCGCTGATACGGATCGTCTCCGAGATACTGCCCGGCGGGCTCGTCCCCGCCGGGCTCCTCGTCGCCTGGGTCTCCGCCGCCGTGGCCGCCGTCGGGATCTACCGCGTCGGTGAGCAGGTCATAGGGCCGCGCGCCGGACTGCTCCTCGTGGGGCTGTGGGCGGCGCTGCCCCACGCGGTGGTGCTGACCCTCGTCTACACCGAGCCGCTGCTGGCCGCCTTCGCCGCCTGGGCGCTGTACGCCCTGCTGCGCGGCCGCTGGCTGTGGGCCGCGGGCCTCGCCGTGCTGGCCGGGCTGACGCGGCCCACCGGGCTCGCGGTCGCCGCGGCCGTGTCCGCCATGGCCCTGTACACGATCCTCGCGCGCAGGTCCCGTGCGCCCGAGGTGTGGCTGGCCGGGCTGCTGGCGCCGGTGGGCTGGGCGGCGTACGTCGTGGCCGTCGGGGCGAAGGTGCAGGACCCCTTCGGCGGCTACTTCGCCGTGCAGCGCGACTGGGGTTCGCGCTTCGACTTCGGCGGCGGGGCGCTGCGCTCGGCGGAGCAGGTGCTGACCGGCGGGCACGTGCCGCTCGCCACCACGGTGACGGTGGTGCTGCTGGCCGTGGCGGGGCTGCTGGCGATGCTGCTGGTGCTGGACCGCACCCCGCTGCCGCTGCTCGCGTACACCGGGATACTGATGGTGATCACCTACGGCGGGGCCGGCTTCTTCGAGTCCAAGCCGCGCTTCCTGCTGCCGGCCTTCCCGCTGCTCCTGCCGCTGGCCGCCGTCATGGCGAGAGCCCGGCCGCGCACCGCGGTCGTGGTGACCGCGGTGGTGGCCGGGCTCGGTTACGGCTACGGGCTCTACCTGCTGCTGGTGGCCCGCGTACCGCTGTGACGGCTAGTTGCCGTCGCCGTTGCCCTCGTCGTCGCCCTCGGTGGAGTCGATCTCCTTCTCCAGGCCGAGCTGCTCCACGAGCCACTTGTCGAACTCGATGGAGGCGCGGACCCAGCTGACCGTGGAGGACACGAAGTGCTCCAGGTTGACGCCGGTGCCGATCAGCATCTGCGCCTCACCGATCAGGCGGACCGAGCCGTCGTCGTGGGTGTGGCTGTAGACCTTCGGCCACAGGGTGCGGCGGTTCCAGTCGTCGATCGACTCGAGGAGCTGCGGCTTCTCGTCGATCTTGTGCGGACGGTCGTAGAAGGTCCGCACGGAGAAGACCTGCTGCTCGTCTTCGCCGCGGAACATGAAGTAGGTGCGGAAGTCCTCCCACGGCGCCGCGAGGTCACCCTCGTCGTCGACGACGTACTTGAGCTCCATCTGCTCCAGCAGCTGCTTGACCAGTTCCTGGTCGGGGACGACGGGGCCCGCCGGTCCTGTGGCCTGCGGATCGGGCTGCTGCCCTCCGAAGTTCGGAATCGAGGCCGGGTCGATGCTCACCGTGTACTTCCCTTCGTGCGGATACCTTCATCCTCCCCCATCCCGCCCACCCCGTGTCCAGCCCGACGGCTGCGATCCGCCACGGGCGGACAGGGGGTGCGCCCGGCAAAGGGGGACATGTGAGCGTTCGCAGGCCGCTGGGGCCGCGCCCTGGGGCGGGCCGCCCCGGCCGGGAGCCCGCCTTACGGGCGTCGGCTCCCGGCCGGGCGCCCGCGTTACGGGGCCTTGCCGACCAGGAGGTCCTCGCCGGCCACGTCCACGCGGACCGTGTCCCCGTCCCTGACCTCGCCGGAGAGGATCTCCTTCGCGAGGCGGTCGCCGATCGCCGTCTGGATCAGGCGGCGCAGCGGCCGGGCGCCGTACGCCGGGTCGTTGCCCTTGTCGGCCAGCCAGGCCAGGGCCTCGGGCGTGACGTCCAGGGTCAGGCGCCGGTCGGCCAGCCGCTTGGCGAGGCGGCCGATCTGGAGCCGGGCGATGCGCGCCAGCTCGTCCTCGCCCAGCGCGGAGAAGACCACGGTGTCGTCCAGCCGGTTGAGGAACTCCGGCTTGAAACTCGCCCGGACCACCTCCAGCACCTGCCGCTTCTTCTCGTCCGCCGGTGTGGACGGATTGATCAGGAACTGGCTGCCCAGGTTCGAGGTCAGGACCAGGATGGTGTTGCGGAAGTCCACCGTCCGGCCCTGGCCGTCCGTGAGGCGGCCGTCGTCCAGGACCTGGAGCAGGACGTCGAAGACCTCGGGGTGGGCCTTCTCGACCTCGTCCAGCAGGATGACGGAGTACGGACGCCTGCGCACCGCCTCGGTCAGCTGGCCGCCCTCCTCGTAGCCGACGTAGCCGGGCGGGGCGCCGACCAGGCGGGCCACGCTGTGCTTCTCGCCGTACTCCGACATGTCGATGCGGACCATGGCCCGCTCGTCGTCGAAGAGGAAGTCGGCGAGGGCCTTGGCCAGCTCCGTCTTGCCCACGCCCGTCGGCCCCAGGAAGAGGAAGGAGCCGGTGGGGCGGTCGGGGTCGGCGATTCCGGCGCGGGTGCGGCGTACGGCGTCGGAGACGGCCCGTACGGCCTCGCTCTGGCCGATCAGACGGCGGCCCAGCTCGTCCTCCATGCGCAGCAGCTTCTGGGTCTCCCCTTCGAGCAGGCGGCCCGCCGGGATGCCGGTCCAGGCGCCCACCACGTCCGCGATGTCGTCGGGGCCGACCTCGTCCTTGACCATGCTGTCCTTGACCGCTCCGGCCTTGGACGCCTCGGCCTCGGCCTCGGTGGCCTCCGCCAGCTCGCGTTCCAGGGCCGGGATCTCCCCGTAGAGCAGCTTGGAGGCGCTGTCGAAGTCGCCGTCTCGCTGGGCCCGCTCCGCCTGCCCGCGCAGGTCGTCGAGGCGCTCCTTGAGCTCGCCGACGCGGTTGAGGGACTGCTTCTCCTTCTCCCAGCGGGCGGTGAGGCCCCGCAGCTCCTCCTCCTTGTCCGCG
Organism: Streptomyces sp. NPDC045695; assembly: GCF_056432025.1. NCBI lineage: Bacteria > Bacillati > Actinomycetota > Actinomycetes > Kitasatosporales > Streptomycetaceae > Streptomyces > Streptomyces sp. NPDC045695. The sequence goes on from NZ_JBWKJU010000012.1 coordinate 203,637, forward strand.
AGGTCCTTGCGGATCTTGTCGAGGCGTTCGAGCGAGGCCGGGTCGGACTCGTTCTTCAGCGCCAGCTCCTCCATCCGCAGCCGGTCCACCGCGCGCTGGAGCTCGTCGATCTCCAGCGGCGAGGAGTCGATCTCCATCCGCAGGCGGGACGCGGCCTCGTCGACGAGGTCGATGGCCTTGTCGGGCAGGAAGCGGGAGGTGATGTACCGGTCGGAGAGGGTCGCCGCGGCGACCAGCGCACTGTCGTTGATGACGACCTTGTGGTGGGCCTCGTAGCGGCCCTTGAGCCCGCGCAGGATCGCGATGGTGTCCTCGACGGAGGGTTCGGCGACCAGCACCTGCTGGAAGCGCCGCTCCAGCGCCGGGTCCTTCTCGATCCGCTCGCGGTACTCGTCGAGGGTGGTCGCGCCGACCATGCGCAGCTCGCCGCGGGCCAGCATGGGCTTGAGCATGTTGCCCGCGTCCATGGCCGAGTCGCCGCCGGCGCCCGCGCCGACGACGGTGTGCAGCTCGTCGATGAAGGTGATGATCTGGCCGTCGCTCGACTTGATCTCGGCGAGGACGGTCTTCAGCCGCTCCTCGAACTCACCGCGGTACTTGGCGCCCGCGACCATGGCGCCGAGGTCCAGGGAGACGAGCCGCTTGTTCTTCAGGGACTCCGGGACGTCACCCTTGACGATGCGCTGGGCCAGGCCCTCGACGACGGCCGTCTTGCCGACGCCCGGCTCGCCGATGAGCACCGGGTTGTTCTTGGTGCGGCGCGAGAGCACCTGCACGACGCGCCGGATCTCGTGGTCGCGGCCGATGACCGGGTCGAGCTTGCCCTCGCGCGCCGCCGCCGTGAAATCGGTGCCGAACTTCTCCAGGGCCTTGTACTGGCCCTCGGGGTCGGGGGAGGTCACCCGCCGTCCTCCTCGTGCGTTCTCGAATGCGGCCAGCAGCTTCTTCGCCGTCGCGCCCTGGGCGGAAAGGACCTCACCGGCCGGTCCGCCCTTGGCGGCGATGGCGATGAGCAGGTGTTCGGTGGAGAGGTATTCGTCCCCGAGCTCGCCGGCCCGCTCGTCGGCCTCGGCGAGGACGGCGAGCAGCTCCCGGGTGGGCTGCGGGGGCGCGACCGTGGAGCCGGTGACGCTGGGCAGGGCGGCGAGCAGCCGCTCGGCGCCGGCCCGGACGGCGGCCTGGTCGGCGTCGGAGGCCACCAGCAGGTCGATGACGTTCTCGTTGTCCTCGCCCGCGAGGAGGGCCAGCAGCAGGTGCGCGGGGGTCAGGTCGGCGTGGCCGTCCTTGACGGCCCTGCTCGTGGCCGCGTTCAGCGCGTCCCGGCTCTTGTTGGTCAGCTCGGCGTCCACGGCGTTTTCTCCTCTCCAGAGGGTTCGACTTCACTACGACTGAGTCTGACAGAAACAGCGTCTGCAAAGTTGAGTCTATTCCACTCAAGACAGGTGAGGGCACGAGGGAGACGTACGCTTCGGCCATGTCCCAAGACGTACTCAACCCGACGCCCGAGTACCTCGCCTTCTGGCAGGAGCGGCACGTCTGCACGCTGACCACCCCGCGCCCGGACGGCACGCCCCACGTGGTGCCGGTGGGCGTGACGTACGACCCGCAGGCGGGCCTCGCCCGGGTGATCAGCAACAAGCACAGCAAGAAGGTCCGCAACATCCTGGCGGCCCAGGCGGCGCAGCCGGGGGGCGCGCGGGTGGCGGTGTGCCAGATGGAGGGGCGCCGCTGGGCCACGCTGGAGGGGCGCGCGGTGATCCGTACGGACGAGGCGTCGGTCGCCGACGCGGTGGCGCGCTACGCGCAGCGCTACGGGCGCACGCCGTCGCCCAATCCGGACCGGGTCGTCATGGAGATCACCCTGGACCGGGCCATGGGGCGCGCTTGAGCCGTTGAGCCTTCATCTTGTCCGGTTCGACACCTGGACCTTGTCCGGTTCGACACCTGGACGCGGACATCACAACGGCGCCATCGTGGTCAGGTCCACGATGGCGCCGTTGTGTGGGGGTAGCGCCTGAGCGATCTGGGACGACGGGGGAATCGCTTCAGGCACTGCGGGGGGTGGCGGTGGTGATATCGGGTTCGAACAGCTGGTGGTCCCGCTGATCGAGATTGACGAAGACCATTCCGTAGCGCACCTCGCAGCGGACGGGCTGCGGCGCGCCCCGCGGGCGGCGCAGGCACCGGTAGGCACGTACGTCCTCGTCCTCCTCGCGCACGATGACGATCGGTTGGCCGAACAGGGTGACCATCAACGAATCGCCAGGGTGGGGGATGGCCGTGGCGAGATCGATGAACTGCCACCCCGAGCGGTAGGCGGAGGCCATCTCGCGGCGGAAGCCGCGGTCGTCGGGGGTCACGCGGACACCGTCACAGGTGCGTGGGTCCACCCTGTATCGGCACCGCCCAGCTGGCCGCTGGTCCAGCCGGTGTCCGCGTACTTGCCCGCGGGCGCCGTGGTCCAGCCGGTGTCGAACTCGGTGCTCGTCAGGGTCGTGCCCTGACCGCCCCTAGCGCTCCCCGCGTCACTTTCGACGGCGCTGACTGCCCCAAAAACCGCAACGGCGGAGAAACCTATGGCAAGCACCGAGCGAAGCATTCTCTTGAACATGGTCGGCTTCGTCCTCACTTGATGGAATCCTCTCCCCCGCGTGTCAGACGATGGCTCATTCAGGCACGTCAATGCCACAGGGACGATGCATCATGTTCTTGCATGTTCAGGACCCTGGGGGGTGGAGATTTGACACGAAACGGGACAAAGCCGACACATCCTCACCCCGTCACGTCCATGTGCGGTGAGGGAACACGGCTGTACGCCACTGCGCTGAGCACAGGCCGGATCGCCCGGAGCGAGATCCAGAACGCCCCCTGCCTGCTTGAATTCGCCCTTCTGCAGCCCGACCCGGATGACGCGAACCAGCTTCGCCCGGTTCCCCCGTCCGTCGCCCTGGCTCAACGGCTCCATCCGATTGAACGGGAGATCCAGGACCGCCGACGCAGCGCTGTAGATCTCACCGACACTTTCGAGCCTTTCCTGGCCATCAGCGCACAGAGCCCGGCCAACACCCACGCCATCACGGTGCTGGAGGGCTTCGAGCGGATCAACGCCGCGCTGAACCTCGCGACGGCCGAATGCCACACCGAGGTGCTCACCGTCCAGCCGGGCGGCGCACGGCCCTCCGAGGCCCTCACGCAGGCGCTGGAGCGCGACCAGCCGCTGATCGACCGCGGGGTCAGCATACGGACCCTGTACCAGCACACCGCACGGCACAGCCAGGGCACGCTCGCCTACGTGGACCGGATCTCCGCGGGCAAGGTGGAGATCCGCACGCTCGAAGAACTGATAGAGCGCCTGATCATCTTCGACCGCACGGTGGCCTTCATCCCCGTGAGCGACGACCGACGGGTCGCCCTGGAACTGCGCCACCCGGGCCTGGTCGACTACCTCATCAAGGTGTTCGAGCAGCTGTGGCACCGCGCCGTGCCCCTCCAGCAGGAAGTGACCTACCGGCGCACGCCCGGGGGGATCTCCGGCGTGCAGCGCAGCATCGCGCAGCTGCTCATCGAGGGCCACGTCGACGAGGCCATCGCCCGCCGCCTCGGCATGAACGTGCGCACCTGCCGCGCCCACATCGCCAAACTGGCCACCACCCTCGGCAGCGGCAGCCGCGCCCAGCTCGGCTACCTCATCGCCCAGTCCGGCATCCTCACCCGGCCCTGCGACCCGGGGCAGCCCTGCGACCCCGAGGACCTGGACCCGGAAGGCCTCTAGAAACGCCTCAGGCCCCGCCCTGGGAGGGGCGGAGCCTGAGGGTGGACATGAACCACCTGCACGCGTCCTGCGTCAGTCCATCGGCCGCTTGGGGCTCGGCCGCCACACGACCAGGGCACTGCCCGGCTGCGGAGGCTGGTACGGGACCAGGTCGCGCCGGTACGAGGCGTGCACCTGGGCCTCGCGGGCCCGCAGCGTGGCCGCCGCACCGTCCACCGCGGCGGAGAGCTCGGCCACGCGCTGCTGGAGCGCGGCGACCTGGTTCTCCAGCTCGATGATCCGCTTGATGCCCGCCAGGTTGATGCCCTCGTCCTGGGACAGCGCCTGCACCGTACGGAGCAGCTCGATGTCACGGGCCGAATAGCGCCGGCCGCGGCCGGCCGTACGGTCCGGGGAGACCAGGCCGAGGCGGTCGTACTGGCGGAGGGTCTGCGGGTGCAGGCCCGAGAGCTGGGCGGCCACCGAGATCACGTAGACCGGGGTCTCGTCGGTGAGCTGGTACCCATTCCCCAAGCGGGAGGTTCGTCGGCGGCCGTCCATGCTCATGCTCCCTTCGCGGACTCGAACAGGGCGGAGCGCGGGTCGTGCGACTCCGTCGCCTCTCGGTACGTCTCCAGCGCCTCGCGGGCCTTGTCCGACAGCTCGGTCGGGACCTCGACCTCCACCGTGACCAGCAGGTCGCCGCGGGTGCCGTCCTTGCGGACCGCGCCCTTGCCGCGGGCCCGCATGGTGCGGCCGTTGGGCGTGCCCGGGGGCAGCTTCAGCGTCACCGAGGGGCCGTTCAAGGTCGGGACCTTGATGTCGGCGCCCAGCGCCGCCTCCGTGAACGTCACGGGCACGGTCACCGTCAGGTTGTCGTCCTTGCGGCCGAACACCGGGTGGCTGCCGACGTGCACGACGACGTAGAGGTCACCGGCGTGACCGCCGCGCTCGCCCGGCGCGCCCTTGCCGCGCAGCCGGATCCGCTGGCCGTCGTAGACGCCCGCCGGGATCCGGACCTGCATGGTGCGCGAGCTGCGGGCGCGCCCGCTGCCCTTGCAGACCTCGCAGGGGTTCTCCGCGATCAGGCCGCGGCCCTTGCAGTCCGCGCACGGGTCGGTCAGCGAGAAGCCGCCGCCGCTGCCCCGCGAGACCTGCCCGGTGCCGACACAGGTCGGGCACACCCGGGGGGTGCCGTTCTTGTCGCCGGTGCCCGAACAGGCCTTGCAGGGCGCCTGGGAGGACATCCGCAGCGGGACCGTGGCCCCGTCCACCGCCTCCGTGAAGGAGAGGGTGACCTCCGACTCGATGTCCTGGCCGCGGCGCGGCTGGGTGCGGGTGCCCGCACCGGCGCCGGCGCCGCGGTTGAAGAGACCTCCGAAGACATCGCCCAGACCGCCGCCGAAACCGCCGGCCTGGCCGCCCGGCTGGCCCCCGAAGAGGTCACCCAGGTCGAAGTTGAACGAGCCGCCGCCCCCGCCCGGCCCCGGGCGGAAACCGCCGTTGCCGAACAGCGCGCGCGCCTCGTCGTACTCCTTGCGCTTCTTCGCGTCGCCGAGGATGTCGTTCGCCTCGGAGATCTCCTTGAAGCGCTCCTCGGCCGAGGCGTCGCCCTTGTTGGCGTCCGGGTGGAACTCGCGCGCGAGCTTCCGGTACGCCTTCTTGATCTCGGCCTCGGTGGCGTCCTTCGGGACACCGAGGACCTTGTAGTAGTCCTTCTCGACGAAGTCCTTCGTGCTCATCCCCGGTGTCCCTCCTCCCGTGCCTTTACGTGTGGTGCATCAGCCCTTGTCGGGGGCATCCGCGTCCTCCGACGACGACGGCGCTTCGCCTTCCGCGGCCGCCGGGTCGGAGCCTGCGGACTTGGGGGCCGCGCCCGGCTGGGGCTCGGCCACCGCGACCCGTGCGGGACGGATCGTACGCTCGCCGATTCGGTACCCCGGCTGCAGGATCGCCACGCAGGTCGTCTCGGTGACGTCCGGCGCGTACGAGTGCATCAGCGCCTCGTGGATCGTCGGGTCGAAGGGCTCGCCCTCCTTGCCGAACTGCTGCAGGCCCATCTTGGCGGCGACCGTCTCCAGCGATTCGGCCACCGACTTGAAGCCGCCGACCAGCTCGCCGTGATCGCGCGCCCGGCCGATGTCGTCCAGGGTCGGGAGCAGCTCCGTCAGGAGGGACGCGACCGCGATCTCCTTGACGGTGATCCGGTCCCGCTCCACCCGGCGGCGGTAGTTCTGGTACTCCGCCTGGAGCCGCTGGAGGTCCGCGGTGCGCTCGGAGAGCGCCGTACGGGCCTGGTCCAGCTGCGCCAGCAGGGCCGTGTCCTGTGCGGTGTCCCCGGCCGGGGCCGCCCCCTCCGCCGTGTCGGCGGAGTCGGCGGCCTTCGGCTCGGCGTCGTCCTGAGCGGCGTCGGCGGGGACGTCGGGCTTCTCCTCGAAGCCCGGGGTCTCCTCCGACATCAGGCAGCGCCACCCTTCGGCTTCTCGTCGTCGACGATCTCGGCGTCGACGACGTCGTCGTCGGCCTTGGCCTGGCCCGCGTCACCGGCGGCGCCGGCGGCGCCCTGAGCGGCCTGGGCGTCGGCGTAGATGGCCTGGCCGAGCTTCTGGCTGACCGCGGCGAGCTTCTCGGTCGCGGTGCGGATCTCGGCCGTGTCCTCGCCCTTGAGCGTCTCCTTCAGCTCGGAGACGGCCGCCTCGACCTCGGTCTTGACGTCGGCCGGGACCTTGTCCTCGTTGTCCTTGACGAACTTCTCCGTCTGGTAGACGAGCTGCTCGCCCTGGTTGCGGGACTCGGCGGCCTCGCGGCGGCGGTGGTCCTCCTCCGCGTACTGCTCGGCCTCCTGGCGCATGCGGTCGACCTCGTCCTTGCCGAGCGAGGAGCCGCCGGTGACGGTCATCTTCTGCTCCTTGCCCGTGCCGAGGTCCTTGGCCGTGACGTGCATGATGCCGTTGGCGTCGATGTCGAAGGACACCTCGATCTGCGGGACGCCGCGCGGGGCCGGCGGCAGGCCCGTCAGCTCGAACATGCCGAGCTTCTTGTTGTACGCCGCGATCTCGCGCTCGCCCTGGTAGACCTGGATCTGCACGGACGGCTGGTTGTCCTCGGCCGTCGTGAAGATCTCCGAGCGCTTGGTCGGGATCGTGGTGTTGCGCTCGATGAGCTTGGTCATGATGCCGCCCTTGGTCTCGATGCCCAGGGACAGCGGGGTCACGTCGAGGAGCAGGACGTCCTTGACCTCACCCTTGAGCACACCGGCCTGCAGCGTCGCGCCGATGGCGACGACCTCGTCCGGGTTGACGCCCTTGTTGGCGTCCTGGCCGCCGGTCAGCTCCTTGACGAGCTCGGCGACGGCCGGCATGCGGGTGGAGCCGCCGACCAGGACCACGTGGTCGATCTCGGACAGCTGGATGCCGGCGTCCTTGATGACGTTGTGGAACGGGGTCTTGCAGCGGTCCAGGAGGTCCGCGGTGAGCTGCTGGAACTGCGAGCGCGTGAGCTTCTCGTCCAGGTGCAGCGGGCCCTCGGCGGAAGCCGTGATGTAGGGCAGGTTGATCGAGGTCTCCGTGGAGGAGGACAGCTCGATCTTCGCCTTCTCGGCGGCCTCGCGCAGACGCTGGAGCGCCATCTTGTCCTTGGACAGGTCGACGCCGTGGCCGTTCTGGAACTGCTTCACGAGGTAGTCGACGACGCGCTGGTCCCAGTCGTCGCCACCGAGGTGGTTGTCACCGTTGGTGGCCTTGACCTCGACGACACCGTCGCCGATCTCCAGGAGCGACACGTCGAAGGTGCCGCCACCGAGGTCGAAGACGAGAATGGTCTGGTCGTCCTTGTCGAGACCGTAGGCCAGGGCGGCGGCCGTCGGCTCGTTGACGATGCGCAGGACGTTGAGGCCCGCGATCTCGCCGGCCTCCTTCGTCGCCTGGCGCTCGGAGTCGTTGAAGTAGGCCGGGACGGTGATGACCGCGTCCGTGACCTTCTCACCCAGGTACGCCTCGGCGTCGCGCTTCAGCTTCTGCAGGATGAAGGCGCTCATCTGCTGCGGGTTGAAGTCCTTGCCATCCAGGTTGATCTTCCAGTCAGTGCCCATGTGGCGCTTGACGGAGCGGATGGTCCGGTCCACGTTCGTGACCGCCTGGCGCTTGGCCACCTCGCCGACGAGGACCTCGCCGTTCTTGGCGAAGGCGACGACGGACGGCGTGGTCCTGGCGCCCTCGGCGTTGGTGATGACGGTGGGCTCGCCGCCTTCCAGAACGCTGACGACGGAGTTAGTGGTGCCCAGGTCGATGCCGACCGCACGTGCCATTTCGATTCCTCCAGCTGACTTGAGTGGAACAGACTCAACCATGCCGCATCGCCGCGCCGCCGTCAACAGAGCTGAGTCGAGGGGGCTCAACCTTTAGGCCCCGCTTACGCGCAAGCCGCGGAGGCGGCTGTGGCGGGGCGGCGTGCCGGGCAGCGGCGGGACGGCCGAACGGGTCACCGCCGCCGCGCGGCGCCCCGCCGCCGCCACGCGCATGCGGCAGCGTGCTGGCATGCCCCTCACACTCACCGCCCCGCGGGTCCGGGTCCGGGTCCCCGCCGCCCCACCGGCGAAGCGGGTGCTCGACGTGCTCGGGGCGGTGATCCTGCTGGTCCTGTGCGCGGCGCCGCTCGCACTGGCCGCCGGGCTCCTCTACGCGACCCAGCGCGCACGGCCCCTCGTCGTGAAGGAGCCCGCCGCCGGCCTGGCCGGACGGCCGTTCCACACCTGGCGGCTGCGCACCGACGGCACCGGCCGCCTCGGAGAGGCGCTGGACCGGTCCGCGCTCGACGCGCTCCCCCAGCTGTTCAACGTGCTCCGCGGGGAGATGTCCCTGGTGGGGCCGCGCCCGGAGCCCCGTACCGACCGCCCCGACCGGCTCCTCGTACGGCCCGGAATGACCGGATTGTGGCAGGTGAGCGCACGTTCGGATCTGCCCTGGGAGGAGATGGCCCTGCTCGACCGTCATTATGTGGAGAACCACTGGCTGGGGATGGACCTGGCGATCCTGGCGCAGACCCCGCGGGCGGCCTACCGTCATAGGCAAGCCTGAGCGACACAGATCACCGCACGCTCGGCTACATTGCGGCGTCGGGAATGGGTAACCTCAGGCCTTGACTATATAAGTTACCGCTTAGTAATGCCGCTCGAGGAGCCCTCCCATGCAACTCGCCGCGATCATCGTGTCGCTGGTCCTGACCGTGGTCGGCGTCGCGCTGCTCGCCCGAGCCGTGGCGCAGATCTACCGCTTCGTGAAGCTCGGCCAGCCCGTGCCGGCCGGCAGCCGCACGGACGACCCGAAGGCCCGAACCCTCACCCTCGTCCGCGAGTTCCTCGGCCACAGCCGCATGAACCGCTGGGGCATCGTCGGCTTCGCGCACTGGTTCGTCGCGATCGGCTTCCTGACGCTGCCCCCGACGCTGGCGCAGGCCTACGGACAGCTCTTCGAGGCCGACTGGGTGCTGCCGGTCGTCGGCGGCTTCCTGCCGTTCGAGCTCTACATCGAGTTCATCGGCCTGATGACGGTCGTCGGCATCGTCGTCCTGATGGTGATCCGCCTGCTCAGCCTGCCCTCGCGGGCCGGCCGCAAGTCGCGCTTCACCGGTTCGAAGGCCTGGCAGGCGTACTTCGTCGAGTACATCATCCTCACCATCGGCCTCGCGATCCTGTGCCTGCGCGGGCTCGAAGGCGCGATCCACCACGTGGACTCGTACGAGCCGGCGTACTTCGTCTCGTACCCGCTGGTCCTGGCCTTCAAGGGGCTCTCGGCGAGCGCGCTGCAGAACGCCATCTACTTCACCGCGATGATCAAGATCGGCACCTCGCTGATCTGGATGATCGTGGTCTCGCTCAACACCAACATGGGTGTGGCCTGGCACCGCTTCCTCGGTTTCCCGAACATCTGGTTCAAGCGCAACGCGGACGGCGCGGTCGCCCTC